>PAGB01000020.1 GCA_002711265.1 Rhodospirillaceae bacterium
GACAACGCCCACGTGCTGCTGGACTACAGCGGCGGCGCGCGCGGTGTCCTGCTGGCCAGTCAGGTGGCACCGGGCTACGAGAACGAAATCCGTCTGCGGCTGCCGGGCACCAAGGTCTCGCTGGAATGCCGTCAATTCAGCGCCAGCCAGCTGCGGTTCTCGCCGCTGCCCTCGCTGATGTCAGGAGACGGGGGAGGTATCTCCCTCCGCCTTAGGCGCGCTGGTATTTATCGCCGACTTGTTCCCTCGCTGGGTGGGTGTCGTAGAAGATCGACAACGACGTGAAATGGGTCTCGCCCGCGGCGTCTCCGACGTCGGCATCAGCCGCAGCTGCGAAGCGGAAGTAGTCCACGCCCTCGAACACGATCCGGTCACCGCTNGCCAGCGTCCAGTCGTACTCGAAGTGCGCCGCACCGCTGTCACCCGTTTCCCCCAGCAGCACGTCGAACACAGTCAGCCGGTTCTGCGCCGAGGCCTGATCCAGCGAGGCGAAAAACGCGGTCGCGGGCAGGGTTCCCAGATAGGGCGAGGTCACCGTCGCCCCCGGCGCGAACAGCGCCAGCACCCCCGCCATATCCGAGGCTGTCAGCCGCTCGAAATAGGTGCGGATCGCTGCAATTTTTGCGGCAGAGGCGGCAGAGGCGGCAGAGGCGGCAGAGGCGGCAGAGGCAGGGGCTGTCATGGTCGGCGGGCTCCGGCGGTCTGGTCTGGGTCAGGCCCCCGCTGACGCAAGGTCAGGGGCACTCAAGGTCGGGGGCACTCAAGGTCAGACCCTCAGAAGGTCAGAATGTCGGCAGCAGCGCAAGGGCGTCGCCGAGCTTGCCTTCGATCAGGGGGCGGAACTCGGCGTAGAATGCCTCGGGCGTCTGGTCGAAGGTGGCTTCAAAGGCTGCCTCGAAATCCATGCTCGCCAGCCGGGGGTAGAACTCGTCGAGCAGCACGGCCTCGCCGTGTCGGGAGACCAGCAGCGCCACCGCCCAGGCTCCCCCGTCGTAGAAGAAGCTGCGGCAGGGGCTGTCGTAGTCGATCCGAACCATCTCGGCGACGCAGTCGTGGCGCTTGTGGTCCTCGGACGCGTGGCGGAACTTGCGCCCCATGTTCTTGCGGTAGTTGCGGAAGTTAAAGGTCCAGTCGCCGTTGTCCCAGACCGGTATTTTGCCCTCGGCCTGCAGCCGGGCGTGGGTGGTCATGGCCATGTATTCGGCCGCGCCTTCCATCCACCAAACCGGACCGAGCTTGCGGTCGCGGGCGTCGCGGTCAAGGTCGCGGACGTGGGCGTGCTGCACGGCGTGGAAGTATTCGTGCAGGACGGTCTTCTGTTCCTGTTCCCCGGGCACACCGAGCAGGCCGCTCATCCCCAGCGGGACGGAGGAGGAAAAGCGGTGGATGCCCCAGTCGAAGCCGCCATTGTGGCCGGCGCTGCCGCNGGGCTGGCCGTTGGCGAGGGCATCGGCGCCAAGCTGCTGGTAGGAGATCAGGCCGTGCTCGGATCGTTTCTCGCGCTGCAGGCAGGCGTTTTTGGACCATTCNCCCCGGTCATCGCGGCGCTGGCAGAATGTGTCGAGCAGGGCGTTGGCGGCCTCGGGGTCGGTGCCCATGACCCAGTATTCGAGCGGGCCGAAGTTNCCCCAGGCCTCGGTCGCGGCGGCCATGGTCTCCACCATCCCGGTACGGGCGGCCTCGACCACGTCGTCGGCGAAGAAAAATTCTGGCNTGAGGTCGGTGGGCTGGGACCAGGCCTCGGGCAGCAGGCCATCGCTGGTTTGGCGGGCTTCGCGGACGGCGGCGAAGGCCCCGGCCTGACCGTCCAGATCCCAGCTCTGGAAGCCGTTGCAGCATTCACCGGCGTCGACGAGGATCGGCGCGGACAGGTGGGCAGGGTCGTANAGCAGGCCGAGCGCGCCGTCACCGGTCATCAGTTCGTAGCCCTCCCCATTGAGGCGGAAGGACCAGCGCTGCGCGGTGCTGCCGTCGGCCGGGGTCATCAGCAGCGGCCGGTCNCGCCCCTGCGCGGTCAGGGCGAAGTCTTCGCCGAGGATGGCGTTGGACAGCCGGTACTGGCCGGCGGGCAGCGGGGTGATCACCCATTGCTGGTGGTCGGCCTGATTGGGCGCCTCGGTGATGACGTNACCGGTGTTGAGGTCGATGCTGAGGCNATGGGGGCCGTCGGCCGGGCCGAGGAAGGCGACGCTCAGTGGGCGGGAGACCAGATCGCCCAGCAGGTCATCGGCGGCGGCCGGGCGGTGTGCCAGCGTCAGCATCAGCGTGGTGAGGGCGAGCAGGACGGCGACCGGCGCGGATGCAAACCGGGTCAGGCGGTGCAGGAGAGCGGGCATGAGGCGGGCAATCATGGGCGATTCTGGGCTCCGGGGTTGGTGCGCGGTTACGTACGGAACATAGTGTATGGTCATTAGATCAACCCGCAGGTCAAGGNTGTCACGCAAAGTGTCTCAGCCTCAGCCCGCCGGGAAAACAACGCAGGAGCACAGGCCATGACNACCATCGACGAAGCCCGGGTCGAAGCGCACTACACCCGGGAAAACCTGCTGNGCACCATCCGNGACGGCCTGACCGCCGCCGGCTTCGACCCCGACAGCCCCGATGCCANTGCGCTCAGCGCTGTCGACGAGTTCCACATCGGCGGAAGCGAGGCGAGCCGCTTCGTCGGTGAGGCGCTGGGCGCAGCGTCAGGACTTCGGGTGCTCGATATCGGCTGCGGCATCGGCGGCCCGGCGCGGTTCATGGCCAGCACCTTCGGCTGCCACGTCACGGGCATCGACCTGACCGCCGACTACGTTGCCGTCGGCAACCAGCTCAGCGCCATGGTCGGGTTGGCGGAGGCCGTGACCCTGCACCAGGCCAGCGCGCTCGACCTGCCCTTCAGCGATGGCAGCACTGGCGATGGCAGCACTGGCGATGGCGCCGGGTTCGATGCCGCCTATGTCATGCACGTCGGCATGAACATCGCCGATAAGCCAAAGATGATGGCCGAGGCCGCGCGCGTGCTGCGCCCGGGCGGCAAGCTGGTGGTCTACGACGTCATGACCCAGCGCGAGGGGCCAGTGACCTATCCGCTGCCCTGGTCCGACGTGCCGGAGAACAGCGCGGTCGACAGCCTGTCAGCCTACGAAGCAGCGCTGCACACGGCCGGTCTGGTGATCGAGGCCAGCGAGGCCAAGCGCGACTTTGCCGTTGGTTTCTTCGAGGCCATGGTCGCGCGGATGAACGAGGCTCAAGCTGCCGGTGGCGGCAGTGCGGGTGGAGCTGCCGCAGGGGGCCCGGGGCCGCTGGGCCTGCACCTGCTCATGGGCGCCAATACCCGGGAGAAAGTCGGAAATGTCTTCGGCCAGATCAAAGACGGCCTGCTCGCGCCGGTGCTGATCACCTGCCACAAGCCGGGCTAGGGGACGGAGGGTCGCCTAGCGGAAGCGGTCAACCACCGCTCCGGCCCGCGCGTGCAGCGCCGGATCCAGCGGCGGCGGCCCGGGGGCTGCCAGCCGCGTCTGCAGGTCCGCGTCGAGCCGGACCTTGAGATCGTCCTGCGGGATGTCGTTGTTGCTGAGCGGGAAGTTAGCGCCGAGGTAGCGCGAATCCCACACCTGCATCCGGCAGTTTTCGACCGTGTGCGGTTCGGCGAGGTACTGGCCGCGCGGGCCAAGCCGCTCGATCATGTCCACGCCGATCTGATCGGGCGAGACCTGCACGCCTTCCCACATTTTCTTCAGCAGTCCGGCGAGGTCGTCGCAGAGCAAGAGCGCGTGCTCGGAGAAGGTCAGCCCCTGATCCAGCGAGCCGAGGTAGTCGCAGGTCGCCGGGCGGTTGTAGAACATCTGCATCATGTTCGAGGACAGCTCCCACACCGCGTCCTGGTTGAAGGTCGGGGCGACCGAGCAGCCGCCGGTCCCGGTCAGCGGCGGGATGCCCAGCCGGTGACGCACCTGACAGGCGGCCATGTCGGCCAGCGAATTCTGCGAGAAGCTGCCGATGGCACCGGTCGCTGGTTCCATGAAATTCACGTCCGAACAGCCGATGCAGAAGCTGCCTTCCTCGACCAGCTGCCCCAGCACCATGGCGGCGATGTCGGTCATCAGCGCGTGGGTCAGGCACCCGGCGAGCGTGATCGGCGAGGAGGCCCCGCCGATGGGCAGGGTGCCGACGCCGACCGGGATACCGGCGCGGACGGCGGTGATGATCTGCTCGATGTGGATCGCGGCGAAGCTCACCGGCAGGGGGGTGACCAGGTGCAGGAAGTAGGGCCGGGCGCGCAGGGCATCGCCGCCGCCGCGCAGCAGGCTGGCCATCTCGATCGCGGCGTCCAGCGACACGGGGTATTCGCACAGGTATTCGATCGGTTTGGTGGTGTTCTCCATCAGGCACAGGAATTCGTCCACCTCGCCGTAGAGGTTGGACTCGGCCACGTTCTTGGCGCCGATGCAGACCGCGTCGATGTTGGGCAGGCCGTCGGCCAGCCGGGTGATGCGGGCGAGGTCATCGCGGTTCGAGGCGCGGGGCTCGCCGCTGGTCTCGTCATAGACGCCGATGCAGGTCATCCCGGGCATGAAGCGGGTATGGGCGCAGTCGATGGAGACCGGGTTCTCCCCGTCGCGGTCGAAGAGCTGGCATTGCTTGCTGACCGTTTCCAGCGCCCGACGACTGACGGCCTCGGGGATCAGAACGATGCCGTCCTCGCCGACGCTGCAGCCTGCCGCCGTAAGCAGGTTGTCGGCTTCTGTGCCCGGTTCAAACACTACGCCCGAGCGGGCCAGCAGGGCGATCGACGTGTCGATGATCAGGTCGACGTCGGCCTCGCTCATCGGCTGATACAGGCTGGTGGGGCCGAGGTGACGGCCAGTGGTGGGATCGGGGGCGTGGATCGCTGTGCTCGGCCGGCGGCGTGTGCGGCGCATGGTGGGCGGGTCCTTTAATCGTTCGCTTTTCGCGTATCGGTCGCGTCCGGTCTGCCATCGAAGGCGGGCAACGACCGGGCGACTGAACAGCCGGTGCGTCGGGGCGCGCATGCTCAGCTACAGCATCCGGACCCGCGACGGGCAGGCCGAAAAATTGTTTGAGCGCTTAATTAATTTATGACATCAGGGATGGGGTGTCCAGAGCGAGCGGGCAGGCCAGCCGGCAAGGACAGATGACGGGGACAGAGGGAACAACCATGCGAGACCCGCGGCACGATATTCTGTTCGACCCCATCCGCATCGGACCCGTCACCGCCAAGAACCGCTTTTATCAGGTCCCCCATTGCACCGGCATGGGCTGGCGTCGGCCGCAGATGCTCGCCGCCATGCGCGGGGTCAAGGCCGAAGGCGGCTGGGGCGTGGTCAACACCGAATTCTGCTCCGTCCACCCGACCTCGGACAACGAAGCCTTTGCCAATGCCACGCTCTGGAACGATGAAGATGTCCGCGCCAACCGGCTGATGACCGACGCGGTGCACGAGCATGGTGCCCTGGCCGGGGTCGAGCTGTGGCTGGGCGGGGGCATGGTCATGAACCTGGCAACGCGGTTGCCGTCCTACGGCCTTCGTAATCGGCCCCAGACCGACAGCGGGGTCTACAACCCGGGCCAGACCCGCAAGATCGATAAGCAGGATATCCGTGAGCTCCGCCGCTGGCACCGAGACGCTGCGCTGCGGGCGGTCGAGGCGGGCTTCGACATCGTCTATGTCTACGCCACCCACGGCTACCTGCTCTCCGAGTTCCTCGACGCCAGCGTCAATGACCGTGGTGACGAATACGGGGGGTCACTGGAGAACCGGGTGCGGATCGTGCGCGAGCTGATCGAGGATACCCGCGAGGCGGTTGGCGAGCGTGCCGCCGTGGCGACCCGGTTCAGCGTCGCCCTTGACGAGCCGGAGACCTACGACGCCTTCGGCCTGCTTGCTGACCTGCCTGATCTCTGGGATCTGACCGTGCCGGACTACAGCATCGAAATGGGCTCGAGCCGGTTCGTGAAGGAGGGTGACTTCGGCGACAGCATCGCCCATGCCAAGACCCTGACCGACCGGCCGGTGGTGGCGGTGGGGCGCTATACCTCGCCCGACACCATGGCGCAGGCGCTGCGCACCGGGCAGCAGGACCTGATCGGTGCGGCGCGGCCTTCAATCGCCGACCCCTTCCTGCCGCGGAAGATCGACGAAGGCCGTACCGGCGACATCCGCGAGTGCATCGGTTGCAACATCTGCTACGCCCACGACTCGCTCGGGGTGCCGATCCGCTGCACCCAGAACCCGACCATGGGCGAGGAGTGGCGGCTGGGCTGGCACCCTGAGCGCGTGCCGCCTGCGGTAGCCGCTACAGTCTCTTCTGCGGGGCCGACGACAGGGCTCGACACGGCTGCCGGGGTTGGTGGTGTCTCGGACAGGGGCGAGCCGGCCCGGGTGCTGGTCGTTGGCGCGGGCCCGGCAGGGCTGGAAGCCGCCCGGGTGCTGGGCGAGCGGGGCTATCGGGTCATGCTGGCCGAGGCAGAGCGCCAGCTGGGCGGCCGGGTCAGCCGGGAATCGCGCCTGCCCGGGCTCGCCGAATGGGCGCGGGTGCGCGACTGGCGTATTGCCCAGATCGACCAGCTCGAGCGCGTTGAGGTCTTTCCCGAAAGCCGTCTGACCGCAGCCGATGTGGTCGAGCTGGCGCCCTCGCAGGTGATGATCGCCACCGGTTCGGTCTGGGCGGGTGACACCATCGGGCGGCATTCGGGCACCGGGTTGGAAACGGTCTCTCCCGGGGCGACCATCATCAGCGCCGAGGCAGTGCTGGACCAACAGCCAATCGAGGCCGGGCACCTGATCGTCTACGACGATGACCACTACTATATGGGTTCGGTGCTGGCGCTGGCGCTGCGTGAGCGCGGGCACGCCGTGACGCTGGTGACCCCGGCGGGCAAGCCCTGTGAGTTTGGGGTCTTCACCGGCGAGGTCTACCAGTCCAACGCCCGTCTTTTCGAGGTGGGGGTCGAGGTGGTGACCAACACCATGATCGTTGGGGCCGGGCCGGGGTCTGTGACCACCGAGTGCAGCCTATCCGGGCGACGGGGCGAGATGGCCTGTGACGGGCTCATGCCCGTGACCCGACGGCTCCCGAGGCTGGACCTCTACGATGAGCTGCGCGCGCTGCAGCAGTCGGGGGAGGTGCCTGACGCCCTGCGGTCGGCCGATGCGGTGCGACGGATCGGTGACGCCGAGGCGCCCAATACTATCGCTGCAGCGGTCTACGCGGGCTATCGCGCCGGGGTCGAATTGGGGCAGACTGTCGACCTTGCCGAACGCTTTGGTCGGCGGGATATTCGCATTCCGGCCTGAGGCCTTCACCCTTCACCCTTCACCTGCTTCTTCCCTTCGAGGACAAAAGAGGAGCTGTTGCCATGACTTCGCCCGCTGACCGGACCTCGCCGCTGCTCGACCACTGTCCCCCGACCCTGCCGCCTGAGGCTTACTGGCACCCGGACTGGGCCGAACGCGAGCGCCGGGGGATCTGGGCGCGGCAGTGGGTCTATGTCGGGCGCCGGGATGGCTTTGCACCTGGAACCCTGCACCGGGTCGAGATTGCTGGAGATAACCTGATCGTTGTGTGCGCTGCGGATGGGGGGCTGAGCGCCTTCCACAACACCTGTCGGCACCGGGGCTCGGTGCTGTGTGTCGAGCACCAGCAGGCCTTCGACGGTCGAGTGATCCGCTGTCCCTACCACGCCTGGGCCTACGGGACCGATGGGCGGCTGGTGTCGACGGCCTTCGGCACACCGACGCCCGATTTCGTCAAGGCGGACCACGGCCTGTTCCCGGTGGCGCTAGAGGTGTGGAATGGCTTCGTCTTCCTGTGTGTCGCGGAAGATCCACCGCCGTTTGAGCCGGATCTGGGCCGCGACGCCCTCGACAACTGGCCGATGGATGCGCTGGTTGTGGGTCACAGCTTCGAGAAGGAGCTCGCCTGCAACTGGAAGGTTTTCTGGGAGAACTACAACGAGTGCCTGCACTGCCCCGGCGTGCATCCTATGCTCAGCGACCGGATCCCGGTCTACCAGCGTGGGATCATGACCCGGCAGGAAGCCGCCGACTGGAGCCCCGACGAAGGACCGCGCCAGGTGCTGAAAGAGGGCACCAGCACGTGGACCATGAACGGCCAGCCCTGTGGTCCCGCGTTCCCGGATCTGAGTGACGAGGAGCGGCACCTCGCCCACAACTTTGTCACGGCTTATCCGTCGATGTTCATCGTCGCGCACATCGACTACGTCCGAACGGTGCAGCTGGTCCCGCTCGACCCCGCGCGGGTGCTGTTGCGGGCGCAGTGGCTGTTTCTGCCCGAGACCCTTGCGCAGCCGGACTTCGACCTTGCCAACGTGACTGACTTTGCGACCACCGTGCTGCTGGAAGACGGGGCGGCGTGCGAGCTCAACCAGCAGGGGCTGCGCTCGTCGCGCTATGATGGCGGGCGACTGATGCCGCAGGAATTCGACGTCCATGGCTTCCAGGCCTGGGTGCTGTCCCAGATCGAGGGCGTTGATGCCGAAAAGGGCCCTCTTGGCAGCGGTGGTAGCGGCATGAGCGGCGGCAGCGGTGGTGGTCCCACTGGCTGAGTGCGCGTGGGAGGTTTGAAAGCCGCGAAGCGGCGTCAAGTCGAGCGCGCAAGCGCATTTCTTTGGCGCTCAACACGGCTTCGCCTTTGAGCGATTCTTTAACTTTGCGCTCAACACGCTTCGCTTTGAGCGACGTATTCGGTTTGCGCTCAACACGCTTCGCTTTGAGCGCAGGGGAGTTCTTCGCTGAAACAAGGTTGCGCCGACCTTGTCTCGGCCGCTTCGCGGCCTTCGCCAAGGCNTCGCGNAACCCGACTGTCCGCCCGAAATCCTCGCTGGAGACCATGATATCTGCCTGCCCGCGACACCCGAGCATGTCGTCGCCCGGCGAGCCGTTTCCAACACAAAACCCTAGCGTCCTCCCGATTGTTTCAGGCAGGACGTCCATGATCACACCTCCCATCCATCCCGAAAGCACCGCTCAACATCGACGCGGCCTGATGTTCGTGTTCGGCGCCGGGGTGCTCTGGTCGACCGTCGGGCTGGGCATTCGCCTGATCGAAGACGCCACGGTGTGGCAGATCCTGTTCTACCGCTCCATNAGCCTGACCCTCCTGCTTTACATCGTCATCCGCTGGCGCACAGGACAGGACCCCTTCGCGCTGGTCTGGCGGGCCGGGCTGGCGGGCGCGATTGCCGCACTGTCGCTGGTTTTCGCCTACTCGGGCGCGATTTTCTCCATGCAGACAACCTCCGTNGCCAACGCCATGCTCCTGTTCGCCACGGCGCCGTTCATGGCCGCCGTGCTCGGCTGGATCGTCCTCAGAGAGCGGGTGCGTGGCGCGACATGGATCGCCGTCCTCATCGCCATTGGCGGCATCGCGGTCATGGTGTCCGATCAGACCGGGGCAGGCACCGTGCTCGGCAGCCTCGCTGCGCTGGGCTCGGCGCTGGGCTTTGCCTGCTTCACCGTCGCTTTGCGCGCGGGCAAGTCGGTCGAGATGCTCCCCGCCGTGTTCCTCTCCGGCCTGTTCGCGCTGGTCATGATGGGCAGCATCTGCCTGTTCACCGGTGATGGCTTCGTCCTGAGCCGCTTCGACGGCGGCATCGCGCTGGGTATGGGGGTTTTTCAGGTCGGGGCCGGCCTGGTGCTGTTTACGCTGGGTTCGCGCAGCTTACCTGCTGCAGAGCTCGCCCTGCTGTCGCTGGCCGAAGTCGTCCTCGGACCGGTCTGGGTCTGGCTGTTTCTCGGTGAAACCGTCGGGCTCAACACGCTGATCGGCGGCGGCATCCTGCTTGCCGCCATTGCCGGCAATGCGCTCAGCGGCATCCGCCGCAAGCCACCCCCGATCATCACACCCTGACGGGCTGAAATCCCCATCACCAGGATGACTTCATCCCGGAAGGAAACCCACCGGCTTGGCCGGCAAAGCCGCCCGAGGAAGCGCTCGTTCTGGAAAGCGTTCAGCCGGGGTTCAGGTATTGCCCACGCAGGATGAGCACTGCCCCTGTGCCTCGACCACTTCCCGCTTGATCGCAAAGCCGATCGACCGCGCCGCNTCAGCCACCCCGGGTGCAGCGCTGGCCACCGCAGCCGTCTCGGCAACTCTCTCGCAGTTGGTACAGATNAGGAAGGCCGGCCGCTCGCAGCCCGCCGGGTTGGCGCAGGCCACGTAGGCGTTGAGGCTGGCGATCTTGTGGGCAAAGCCGTGGCTGGTGAGAAACTCCAGCGCCCGATAGGCAACCGGGGGCTGCGATGGGTGCCCGAATTCACGCAGACGCTCAAGAATGCCGTAAGCCCCCAATGGGCGGTGTTCCTCGAGCAGGATCTCAAGCACCCGGCGGCGGGTGGCCGTGAGCTGCAGCCCTTGAGCGGCGCAGGTCGCTTCGGTCGCGGCCATGACATCGCTCACGCAATGCTGGTGATCATGATGCTCGAAAATCTGGTGAGGCTCGACGGTTCGGTTCAAGGGCAGGGATCCACGGACAGAGCGCCTGAANAACGGCCTCAGGCTCAACAATTAACCTTGATATTCTGAGGCTATTCCACCATTTTTGCAATGTTATAAAATAACATAACAAGACTTCGTGATCCCGTATCTGACAATAAAATATTGAGTCCGAAAAATGCTGAAAGCTGCCACTCTTGCGACCCTCAGTCTGATGACAGCCGGCCTGGCCGTCACGGTCGCCAAAGCCCAGGACGCCCACGTGCACGGCGAAGCGATCCTGCAACTGGTCATCGACGATACCGGCGCGCTCGCCACCTTCAAATCTCCTGCCGCCGACATTGTTGGCTTCGAACGCCACCCGGAAACCGATGTAGAGAAGCAAGCCGTTGCTGACGCACTCGCAAAGCTATCCGATTTCACGGCCCTGATTACGCTGCCCGAAGCCGCAGGCTGTACTATCGATGACGCCCACGCCGACTTCGAGGTCGAGGCCGCTGGTGACGATCACGAAGGCCATGATCACCACGACGAGGATGAGCACCACGACGAAGATGAGATGCAGGCCGAGGGCGGTCACGCCGAGTTCCACGCCGAATTCGAGATGACCTGTGCTGACACCAGCAGCCTCACCAGTCTTCAAACCAGCGTGTTCGACTTGTTTCCGAGCCTCGAAGCCTTAGAAGTGGAGGTCGTGGCGCCTGCCGGTCAGTCAGGTGCCGAACTCACGCCACAGAGCACGGAGATGTCGCTCTGATCTCAAACAGTGAAAGGGAAGGGGCTTGAATAGCTTGTTTTGGGCGCGGCGCGCGTCTGGTCTCCGGGCCTCCGGAGGTCGGCGAACCGGCCCTTCCCCGACATTGAACCCGCGACCCGAGGTGCGGGGGACCCTGCGGTCCCTACCGCCGTTCTTGCAGCCGTTGCTGTTGCGCCCGCTGCTGCGGTCCTTCTGGCCAGCTCTGGTCATCGTCGCAGCCGCTGTCGGCCTCGGCCTCGGCTTGGGTCCCAACGCCCAGGCCCATCCCCACGAATGGATAGACCTGCGCGTCCGCTTGATTTTCGACGACGACCGTCGGCTGACGGCGATGGAGCAATCGTGGATGTTTGACCCCTTTTTCAGCGCCTATGTTCTGGACGAACTGACCGACCAGCGCCCCGACCGCGCGGCCATCGCGGCTAAGGCCGAGGCACTGGGCCCCGAGATGGTCGGCAACCTTGCAAAGCACGGTTTCCTCAATGATTGGCACTTCGACGGGGAGCCGGTGACCGGGCTTAGCGGCTCCTTTGTCGGTACCCGGGTCACGCGGGATCAGCTGGAACTGACCTTTCGCCTCGACCTCGACCAGCCGTTGGCACTGCGCGGGAGCCGGTTTGAATACAGCGTTTTCGACCCGACCTACTACATCGAGATTCTGCACGCCCGCCGGCATCTGCCTGAATTGCGCGGCGCGCCCCGTGGCTGCCGCCGAGAGATCATCGAACCCGCCCCGCCTGAAGACCTGGCCGCTTTCGCTGCCAGCCTCGACCAGAATGCCGAGTCCGATGAGGGGCTGGGCATCCACTTCGCCGAGCGCGCGGTGATCGAGTGCAGGGGGTAGCGCGATGGTGATCGAGGCCGAAGATCTGCAGTTTGCCCGCCGGGGCGGAGGCTTTTCGCTGACCCTTCCTTCGTTTTCGATGGCGGCGGGGGAGGCTATGGCCGTGCTGGGCTCTTCGGGGTCGGGCAAATCCACCCTGCTTGACCTGATCGGCGGGGTGCTACGACCGACGGGCGGCCGACTGAGCCTGTTCGGGCAGGATGCGACGGGGCTGAGCAGCACCGCGCTCGACCGCCTGCGCGGCGATCGCATGGGGGTGATTTTTCAGGAGCATAACCTGCTGCCCTTCGCGACCGTGCGCCAGAACGTGGCGCTGGGGGTCCGTTTCAGCGCCGCCAGACGGGCGCGGCTGACCGGGCCTGTCGATGCCGAAATCGAGCGGTTGCTGACCCTGATGGGGCTGGAGCCTGCCGCCGTGTTGGACCGGCACGCCAGCGACCTTTCCGTGGGCCAGCGGCAGCGCGTGGCAGCGGCGCGCGCCCTGCTCGGTGCGCCGGATCTGATCATCGCCGATGAACCGACTTCGGCGCTGGATGAAGGCAATCAGGCGCGCTTCATGGCGCTGCTCAATGCGGCTCGGCAGGAAACCGGCGCGGCCCTGTTGTTCGTCACCCACGACCCCCGGCTGGTCGAAGGCTTCGATCANGTGCTGCGGCTCGACGAGCCTGCCNACAGCCACGGGGAGGACGCCTGATGCCCAGTTCAATGCTAGCGCTGGCCATCGGCTCGGTGCTCTCCCGCCGCCTCAGTCTGGCGCTGACCGTGCTGACCATGGCGCTGTCGGTGGCATTGTTCCTCAGCGTCGAGCGGCTGCGAATTGCNGCGAGGGACAGCTTCGATGGCACAATCAGCGGGGTNGACTTGCTGGTTGGCGCGCGCGGGGGCGAGCTGGGTCTCTTGCTCTATACCGTGTTCCAGATCGGTGACGCGGCGCCATCTATGCGCTGGAGCAGTTTCGAAGACCTCGCCGAAGACGACCGCGTTGAATGGAGCGTGCCGATCAGCCTCGGCGACAGCCACCGCGGTTACCGCGTCGTGGCCACCACATCGGGCTTCTTCGACCATGTCAGGACCGGTCGTGACCGACCACTGCGCTTCGCNGCGTCATCCGGAGAACGGATCGATGACGTTGGCGTGGTTCTCGGTGCGCAGGTCGCGCGGGACCTGAACTACAGCCTCGGCGCCCTGATCGAGATCCAGCACGGTCTGGCTTCGGCCGGTGATCGCAGCCATCAAGATTCGCCGCTGCCGGTTACCGGCATTCTGGACCCCACAGGCACGCCTATCGACTACAGCGTGTTCGTCAGCGTCCGTGCCTTCGAGGCCCTGCACAACGGCTGGCGCGGCAGCGTGCCTTCAAAAACGGCGCTGGACGTGCGCACGGTTGATTTGGCCGACCCGGCCTTCACCCCGTCGTTGATAACGGCCGTCTACGTTAGCATGAAATCCAAGCGGCGGATCTTCCAGCTTGTCGAAGATGTCGAGGACTACGGCCCNGAACCGCTGACCGCCGTGCTGCCGGGTGTGACCCTATCCCAGCTCTGGGTGCTGGTGGGCAGNGCCGAGCAGGCGTTGCAGCTGCTGGCGATCCTGATTGTCGTGGTCGCGCTGGCGGGGCAGATTACCCTGCTGCTGGCCACCCTCGACTTGCGTCGCCGCGAGATTGCGATTTATCGCGCCCTTGGGGCGCAGCCGGGTCTGATCGGCGGCCTGCTGGTGCTCGAAGCGCTGGTGATCGGCCTGATCGCCGCCGCCGNCGGGCTGCTGCTCGCCATCGTCGGGACGGCACTGGCCGGGTCGGTGCTCGGGTCGGTGCTGAAACTTGATCTGGGTACGACCCTGCTGACCCCTTCCCAAGCGCTTGCATTGCTCGCATTTATTGGGGTGAGCGCAGCNAGTGGTGTGCCAGCCGGCCTGCTTGCCTACCGGACATCATTGCAGGACGGCATGCGCGCCCGTTTCTAGGGCACAAACCTCGGGGAGACCGGAACCATCAACCTGCTCAAGACCTTCGCGATTGCAATCACAGTGCTGATGTCGCTGGCCGTCGGCGCCCTGTTCGTGGCCCAGCGCGTGCTGGTGCCCGGCNGGGTGGGGTCAGCNCCCGAAGGCGTGTCGCTGGCCTGGTCCCTGCTGTTGCCNGAGGAGGCCCGGGCCGCCTACGACGCGCTCGACGCGGCCGCCCTGATCAATGAGGAGGGAGCCGGCGCAAACGCCGAGCCCGCGACTGAGCCCGAGCCCGACCTCGAGTTGCTGCTGATCGCGGAAACCAGCACCGATGCCACGCTCGACGGGCAGATTCTGTCGATCTCGGGCTTCATGGTCCCGCTGGACAACGACCGGCGCACGACCCGTCAGTTCCTGCTCGTCCCCTATCAGGGGGCCTGCATCCACACCCCGGCACCGCCGCCCAATCAGGTGATCTCGGTGTACTCGGACAAGGACGCCCGCCGCTTCCACAACTGGCAGCCGGTGACCATCACCGGCCGCATGAGCGTTGCCCGTGACAGCACGGCGCTGGCCGAAGCGGGCTATGTCATGGCACTGGAGCGCATTGAGGCCTTCCGCGAAGACTCCACCGATGAGAGTTTCGTGGTCGCCGAAGGCGCCCACAACAGCCCTTTGCTCTGACCTTCTCCGGTCTATGTCTTGATCCGGCCCTATCAAGAGGCGCTGAGCCGATTGCGCCCGACGATAAACGGGTTCAGGGTGCTCGCACTGTTGTCCCGGAGATCGCCCGATGTCCCCTACCCACGAAGCTGCGGCAGACCCCATGCCTGACTTCAGTGACCGCGCCAGACTGGTGGTCATTGTCGGCCTGACCCTGTCCGTGGTCATGGTCGGTATCTCGCTGGGCGGGCTCATCCCGTGGTTGTCGCTCAAGCTCGAAGCCCGGGGCACCAGCGCCGTGACCATCGGGCTGGTCGCTGCTGCCAACCCGCTGGGGATCATGCTGGTCGCGCCCTTTGCCCACCGCATCGGCATGCGTCTGGGCATGGGCTGGAGCATCCTGCTGTTCGAAGTCATCGCGCTGCCGGGCATCCTGCTGCTGCTGGTGTTCGAATCAGAACTGGCCTGGTTCATCCTGCGCCTGATCGCGGGCTTCGCCATGGCCATTCCCTGGATCATCGGTGAAACCTGGGTCAACCTGATTGCCCGACCACAATGGCGCGCCCGGGTCATGGCCTTCTACACCGCCGGGGTGGCCGCCGGTTTTGCGCTCGGCCCGCTGGTGCTGTCTGTCGTGGGCATCGAAGGCAGCCTGCCGATCCTCGTCTTCGGCGGGCTCGCCGTCTGCGCGATTTTGCCGATTTTTGTGATCTGGCGCTTCGAAACCCCGCTGGGCGACGCGCCGACACAGGGTTTCTTCAGCCGAATCTTCTCCATGCCCGTGCTGTTCATGGCCATCATTCTTGCCGCCATGGCGGACACGGTTGCCCTGACCTTCCTGCCGATCTGGGGCAAGTCGCTGGGCTATACCGAACAACTTTCCCTGCTGTTTGTCTCGATCGTGCTCGTCGGCAATGTCATCCTGCAGTTGCCCATCGGCATGGTCGCCGACCGGATTGGCATCCGCCGGACCATGGTCTATTGCGGAATTGTCAGCCTGATCGGCCCGTTCGTGCTGGTGATGTTCGGATCAACGCTGGTGTTGCTGGTGCCGCTGCTCTTCCTCTGGGGCGGGGCGGTCTGGGCCCTGTATTCACTGGCTTTGGCCGAGCTGGGACACCGGCTGACCGGTGCTGCGCTGGCAGCCGCAAACGGGGCGTTGGTGTTCGTCTATACCCTCGCCAACGTCATCTCCCCGCCCGTTGCCGGCGCCGGGCTGGAACTGTTCCCGCCGCACGGCTTCATGGTCGTGATTGTGGTCGCAGCGATTGCCTTCCTGACCCTTGCCTGGGTCCGGGGTTCACCCAAAGCCCGCGGGGCCACAAAAGTGGAAAAAGCCTGAAAACAGGGGTATTAACCCTCAAAATCAGAGCATTTGCATTGTCATAGCCCTTAAATTAGCACATTGTGATATGACTTCAGTGTGCATCAGGGGGGGTGAGAATTGACGATGAGTGGACTGTTGGGCGCCTTTGACCCGGGGTGGGTCGCGATCCTCTACGGGATCAGCTGGGTGATGGGCGTTTTTTACGGCATTCGTTCCGTGTTCATGACCAAGAGCTTTCTGGATCAGTACGGCATCTCTCAATCGGCGCAGCTCATGGCCCGCTTTGCCGGGGCGCAGGTGCTGGCCTTCGTTACCATCACCGCCATCCTTCCCTTCACGGGCTTCGAGGGCGCCTGGCCGATCTTTGCCTATCAGCTGCTGGCCTCGGTGATCCTCGTCGGTACCGGTCTCTATACCCAGACCCAGTCCGAAGCCTCGCGGATGGTGGGCGTTTCACGCTCGCCCGAAGGCTGGGTGGTCCCCATCATTCTGGTGATCTTGTGGGCCGTGATGATGTTCATGATGCGGGACACGCTCTACGCCTAACGCGGCAAGGCGGACAGACCCCGTCCCCGGTCGTCGGCGGCCCGGGACGGGGCGGTCACATGCCTCGGCTGTTTCCATGGTTCTGGCTGCGTCGCTTAACCTGCGTGCGGGGATAAAAATTACTTGCCCCGAACAGCCATAATCGCCCATGGTCACCCCTTGAGTTTTCCGTGTTTCCGGGGAGATAGCGCTTGATTTTGAGCCGCGAAAGCCGGCAGGGACTGACCCTAATCAGCCCGCCCTTTCTCTACGCCATCCTGATGCTGGCGGCCCCCATGGTCATGGTGGTCACCTTCAGCTTCTGGACCCAGAATTATCTCGATCTGGACCGGACNCCGACCTTNGCCAACTANCGCGANGCNTGGACCGGNNANATNTNCCGNNNGCTGATGCTGCGNTCNNTNATGATCTCNNTNNTNGTGACCATCGTAACGGTGTTGCTGGCTTTCCCGATCGCCTACTTCCTGTCGTTCCACGTCAAGCGCCAGAAGGCGCTGTGGCTGTTCCTGATCACCATCCCGTTCTGGACCAGCTACCTGCTGCGGATTTTCTTGTGGAAGGTGATCCTCGGCTACAACGGCGTGCTGAACTCAGCGCTTATGGGGCTGGGTCTGATCGATGAGCCGCTGGACTTCATCCTTTACAACGTGCCGGCCGTTGTAATCACGCTTGCGCACGCGTGGGCGCCCTTTGCCATTCTGCCGATCTTTGTCGCGCTGGAGCGGATCGACCGTTCGCTGCTGGAGGCTGCCGAAGACCTCGGCGACGGCCCGGTGCGGCGGTTCCTGCGGGTGACGCTGCCGCTCGCCATGCCCGGCGTGCTGGCCTCGACCCTGATCGTCTTCATCCCGACCGTGGGTGACTTCGTGACCCCGCGGCTGGTCGGCGGCCCGGACGGGGTGATGATCGCCAACCTGATCCAAGTCTACTTCAGCAAGGCCAACAACGCGCCGCTGGCGACCGCACTCGCGGTGTCTTCCATGCTGATCGTCGCGTCGATCAGCCTCGTGATCTTTCTGATCGGACGCAAGATCGGAGGGCGAACGCAATGAACATCGGGCGCTTCTTTTCCCGTAACTGGCTGACCGGTTATGCCGTCGTTTACATGCTGGTGCTGTATCTGCCGGTGGTGTTACTGCCGCTGTTTGCCTTCAACGCCTCGACCATCATCGCATTCCCGCTCACCGGCTTCACCTTCGAGTGGTTCGGTGTGCTGTTCGAGACCAAGGCGCTGCACAGTGCGGTGCAGAACAGTCTGATCATCGCCGTGATCACCTCGATCCTGAGCACGATCCTCGGCACGCTCGGCGCCCGCGCCATGGTCCGCTATCGCTTCCCACTCAAGCGCGGCATCGTCGGCCTGATCATGGTGCCGCTGATCCTGCCCGAGATCATCGTCGGCGTTTCATTGCTGGTGCTGCTGATGCAGATCGGGATCAGCCTGTCGATCTGGACCGTGATCGCCGGTCACGTGCTGATTTGTGTGCCGTTCTCGGTTGCTATCCTGAGCTCGGCCTTCCAGGGGCTTGATCCGAGCCTGGAAGAAGCTTCGATGGATCTGGGCGAGACCCGCTTCGGCACCTTCCGCCGGGTGATCATGCCGCTGATCCTGCCCGGGATCATTTCGAGCCTGCTGATCACCTTTACCATTTCGCTCGATGAATTCATCATNGCGTTTTTCCTGACCGGCACGGACGTGACCCTGCCGGTGTATATTTGGGGGCAGATGCGCTTCCCCACCAAGCTTCCCTCGGTCATGGCACTGGGGACGATCCTGCTGGTGCTCTCCGTGTTCCTGCTGGTGCTGGGCGAGGTCTTCCGCCGCCGCTCCGCCAGCCGTCAGGGACAGGATGCATCCGCGACCGGAGGACTGATGTAAATGACACAGAACGCCATCATCGAAATCGAAGGCGTCAGTAAGGCCTTTGGCTCCGTCACCGCGCTGAACGGCGTCGATGCGACCATCAGGGAGGGCGAGTTCTTCTCCCTGCTCGGCCCGTCGGGCTGCGGCAAGACCACGCTGCTGCGCCTGATCGCTGGTTTTGACGAGCCGACCGACGGCACAGTCGTCATCGCCGGGCAGTCGATGGCGGGCATCCCCGCCAACAAGCGCCCGACCAATATGGTGTTCCAGAGCTATGCCATCTTCCCCCATCTCAGCGTTGCCGATAACGTCGGCTACGGCCTCAAGCGCAAGCAGATGTCGCGCGAGGAAATCAACCGCGCAGTCACCGACGCGCTGGCCATGGTCGACCTCGTCGGCTACGGCAACCGCGCGGCGCACGAACTCTCCGGCGGTCAGCGCCAGCGGGTCGCTCTTGCGCGGGCGCTGGTGATGAAGCCGAAGGTGGTCCTGCTCGACGAGCCGCTGTCCGCGCTCGACAAGAAGCTGCGCGAACAGATGCAGGTCGAGCTGCGCCAGCTGCAGCAGCAGATCGGTATTACCTTCATCCTCGTCACCCACGATCAGGAAGAAGCCCTGATCATGTCCGACCGGATCGCCGTGCTGTTCGAGGGCGAGATCGCCCAGCTCGACACGCCCGAGGCCCTGTACCGACGTCCGGTCAGCAAGCGCGTGGCGTCCTTTATCGGGGTGATGAACTTCCTGCCGGCCACCGTCACCGCCAAGGCCAAAGGCGCGCTGGCGGTCGACATCCCGTCTCTGGGCAAAGTCAGCCTCGCAGCCGGACACGCACCCGAGGGCCTCGATCCCGCGTCGGTCAGCACCATCGGGGTGCGCCCGGAAATGCTGACCATCCTGTTCGACGACGCGGAAAGGGCCGAGTGTGAAACCACCGGTGAGGTCACCGCCACGTCCTACTGCGGCGACATGACGTACTACAGCGTTCTTCTGCCCAAAGCAGATGAGGCTGTGACGATCTCCATGCGCAACACGGCGGGTCGCTCCATCGTCCCGGCGGGCACCAAGGTCCGCGTCGGATGGGGGGCTGAGTCGGTCGTGCTGTTCGACTGAGCGCCACCGCACAAGGCAAAGCCATGAACCAACATCGCCCCATATCCACCCCGCGGACGGTTGCCGACCTGCTCGCGGGATACCGGCCGGGTTTTGCGATGGAGCAGGCCTTCTACGCCTCCGACGAGATATTCGCCGCCGATGTCGAAGCGGTGATGATGCGCGAATGGCACTTTGCCGGGCTGGCCAACGAAATCCCCGGCGCGGGCGACTNCATGCTGTTCGACCTGCTCGACGAATCCGTNATTCTGGTGCGCGGGGAAGACGGGCAGGTCCGCGCCTTCGCCAACGTCTGTCGGCACCGNGGCTCGCGNGTCTGCCTCGAACACCGTGGCTCGGCNCGGCAGTTCGTCTGCCCCTACCACGCCTGGACCTACAACCTCGACGGCAGCCTGCGCCACGCGCGGCTGATGGGGCCGGAGCTGGATCAGGACGGGCTCGGGCTGAAGCCGGTTGCCTGCGAGGTGTTCCACGGCCTGATCTTCGTATCACTGGCCGACAACCCCGCCAGCTTCGACCAGCTGCGCNCNGAAGTCGACGCTCCGCTCGCGCCCTTCAGCCTCGACCGCACCCGGATTGCGCACCGCGAAAGCTATGAAGTGCAGGCCAACTGGAAGCTTCTCGTCGAGAACTACAACGAGTGCTACCACTGCGCGCCCGCGCACCCCGAATACCGTCGCACCCACCCCACCCACTTGAGCGCGGATCGGGTCGAGCCCTTCAACCTCGCCATGGAGGAGCGTGCGCGCGGGTTGGGCATTCCGACCGATTTCATCGACCGGGTCGGNCCNGGGCTGTGCCCGCCGGGTTCGGTGGATTACTCCTACAGCCGCCATTCGCTCTACGAGGCCTATGATACCGGCAGCGATAACGGCAAGCCGGTGGCGCCCCTGCTGGGTTCGCTGCAGGGCTACGATCAGGGGGCCATGGACCTCTACGTCGGCTTNTTGAACCCGCTGCTGGTCTACAACGATCACGCGGTCATCTATCGCTTNNTCCCGATCGACCGCGAGCGGTCNNTGCAGGAGATCCTGTGGCTNGTTCACGAGGACGCCGAAGAAGGCCGCGATTATGACCTGCAGCGGCTGACCTGGCTGTGGGATGCGACCACCAAGGCCGACAAGCACATCATCGAGAAGAACCAGAAGGGGGTGAATTCCCGCTTCTACCAGCCCGGCCCACTGGCCGAGATGGAAGCCTTCACCCAGCGCTTCATCAACTACTACCTCGAACGGCTTGGCGCGCTGGACAACCGCTGAAGCAAGGCCAGAGGAGGAGACAGAACTCATGACCGATGAAGAAATGCTCTACGACGACGTGCACATCGCGCTGCTCGAAGACATCTGGGGCGAGGGCTTCCTGTCCCCCGGTGGCCCGGATGAGGTTGCCCGCGTGCTCGTACGCCTCGATCTGAGCGGCAAGACCGTGCTCGACATCGGCTGCGGCTCGGGCGCGATCGCCGTGCTGCTGGCGCGGGAATTCGGGGCCGGGTCAGTGGTCGGGATCGACGTCGAGGATGACGTCTGCAACGCCGCTGCACGGCTGGCCGAGAAAGAAGGCGTCGCCGACCGGGTCAGCATCCGCAAGGTGACGCCGGGGCCGCTGGACTTCGCCGATCAGAGCTTCGACGTGGTGTTTTCCAAGGACTCGATTATCCACATCCCGGACAAGGAAGCGCTGAGCGCCGACGTGTTCCGCATCCTTGTGCCCGGCGGCTGGTTCGCGGCGTCGGACTGGCTGATCGCTCACGACGGCGAGCCCTCCCCCGACATGCAGGCCTATATCGCTGCCGAAGCGCTGGAGTTCGCCATGTCCTCGCCGGGGCGCTACCAGCGCGCGCTGGAGCAGGCCGGGTTCGAGCACGTCACGCTGCGCAACCGCAACCCTTGGTACCGCGATGTTGCACAGGGCGAGCTGGCTATGCTGACCGGGCCGGAGCGGGCGCGGTTCGAGCGAGACCATGGCGTGGATTTCATCGCCGAGACCGTGGAGACCTGGACCAAGATGGTGCGGGTGCTGGAGAGCGGCGAGCACTGCCCCCACCACCTGCGCGGTCAGCGGCCGCTGTGACCGGCCTGCGAAAATGAAAACCGGTTTAAAGCGCAAAACCGCCCCAAGGCATTAGCCTGGGGGCGGTTTTTCAGTGTCGGCCGTAGCCCGGATTAGCTGGGCTACAGTGCGTTAGCCGGTTGTCAGACTGGCTTAGAAGCCGGCCTTGATCAGCTCGAACTCAGCAATCATGCGCTCACGTAGATCGGAATTAACCGGACCCTGGAACAGAATTTTTCCGTCTAGGTCTGGGCTGATATCGAGGGCAGCGGCCTCAAGAAGCTCAGACGGCACGTTGGCAGCTTCGATACGGCTATGTCCATAGCCCCACCATTCTACAATATACTGTGCTACATAGTCGTTGAGTTCGGCGTTCACAAAGTCATAAAATTTATCCACGGACCCCTCCGAAGTTGCCGAGTGAGTTAATCCGCAAAACCAAGATGAGAAGCCTTCGTCAGTGTCACGCTTCATTGCTATTGGGTAGCCTTCGTAGCTCATGGTGAAGTAGGTCTCGTTCCATGCCCACGCTAAGTAGACTTCGCCGCTCTGCATTAGTTGGGCAAGGCCAGGTCCATCAATCCAATAGGCTCGGACATTCTTATGAACTTCACGTAGAAAAGCTGAAGCAGCCTGAAAATCGCTTTCCGTGGCTTGCGTCCAGTCGGTAACGCCTACAGCCAAAAAACCTAGTGCATAAGCGTCATCTACGTTGTCTCCTATGGAAACCCTGCCAGCGTGCTTCGGGTCCGCAAAGGCTTGCAGTGACTGAAGGTCAGCTTCATCAAGCAATTCCGTATTGTAGGTTAACCCTGTGTTACCAAAGTCCATTGGGGCAAAATAAGATTGACCATCCTTTTGGAAGGCTGGGTTATCTCTCATGTTTGGATTTAGCTCATCCCATTTTTCAATTCGTGAGGTGTCGAGCGGCTGAATGATGCCAGCTTCAATCCACTTTGGTACGGACTGCGCACATGGGCGAACGGCGTCGAACGGGGTACCGGCACGCAACTTCTGGAAGGCTTCTTCTTCTTCACCGAAGAACGCAAAGGTAGGCTCCATACCGTGTTTCTCAATGTAGTCGCCGAAGAACTCGGGGTCTTCATAGCCAGGCCAGTCAAATACGACCAGATCAGGGTCCTGTGCCAGCGCACTGCCAGCCATCAGGGTAAGCGAGGCTGCGACCACACCGGCCGCGTTCATGATCTTTTTCATCACAGTCTCTCTTTCTCTCTCTCTGACCTCGCAGCCGCAGGGCACGCCTCCTCCCCACCCGCGAGGGTCTTCCACAGAGGCCAAGCTATGAAAGCCCAGCCATGGACTCAATCTGTTTTGAGCCCTTTGGGGGCAAAAGTACCGTTTTTCCCCACCAAATCTCCATAATGTTAAGCGCCAAGGACGTCGCGTTCGACCCGGGTCAGGGCCTCTTCGAGGATATCGAAGAGATCATCGACCTGTGCGTGTGTGATGATCAGGGGCGGTGAGAATACCGCCATATTGATCAGCGGTCGCACGACCAGCCCCAGATCCTCGCAGGCATCGTCGATCATCTGCCCAAGCCGTCGCTCGGCTTCGAGGTCCTCGGCCTTGCCCTCGATACAGCCCAGCAGGCCCATGCCGCGGGCGTCGCCGACGATTTCGTACTCGCTCAGCGCGGCCAGACGCTCCTGGAAGTGNGGGGAGACGTCGAGGACGTTTTCGAGGATGCCTTCGCGCTCGAAGATTTCCATGTTCTTGAGCGCTGCTGCGGCAGCAACCGGGTGGCCGGAGTAGGTAAAGCCGTTGGANAACAGCACGGCCTCGTCCGGGTCGGCGCAGTTGGCCATCACTTCGTCGGAGATGATCACCGCCCCCATGGGGATGTAGCCCGAGGTCAGGCCCTTGGCGCAGGTGATCATGTCCGGCTTGATGCCGAAAACTTCCTCTGAGGCAAACCAGTGGCCCAAGCGCCCGAATGCGGTTACCACCTCGTCGGAGATGTAGAGGATATCGTTGGCCTTGCAGACCTCGAAGGTGCGGCGGTGGTAGCCCGGGGGCGGCACCACGACCCCGCCCGAGGCGAGGATCGGCTCAGCAATGAAGGCGCCGATCTTGTCCGCGCCGACGTCGGCAATCATGCGTTCGAGGTCGGCAACCTTCTCGTCACACCAGGCCTCNACGCTCATGCCTTCGGGGCGGCGGTAGGGGTTCACGTCCGGCAGGAAGCGGACCAGCCTGCTCTCAGTATCAAAGCGCGACTTGTCCCGTTCCTTGCCCGAGACCGTGTGCGAGAGGTAGGTCGAGCCGTGGTAGCTCTTCTCCCGCGAGATCACGATCTTCTTTTCTGGCCGGCCCAGCCGGTTGTTCATGAAGTGCATGGTCCGGATCGCGGTATCGACCGCGGTGGAACCGCCGGTGGTGAAGAACACGTTGTTCAGGTCACCGGGCGTGCGCTCGACGATCTTCTTGGCGAGGATGCTCGAGGGCTCGGTGGTGTTGGTAAAGGGCGAGGTGTAGGGCAGCTTGCGCACCTGGTCCGCGATGGCCTCTGCCATTTCCTCGCGACCGTAGCCGATCTGGGTACACCACATGCCCGCCGGACCGTCGATGAAGCGCTTGCCCTGACCATCCCAGAGGTAGATGCCCTGCGCCCGCTCGACGAAGATGTTGTCGTAGCCACGCCACGCATCCATCGCGGCCCAGGGATGGACCTGGTGCAGGCGATCCCACTCCTGCAGGGTTTCAAGGCTTGGTTCGTTGTCGAGCATGTCGGTTCTCCCTCGTGCTTATCAGTAGGCGAGCGGCGGGGTCGCCCGCGCGCGCGGATTTGAAAAGAAGGGGCGGTCCTGCACGGTCACTTCGACCAGCCGCTTTGACCATTGGCCCTCTTCGTGGACATAGATTTCGGCCCAGAGGTCGTCGGTCACGCCGACGCCGAAGGGGGCCTTGAGTTCGGCCAGCGCAACGTTGCGTTTGACCGTGGGGGACCAGATGCCGGAGGTGACGTGGCCGACCTCCTTCTTTTTCTGGTGGTAGAGCAGGGCACCATCGGCGGGCTTGAAACCACCCAGCTCGATTTTGACCAGATGGGTGCGCAGGGCACGGGTTTCCTGCTGCCGGAGCAGGGCGCGNCGGCCGTTGAAGTGGCCCTTGCCGAAGTCGACCATCTTGCCGAAGCCCAGCTCCAGCGGGGTACGGCCGCGACCCAGCCGCATGGTGGTGTGCACCGGTTGGAAGTCGACGCCTGCGGCGATAAACCCGGCTTCGATGCGGGCGAGGTTGAGCGCCTCGTAGCCGATGGCGCGNAGGCCCCAGTGGGTCGAGGCCGCCCACAGCCGGTCCCAGAGGCCCAGCACCTGATCCCAGTCGACCCAGAGTTCGTAGCCCAGATCGCCGGTGAAGCCGGTGCGCGAGACCCACAGACCCGGCTCGACCTGCGCCAGATCAAAGGGCCGGAGTTTGGCGACCTTGCCCAGCGCAGCGTCGCTAAGCAGGGAGAAGCTGGTCGGGCCCTGCAGTGACAGCCCGGCGACGGTCTGGGATTCGTCCTCGACCGTAACGTTGAAGCCCCAGGCCGCGTCCTGCACCCAGCCCAGCATGCGCTCCTGACAGCACAGGCGGAAGTCGTTCTTGCCGAAGCGGAACAGGGTGCCGTCGTCGATGGCCATGCCTTCTTCATCGCACCAGATGGCGTAGCCGACCCGGCCCGGTTTGATCTTGCGCACGTCGCGCGTGACCATGCGGTTGAGCACGGCTTCGGCGTCCGGTCCACGCAGGCGGTACTTGTGCATGGGCGAGATATCAAACAGCGTCGTCTGGTTGCGGATCGCAAAGTACTCGAACTCGACCGTNTCGAGCACGGAGGGGGAGATGTAGCCCGCCCAGCCCATCCACGCCTTGGTCCGGCTCAGGGCCTCCAGACGTGGGTGCAGCGGGGTCGGCAGCAGGCCCTGCGGCACCTGAAACGGCNCGCTCTGGCCGGAGCTGGAGTTGCGTGCGGCGGTCTTTCGGGCGGCGGGGCGGCTTGTGGATTTGGTAGCGGGTTTTGTCACGGTGTCATGCACTCCCCGTCTTGAGCGCCTGCAGGGCGCTGTTGCGCCCAGGCGCGCCGGTGATATCCCCGCCCGGGTGGGCCGAGGCCGCGCACAGGAACAGGCCCTGTGGCCCGAAGGCATAGTGGGCCGTACCGTTGGTCGGGCGCAGNGTCAGGATCTGATCGAGCCCCATTTCCAGGTGGTGCCAGTGCCCGCCCGGCGCGCCGGTCTCGGCCGCGATATCGTCGGGGGCGATGACTTCGGAGGCTGTGACCAGCTTGCCGATCCCGGGGGCGTAGGCTTCTAGGGTGGAGAGCAGCGCCTTGAGCAGCGCCTTGCGTTCGGTCGCGCGCCAGCCTTTGGTTGGGGCAGGGGGGACGAAATTGACGATGGCAGACAGCACCTGCTGCCCGGATCCGGCATCGCCGCCGGGGGCACCGCTCAAACCCGGGAGCACCATTTCCACCACCGGCGCGGTCGGCATGGCGTTGTACTTGGCCGGGTTGAAGGCGCGCTCGACGTAGGTCGAGGACGGCGCGATCAGCAGGCGCCCGGCGGTGAGTTCTTCCGACAGGCCGGTGAAGGCCGGTGTGCCGGAGAGCAGCAGGTTGACCTTGGCCGTTGTNCCCTTGTTGCGCAGGTTGCGCAGCCGTCGCACGGCTTCGATATCAAAGTGGTCGGGGCCCGCCATCTGCATCGTCTGCAGCGGGCCCGCGCTGGACAGCACCAGCGGCGCGGTCAGGGTCTGGCCGTTGTCGAGGGTCACGCCGGTGACGCGATCTGCGTCGTCGACCTGCACCTGTGCCACGCCNTGCCCGCAGCGGATGTCGGCGCCGGCGTCGCGGGCGGCGCGGGCGAAGGCTTCGCTGACCGCCGCCATGCCGTCAAGCGGCAGCACGGGGTCGGCACTGCTCCCGCCATTTCCCCCGCTATTTCCCGGGCCAGCCGCGGTGCGGGCGGAGCCGGGGGGCTTGGGGCTGCCCAGCCGGTACATGAGCGAGAACACCGTTCCCGGGGAGCGTGGGCCGGCAAAGGCGCCGCGAACGGCGTCGGCGGCCATGGCGCCGGCCAGCGGGCCGTCGCCGAGCTCGTCGACCAGCAGGTCGTGGACGTTGGACAGGGTGACGCGCAGGAATTCCTGCATCTCTTTCTTGCCCATCAGCTTGAGATCCAGCCCCAGCCGCGCCAGCACGCCGAGCTCCGAGAGGGTACCGGCGTTGCCCAGCCCGCCGTCGAGCTTCGGCGGGGTCTGGTTGGCCAACCGTGCCAGCAGACCGGCGAACCGGATCAGCCTCGTGTGCAGGGCCGCGAAGACCTCGGCCTGCGGGTGGGCGGTGCCGTCGGACAGCCGCGCCTGACCGTTCTCGATTACCGTGTGCAGGCCGTCTGGGGACAGGGACACGGTCGGCAGCTTGGCGGTTCGCAGCGGGATCCGCCCGCCCAGCCCCAGCTCACGGGCGACGGTGGCGTTGAGGTTGTAGAGCAGGTGCGCCATCCGCGGCGCGGATACACCGGGCGCCAGAGTGCCGTCGGTCATCATACCGCCGACCTGCTCGCTGCGTTCGAGGACGCAGACGCGCTTGCCCTTACGCGCGAGGGTGGCTGCAGCGGTCAGGCCATTGTGGCCGGCGCCGATGACGATGGCGTCGAAGGCCTCGACCTGCTTCGCCTTTGCCTTTGGCGTCTGCTTCGGTTTTGGCTGCTGGGCCTTGTTGTTGGTCGCGCTGCTCATGCCCTTGCCCTCACTCTGCGTAAACCGGCATGGCGTGGGCCTTGCCGAGGCTGCGCAGGATTTCGCGGGCGGCGTTGGCGCCGGGTGCGCCCATGACCCCGCCGCCGGGGTGGGCTGATGAGCCGACCAGATAGAGCCCGCCAATGGGGGTGCTGTACTGGGCGTAGCCGGGGACCGGGCGGTTGAACAGCAGCTGGTCGAAGGTCAGCTCGCCCTGGAAGATGTTGCCCTCGGTCAGGCCGACTTCGTTCTCCAGCTCATAGGGGGAGCGGACTTCGGCGTGCAGGACGTGCTTGCGGAAGTCGGGCGCGCCCTGCTCGATCTTGTCAAAGACACAGTCGGCGAAGGCCTTGCGCTGGGCCTCGGTCCAGTTTTCGCCGCTGCGCTCGCCCGCGCCGCTGTCGAGGTCGTAAGGCGCGTACTGCACGAACACGGTCATCATGTGCTTGCCGGGTGGGGCGAGGGTGGGGTCGATCTGCGAGGGGATCAGCATGTCGAAGTAAGGGTCAGCCGACCAGCGGCCGTCCTTCCAGTCGTCGTAGGCGCGTTCGAGTTCGCCCAGCGACGTCGAGCAGTGCATGTCCCCGCGCATGAAACTCGCGCCTTCAGGAGCGGCGGGGAAGTCAGGGACCGCGTCGAGGGCGATGTTGATCTTGCCGCTCGACCCCCGGGTCTTGAAGCGCTCGACGGCGGTGACGAAATCACCGGGCAGGGCGCTGCGCTCGACGTGTTTGAGGAAGGTGCGTTTGACGTCCATGTTCGAGGCAACGATCGGCGCGTAGTAGGTGTCGCCGTTCTCCAGCGCCACGCCCTTGACCCGGCCGTCGCTGACGATGAACTGATCGACGCCCGAGCCGACCACGATCTGGCCGCCGGCTTCCTCGAGGCTGGCGCCCATGGCTTTGGTGATCGACCCCATGCCACCGCGCGCAAAGCCCCAGGCGCCGATCGCGCCGTCGACGTCGCCCATGTAGTGATGCAGCAGGACGTAGGCTGTCCCCGGCGAATAGACGCCCAGCCCGGTGCCGATGATGCCCGAGCCGGCGATGTGTGCCTTCATCAGGTCGTTGTCGAAGTGCTCGTCGAGGAAATCGCCGATGGAGATGGTCCAGAATCGCAGGGTTTCGCCAAGCTCCCGGCTCCCGAGGTCGTTGGCCTTGCCGACGAGGTACAGCAGCTCCTCGATGTCGCGAGGCTTCAGCGAGGTCGGGTCAGGCGCGTTACGGAGCAGGAAGGGCCGGATGAAGCGGCACTGGCGGATGACGGTCTGGCTGAAGCGCTCGTAGGCGTCGACGTCATTCGGGTTGTGGCGACCGATCTCGCGCACCAGCGCGTCGTGGTCGGAGTAGTAGGCGAAATAGTCGCCGTCTTCGGTGAAGGTGGCGCCGGCCTCGTAGGGGATCACCTGCAGCCCGAACCGCGGCAGTTCGAGGTCGCGCACGATCTCCCGCCGCAGCAGTGAGCAGACGTAGGAGCAGTTGGAGTAGGTCCAGCCGTCGTAGAGCGAACGGCTGACCGCTGCGCCACCGATCCAGTCGTTTTTCTCGACCACCAGCACACGCATCCCGGCTCGCGCGAGGTAGCACGCGGTGGTCAGGCCGTTGTGGCCGGCGCCAGCGATGATGGCATCGAAGGTGTCAGAGCGGCTCATGGTCTCTCCTCTAAGGCCGTCACGCTAGGTAAAGACGGCTGTCCCGTAAAGTTTTTTGAGCGCTCAAACAAAAAAATGTGGCTGACTTGGCGGATATTTTGTGGGAACAGGGCAGGACGGGTCAGCAAAACGGACGTGTCATGAGGGCTGAATCAGAACAGCAGCAGGGGTCGGTCGGCCGAGATGCCGACTCTGGACCGAAGGCTGGCAAACCACGTAAAGAGCGCAAGGAAAACGCCGATCGGCGGCGCCGGCAGCTGTTGGACGCTACCCGGCGGTCGATTGTCGCCCACGGGCTGGCCCGGACCACGCTGGCAACGGTCGCGGCAGAGGCGGGCCTGTCGCAAGGGGTGGCCGTTTTCTATTTCGCGTCCAAGACCGGCTTGCTGACCGAGACTATGCGCGACATGTACCGGAGCTACGAGGAGAACTGGCAGGCGGCGCTGCGGCAGGCGGCCGAAGACCCGCGGGCGCAACTGGTCGCCCTCATTACAGCCGATTTTGACCCGCGGGTGTGCAGCCCGGAAATCCTGTCGGTGTGGTTCGCTTTCTGGGGCGAGCAATCCTTTACCCCGCAGTACCGGGAAATCGCGCGGGCTTTCGACGCGAGCCGGACCGAGGCGATCGAGTCCGCCTGTCGGGCGCTGCTGCCGGGTGAGCCGCAGCGGGCACTGAAGCTGGCGCAGTGGGTGGACACGCTGACTGACGGATATTGGCAGCACCTGCACCTCTATGCTGGTGAGTATCAGCCTGCGGCCATGCGCGATGAGGCGATTGGCTTTCTGCGCGCTTTCCTGCCAGAGCATTTCGCCGATCTCTGAGCCTGCAAAGGTTGCGGTGGCGCGCTCAATTTGACGCCGCTTCGCGGCTTACAAATCTCCCACGCGGAGATTTATTGCCTTTGCGCTCAAAACGGCTGCGCCTTCGAGCGTGTTGCGTGTCAACAGATGGGTGGCGCGCTCGGACCTCGGCCGCTTCGCGGCCTTCGGCCCTCCCACGCGCAACCCGCACCGTCGCCAGAGCGCGACTCTAAAGGTTCAAGCGCATTTCAAGATCGCCCGGTGATCCAGTTGCCCAAGCGGGCCAGCCGTGACGCCCGCCCCTCGTGCCCCGTTTCGTGCCGGTCGGCAGCGGTTAGCAGGCCATACATGGCGGTAACCCCCAGCCAGCGCAGCGGTTCAGGTTCCCAACGCCTCACCCGGCGGTCGACCCACGGCAGTGCCGTCAGATCTGTTTCACCGCCGACGCCCAGTTCCCTTAGCGCCAGATCTGCCAGCGTCCGCCCGGCAAGGTTCGAGGTCGACACCCCAACCCCGACGTATCCCCCCGCCCAGCCCAGCCCCGTGTTCCGGTCCAGCCCCACGGTCGCGCACCAGTCCCGTGGCACCGCAACCACCCCGCACCAGGCGTGGTCGATCGGGTACTTCGCTGCTTCAGGGAAATGCTTGTGCAGGATCGCCACCAGCCGCTCGATGGTCACCGCGTCCGGTTCACCGTTGTGGTCGATGCCGGAGCCGAAGCGGTACGGCATGCCGCGCCCTCCGACCGTAATCCGCCCCTCGCGCGTGCGCTGGCAGTAGCAATAGCTGTTCGCCAGGTCACCGATCAGTTCGTGCCCCTCCCAGCCAATCTTCGCCCAGGCTTCGGGCGGCAGCGGCACGGTGGCAATCTGGGCTGAGTTCAGCGGCAGCCAGTCGCGCCGATGCCCCGGCAGGGTTGCGGTAAAGCCCTCTGTCGCGCGCAGGATGATCGGCGCCCGGACGACGCCGTTCGGGGTGCTGACCTGCCCGGGGTCGTAGCGCAGGACTTCGGTGTCCTCGTAGATCTCCGCTCCGGCCCGCTCGGCTGCCTCGGCCAGCCCGCGCACCAGCTTGGCCGGCTGCACCCGCAGCATGCCGCTCACCGACATGGCCCCCAACGCCCCGGGAACGTTGATACGCTGGCGGACCTCTTCGGCGCTCAGCGCTCGGATACGGTGTCCTTCGCCCCAGGCCTCGCGGTGGACGATCTCTTCTTCCAGCCGCTCGAGCTGCGCTGGGTTGGCGGCAATCATCAGCTCCTCGGTCTCGCGCAGGTCGGCGTCAATGCCTTCTGCTTCACACACCCGCGCGATTTCCGGTACCGCGCCTTCGAGCGCCGATACCATGTCCATTACCGCTTCCCGGCCGTGGGTCGCCGCGTAGCGGTTCTGGTCCCAGGCCATCACGCCCATGCACCAGCCCCCGTTACGCCCGGAAGCTCCAAAGCCGGCAAATTCCTTTTCCAGCACCACCACCCGCAGCTGGGGCGCGGCCTTGCGCAGGTAGTAGGCGGTCCAAAGCCCAGTGTAGCCGGCGCCAATGATGGCAACGTCGGCCTGCAGGTTGCCGGGCAGGGCGGGACGGCGGGTCTCCGGCGGGCCATGGTCGGCGTACCAGAACGACACGTCACCGACGCGTCGGGGCACTCCAGCTCCAGCCGCTGCGGCCTGCGCGGACTGCCCCGACGGCGCTGATCCTGTGGCCTCAGACATACCAGTCGTACTCACGCGGTAGAATTTCAGTCAGGAAGGCCTCGAACTCCGCCCGCTTGATCGCGGCATAGGCGCCGGGATAGTCCGCGCCCAGATAGTCCGCGAGCAGCGTGGAGCCCTCCAGCCGGTTGAGAGCCGTCCACAGTTTCAGCGGCATCTCCGGGTCAGCCTGCTCCCCGGCATTGCCCGTCGCGGCCTCAGTTGGCTCCAGCGCCTGGGTCAGCCCGTGGTGAAAACCCGCCAGCACCGCGGCCATGACCAGATAGGGGTTGGCCTCGGCCCCGGCGATGCGGTGCTCGATCCGCCGTGCCTGACCGGACCCGGCGGGCACGCGGAACGACACCGAGCGGTTGTTGAAGCCCCATGAGGTGTTCACCGGCACGAACTGGTCCGGCTCGAACCGGCGATAGGCGTTCAGGTTGGGGGCAAACAGCGCCATGGCATCGTAGGCCGTCGCTTGCAGCCCCGCGATGGCCTGCCCCATCAACCGATCGCCTTCCGGCCGCGTCTCATCGAAAACGTTACTGCCCTCGGCGTCGATCAGGCTGGCGTGCACGTGCAGGCCCGACCCCGACTGATCGCCAAAGGGCTTGGACATGAAGGTTGCATCCAGCCCGTGCCGGGCGGCGACCCCCTTGACGATCCGCCGCAGCATCAACGCGTGGTCGCAGGCCAGCACCGGGTCGTCACAGTGCGTCAGGTTGACCTCGAACTGCGTGCCGCCGTACTCGGCGGTCGAAGCCCCGGCCGGCACGCCCTGCGCCTGCGCAGCGGCATCGATCTCGGCGAGGATCCCGGTCCACTCGTCGAGCTTGTCAAAGGCCAGAACCCGCGGTGCGTCAGACGCCCGACCGGGCCGCTGGGTCTGGGCGGGGCGCAGTCGCCCCTGATCATCCCGCTGGGTCTGCACGAGGTAGAATTCCAGCTCATTGGCCACGACCGGGCGCAGCCCCAGCGCGTCAAACCGCGCCACCACGCCAGCGAGGATCGCGCGCGGGTCGAACCACCAGTGGCTCTCGCCCTCCGGCGGGGCCGGCGCAATCAACACCTGAGCCGTCGGCACCTCGGCCCACGGCACAGGAACCAGCGTGCCGGGCACCGGATAGCTCGTGGCATCCGGATCACCGTCGGAAAACCCAATACCGTGGACATCCCAACTGGTCCCCAGAGCGTCCAGCGTGGTGATCCCGGCGCAAAAGGCGACACCAGCAGACCAGAGCTTGCCGGCTTCACGGATCGGCAGGCGCTTGCCCACCGCCGTGCCGCAAAGGTCGAACATCACGGCATCGAGGAATCGGGTCTCGGGGTATCGGGCCAGAAAGGCGTCGAGTTCGGTCGGCTGCGGCTTGGTCACGGTCGGCATCCCTCTGCTGCACAATTGGCCGACATCGGTGCCGACCATCGAACGCAGGCTACTCCGATTCTGAACCCGGGCAAGACCTGCAATCGCCGCCCGGCGGGCCGGTCGTCACCGCCACGCCAGCGCGTCCTGTCCACAGCCTGCGGCGTGCAAGACCCTTGGCCACGAGCGCCGATTCAGTGAAGATCGGCTTGCACATCGCTGAACAAGGGGAGATCGGCATGATTGGTTATTTGATGGTGGGCACAAACGACCTTGCCGGGTCGCTGGCCTTCTACGACGCCGTGTTTGAGCCGCTGGGTTACCGGCAAACCGACGATTCAGGGCGCTATGTCGGCTATGGTCTGCCGGAAAAGCCCGAAGAGTCGCTTTTCTACGTCACCGGGCCTTACGACAGGCAGCCGGCAACGGCGGGCAATGGCACCATGATCGCCTTTCCCACCCCGACACTGGAGACGCTGCACGAGGTCTACCAGATCGCGCTGAAGAGCGGCGATACGGACGAGGGCGCCCCCGGACCAAGGCTGGACGACAGCCCAACGCACTATGCCTACGTGCGCGACCCGGCAGGCAACAAGCTCGCGTTCTACTGCGACAACGTCGAGAGCTAAGGATTTTTGCACCCGGAACGCGCTGCCCGCACGCTTCGTCTGTACCTGTTTTCAAGCGCTGACGGTCAGGGCTGCTCCAACGCCTTTCGGCTGCGCCTGCGCTCCAGTTTATCGGCAAGGCGTGGCCCCACACCCGGGCGGCTCCACGGGCAAACGGCGAGGCAGACGGCACAGCCCTGGTGCTCATTGAAGAACGGCAGGCACTTGTCGAAATCGACGTACCATTTGACCTCGCCCCGAACGAGTTGCTTGTTCGGCGCAATGGCCTCAGGCGGGCAGGCGTCCTCGCACACGCGACAGTTAAGGCAGAAGTCATCGATGCCGTGATCCACCGGCGCGGACAGCGGCAGCGGGCAGTCGGTCAGTACCGCCGAGAGCCGGAAGGAGGAACCGAACTCGGGCGTGATCAGGGAGCCGTGCTTGCCCAGCTCGCCGAAGCCGCTGGCCAGTGCCGCCGGGATCATCGTCATCTTCCCTGACATCGGCCCGGTCAGCGGTTCAGCCTCCCAGCCCTGCGCCCGCAACCAGTTGGCGACCGTTATCGCACCCTGCGCCGCGCGCCGGTACTGGCGCATGACTTCCAGCCCGCCTTCGGGCGCCGGTGCTTTGCTGATTTCCTCAAAGTCATGGTGGAAGCCCATGACCACCACGTGCTTGAAGCCGATCTCGACGCCTTCGAAGGCCCAGACCGGATCGAAGGCCGCGACCCCGATCTTGTCGAAATCACCCGCCTCCAGACCGGCTTGCGTGAAGCTGGCGAAATCTGCCTCGGTGACGGCCCGCGGCGTCTCGGCCAGCGGGGTCAGCGGTGCATCGATGATCGCCGCCCGGCGCGCCCGCTCCACGCCATAGCCATCCAGACCCGGGTCGACGGTGTAGAACCAGCGCTGCACGTCGCCGTGGGCGACATCATCGGGGCTGTTGCCCCAGTATACGTAGGACGGCTGCCGCCGTTCGGCGTCGCCCAGCCCGTTAATGGTGTTGCCGGAAACGTCGGGGTAGAGCGCCATCTGCTCGGGCCGGGGCTTGAAGGTGCTGCGGGTCATGGCGGGTGCTCCCAGTTGTGCGGCGGGGTGGCGGCGGTTACGCCCGCCGGTCGCGCCGAAGCGAAGGTTAGCGCGATTTGTCCCGCTTTCGCCAGTCGCTGCCGGTTTCCGCGCCCGGGTTGCGCCTTTCCGTCACTGGTCGCCGGGCCGCGCGGTCCTACTTTCTCGCGTAGCACTCATGGCAGCACAGCAGGGAAGATAGCGATGAAGCGCGCACTGATTTTCGGGGCTTCGGGCGGTATCGGGGCAGCGTTTTGCGACGCTCTCGACCAGCAGGGATACGCGGTCACCGGCCTGTCGCGCAGCGGCGACGGGCTTGACCTCCGCGACCCGGAAGCCGTTGATGCGGCGATGGCGGGTCTGAGCGGTCCCTTCGATCTGGTGGTGATCGCCACCGGCATTCTGGCCCCGCCCGGCGCCAGCCCGGAGAAGTCGCTGCGGTCGATCGATCAGGCCACCATGCAGGACCTGCTGCTGGTCAACGCCGTTGGCCCTGCGCTGATCCTGTCCCGCCTGCCCGCGCTGCTCCCCCGCGAGGGCCGAAGTGTGGTCGCCGTGCTGACGGCCCGGGTCGGCTCCATCGGTGATAACCATCTGGGCGGCTGGTACAGCTACCGGGCGTCGAAGGCGGCCGCCAATCAGATCACCCGCACCGCCGCGATCGAGCTGCAGCGCAAATTCAAGGAATGCGCGGTTGTCGCCCTGCACCCGGGCACGGTCGATACCGCCTTTACCGCCGGTTACCCGAACAAGGACAAGCACGACCCCGCCACCGCCGCGCACAACCTGCTCCGGGTCATCGATGGCCTCGGGCCTGAGGACAATGGCGGCTTTTTCGACTGGCGGGGCGAGGCCGTGCCCTGGTAGCCGCCCGCCGGTGAAGGGGGCNTGGCCTCAGGGGCAGAGCATGCTGCGCTGACCNGAGAGATATTCCNCNGTNATCTGCCGCGCCCGGTCCCTGCCGAAGCTGCCGAAGTGGCCCGCGTGCACGACCGAAAGCGGCAGGTCGCAGAGCCGGTTCAGGCTGTCGATCATCTGCTCAGGCACCGAGTGATAGAGGTGGTCGTAGAGCACCCCGTCGTAGAGGGCATCGCCGGTGAACACGGTGCCCGTCTCCGCCTCCCACAGTGCCACCGACCCCGGTGAGTGACCGGGCAGGTGAAGCACATGAAACCGTCGGTCGCCCAGGTCGATCATGTCGCCGTCGTCGACCATCCCGGTCAGCGGCGCAGGCTGATAGCACCAGGTATCGATATCGAAGTCATTGGATGGCCGCGCCCGGATCACGCTCACGTCCAGCAGGTCGCAGACGGTGTTCTGCCGGGTCGGATTGGCGAAGATATCGGCCTCCAGACCATGGCCCAGCCGCTGGTCGAACTGGCACAGCCCACCGGCGTGGTCGTGGTGGCTGTGGGTGCAGACCGCCAGCACAGGGCGTTCGGTCAGGCGGGCGACAGCGCCGGACAGCGACCGCAGGCCGAAGCCGGTATCGATGATCAGGTCGCGGTCCCGGCCCCGGACGTGCCAGATGTTGCAGCGCCAGTTGGCCGAAATATCGGTCTCCAGCAGCCGGGTAACGCCGTGATCAAAGGACTGGGTCTCGAACATCCTCAGCCATCCTCTGCGGTTTCTGCGTGGCAATTTGGCACTTTCCAAGCGCCCCGCGAAGCTTACCTCCCGCGCTAAGTCCGCTTCAACCCGCCCGGTATCCATGACCCTTTCGCTCTTCGACCATGACCCAACGGCTGCCGCCGCTGCCGCAACGGCGACCTCTGACCAGCCCTTCGACCCGAGGCCGGGGGCGGCCCGCGCGCGGCTGCACGCCTTCCTGCCCCAGTCCGGCAAGCGCTACGCCTCGGAACGCAACTTCGACTTCGGCCCCGGCAAGCACCAGAAGGTGTCGGCGCTGTCGCCGTGGCTGCGTCACCGGATCATTCTGGAGACCGAGGTGCTCGAAGCCGTGCTCGGCGCGCAGTCGGCTGCAAGCGCCGAAAAGTTCATACANGAGGTGTTCTGGCGCGGTTACTTCAAGGGCTGGCTGGAGCACCGACCCGAGGTTTGGCAGCGCTATCGCCGCCGGGTGACCGACCTGCTGGGACAGNTGGAAACCGCCGCGGCCCTGCACGCGCGCTACGAGGAAGCGGTCGCGGGCCGGACCGGAATCGCCTGCTTCGACGCCTGGGNGCAGGAGCTGACGACGACCCACTATCTGCACAACCACGCGCGCATGTGGTTCGCCAGTATCTGGATCTTCACCNTGCGACTGCCGTGGGAGCTGGGCGCCGACTTCTTTTTCCGCCACCTGCTCGACGGGGATGCGGCGTCGAACACCTGCTCGTGGCGGTGGGTCGGGGGGCTGCACACCGCGGGCAAGACCTACCTCGCCCGGGCTGTGAACATCCGCGAATACACCGCCGGCCGGTTCGACCCGGAAGGCCAGCTGGCGGCGACGGCGCCCGCGTTAGACGAACCTGCCCTGGGGCCACGGACACCGCCGAGCTTCGCCGACGCCGATCTGGCGGGGCAGCGGGTGGGCCTGCTGATCACCGGTGAAGACTGCGCGGCNGAGGGGCTGGAGGCTGATCACCCNGGGCTCCCTGCGCCGGTTGCGCTGGCCGGGTGGAGCGCGCCCGTGCCCCGGTCCCTGCTGCCCACGGCACCGAGGGTCGAGCAGTTCACGGCGGCGGCGGTCGAGGGCGCGGTGCAGGCGGCTGAGGCCCGCCACGGNCTGGAAGCCCGCCGGCTGGGGTCGGAGGCATCAGCGTCCGCTGCAGAAGGCATGGCCGCAGCGCTGGCCGACTGGGCGCAGGCGCATCAGCTCGACTGTATCGTCACCCCGCGCCTGCCTGTCGGTCCTCAGCGGCAGGCCGTACACCGCGCCATGGGTGGGCTGGCGACGCCGCTGGTCGAGCTGGATCGCTCCTACGATCGGCTGGTCTGGCCGCATGCGCGGGCGGGCTTTTTCGGGCTGAAAAAGCAGATCCCGGGGATCCTGCGCGACCTCGGCCTGTCCTGATCTGCCGCGCTATGCCTAGCTGGTGATCGCGTGCGGGGGCAGGTCTAGCGCCGGGTTCTGGTCGAAGAACCCCTCGGGCATCCAGTGCAGGGACACGTAGACCACCGGCTGCACCGGCCAGTCTTCAGGCCGCGGCAGGTGGTGGAAGTTCATCGTGTACCAGACGACCACGTCTTCATCCTCCAGCGACCGGTCGGCCTCGACCCAGCGAGGCAGGCCATCCCCGCCCGGGTGTTGGTTGGGGAACCAGCCTGCGGGATAGAGCTGCTCGGGGTCATACTGGGTCGCCCAGAAGTGCTTGAACATGAACCCGGCNCGCTGCGCCACGGGTGATTCCGGCTGTAGGTAGGGCAGGGTGTTCTGCCCCGGTACCAGCCGGTAGGCGGTGTGCTGCCCCAGCGCGTTGGTCTGGCTGGTGTTGACGATCTTCCACGAGCGCGAGCGGGCGAGGTCGATCTNGCGCGCGGCCTCACTCTCCCGGCTCAGCGGGCGTTCGACGATGGTCACAGCGTTGCCGTGCGGGTTGTCAGGGCCTAGGGGAGCGGCCTCGAAATCCTGCTCCCGGACCGCGTTCTCGGGGCCGTCCACGCACATGTCGAAGCGGAAGTTGAAGGAGTGCTGGTGGACGTGGCTGGCGATACCAGGCGCGATCAGCGCNCCGTACTTGGGCTGCTCCCCCGGCGGGACGGCGGTTGGGAAGGGGATGCCCGTCGCTTTGATCTCTGTGCCGATGGTGCCGTCCTGATAGAAGTACCAGAAGAAGCCGTAGACGTAGTTACCGATGGTGGCGATCGATGAAATCACCAGTCGCCGCGAGCGCACCGCACGGAACTTGCCGGTGTGCGAGTCCGTGTGCTTCCAGAGCAGGCCAAAGTCTTCTTCGTGCATGCACACCGCGTTGCGGATCGGGGCCGGATTGCCGTCCCAGTCGTGGGCGCAGACATCGAAGTAGTGGATGTGACCGAGGCAGTCGCAGCCGAGCTTGAGGCTGTCCAGCGCAGTGCCGATGCCATACTCGCCGGTATCGAAGGCATTGCGGCGGAAATTTCCACCCGTCGGGTCACCGTAGGGGACGACCATCTCTGCCATCGAGGCCCGGTTCATGATCGGCCGCAGCCGCCCGCCGTCCTCGTAACCGATGTCGTGCAGCACCAGCCCCTCGCGCAGGTCAAAGCCCACGCGCACGTTCCAGCGTTGCCACCGCACCGCATAGCCGTCGATCTCGAAGCTCGGCCCCTCGGGCTGGGTGATGTCGAGCGGCTTGACGTCGTCGCGCAGGCCTTCGCTGGGCCGAATCGCAGCCGTATCGGGGGGGAGCGGAACCACGCCGAAGTCATCGACCCGCAGCACCTTGCCCGCGGCCAGATCCATGACCGGGTGCAGATTGGCGATGGGGCGGCCGTAGCGGTTGTCGCCGGCGTCGTTGATCACCCAGCAGTGGCAGTAGGCGATGCGCTTGCCTTCTTCGCCCTCGATACCGAAGTTGCCGGGCGCCCACGTCTCGATCAGCACGGTGTCGAGATCGGNGATGCCGCGCTTGGCCAGCGCCTCGACCACGCGCGGGTCGGCCTTGGCGATCTTGTCGCTGGCGTCGAACTCATCGGGGGGAATGCGCGCCTGAACACCCGGGACATGCTCCCACGACAGCAGCTTCTCCTGATCCAGATCGACCCGGCCGCGGAAGGTGCGGTTGCTCGCCCGCTCATAACAGCAGACGTAGGCACGCCGGGGCGGGACGGTGCCGCTGTCGTTGAAGGCAGCGCGCTCGGCGCGGCTGGGTTCATCCAGCGTGATGGTCTCGAAGAACGAATTGGGNTCCAGACCAGCCTGAGCCCGGATGCAGGCGGCGGCGGCAGCGATTTCTTCGGCGAAGAGCGGTTCCAGCGGATGGGCAGGCATAGTGTCTCGGCACGCTGTGGGGTCAGAACTGACAGGCCGACACGCTCNCCCGAACCGGCCTTGGGGTCAAGGGACGAGCTGGCGCAGGCACACGCGATGCGGNCGGTGCCGGTTTTGGCTTAGGTTTTCCACGCGGGGTCGAGCGCCTCGACCTTGCGGATCAGCGCAGGCCATTCCGGGTGGCGCTGCTTTGCGCCGGCCTGGGCGGAGCCACCNTCGAACTGCTGTCGGCAGTTGACCATGATCGCTTCGGGGATCGGGATCATCCGGCCCGTCGCCATGGCCGAGAGCTGGACTTCGGTGTTGCGGATGAAGGCGAGGTGCCGGACGAAGGCCCAGGCGCAGTCGGGGCCGGCGGTGATCAGGCCGTGATGGCGGAGCAGCAGCGTATGGTGCNCCTCGCCCATGGCCGCGACCAGCCTCGGCCCCTCGGAGCCATCGAGCACGATGCCTTCGAAGTCGTGATAGCCGACGCGTTCGAAAAACTGGCAGCCCTCCTGGGTCACGGGGACGCAGGGGGCGTCGGTCGCCGACAGCGCCTGGCTGATGGGTTCGTGGGTGTGGATGATGCAGTGCAGGTCGGGGCGGGCGCGGTGCAGCGTCGAATGGATCGTGTATCCGGCCAGATTAACCGGCCACGGGCTATCTGAAACCTTGTCACCGGACAGCGTAACCCGCACCAGATTGCTGGCCGTGATCTCGTCGTAACGCAGNCCGAAGGGATTGATCAGGAAGTCATCCGTGCCGGGAACCCGCAAGGTGATGTGATTGTAGACGATGCTGGTCCAGCCATAGAGCTCGACCAGACGATAGGTCGCCGCCAGTTCCAGTCTGGCCTGCCACTCGGCGGCGTCCATGCCGCCCGGCGCCGGGGGAAGGTCGGCGATTGCGTCGAGGAACGAGNCCATATCAGTCACCTGCTTACCAGTTTTGTGCCGTTTACGTGTGACACGAGCAGGCGGTTGCGCCAAGGCAGTTCCGCCTTCGGGGCTGTCCGCTGGGCTGAAAGCCCATTCTGATCTGACAGATGTCTGGCGGGCCGCAGCGCTCTTCGCAGTCAGCGCAGGAAGCGATATGCTGGGTGCGGCGGCGTTGGGTCATCAGCGCCGGTCACATGGGGGAATGCGGCGTGCTCGAGCTTTACTACTTTCCGACGGCAACCTGCGGGTACAAGGCCCGCCTGACCCTNGATGAGAAGCGGGTCGATTTTACCGCCCGGGTGCTTGACCGCGATGCGGGTGACCTGCTCACACCCGAGTATCTTCGCCTCAACCCCAATGCCGTGGTGCCGACGCTGGTCCATGACGGTCACGTCATCATCGAATCATCGATCATCATGGCCTACATCGACCATGCCTTTGCGGGACCGGCGCTCTCCCCCGGGGATCCGCTGGGCCGCGCGCGCATGCAGATGTGGATGAAGCAGGCTGATGAAAGGTATCTGCCCTCGATCGGCGCGGTGACCTACGGCACATTCCGGCGTATGGAGATCCTNGAACAACACGGTGATCATCTCGAGGCCTACTACAGCGATATACCCGACCCCGATCGCCGNGCGCAGCGCCGGTCCGTGGTCGAGCAGGGTATCCGCTCACCCCATGCCCGGCAGGGTATTGTCACCCTGCAGCAGATGCTGGTCGACATCGAAGCTGNCGTCAGCGATCAACCCTATCTGTGCGGTGCGGCGTACAGCCTCGCTGACGCCTCGGTGACGCCCTTTGTCTCGCGCCTGAATGAGCTGGCGCTGGACTGGATGTGGGCGGACCTCCCCGGCGTGCGCGGCTGGTGGGACCGGATCCGGGCACGGGCGTCTTTCGACGCTGTTTTCGGTGCGTTCCCGAACCCGGACCGGATCCGCCGCCTGCGGGAAGCGGGGCTGGAGGCACGGTCAACGGTCGAAGAGATCCTGTCCGGCGCGGCCTAGCACCCGGTTGCAACACGGCTCTCTGCTGCATTGTTGACGGGCCCAAATGACCCTCTGGCTTCCCCGCCCTTCAGCGACACGGACGACATCCTTCCAGTACCGAGGGGGTACCGGGGGACATCGCTGTGCGGCTGTAGTGTCTATGGGGTCTCGGGTGCCCGTATTATCTAAGGACGCCTTTATACAAACCCCTTAGCTGATAGTCACGGTCGTTGCAGCAACTGACAACGTGAACTCCCCAGTCGTTACGCCACTGAACAAAGCAAAGAACTCGTTGCTGCCAGACGGTGTAGTGATCAGCGTATCGGCTCCGCCGTTGGCTGCCGCTAACGTAAAGCTGGCGGTAGAAGCATAGCCCGGAATGAAAATGCTATCATGGTCTGGATCAAAATTGATGATCTGCACAGGATCACTGGCATCATCGCCAAATCTTGTATCATCCCCCCCTACACTTAGGTGGATGGTGTCTTTGGCTACGTCCGCCCCTAGATCCAGTGACACACTACTAACATCATAATCCCCGAGATCGTCATGGATCTTAATCGTATCTCGCCCGTTTCCACCGATGTAAGCGAATACGACGCCATCATCCTCTGGTCCGCCATCAAGGAAAGTTAGCGAGTTCTCGCCATTTCCCAGATCAATTGTAAGCGACCCCACGTCTCCTCCCGGTACCCCCCATGTCTACCCACAGCCACCTGCACGGCGCAGGGTAGACCAAAGGGTAGACCACGGGGATCTCTTGAAGGGCACGTGAGGGGGGCT
>PAGB01000021.1 GCA_002711265.1 Rhodospirillaceae bacterium
GGCGCGGGCTGGGGTGGTCCTTCCCGGGTTATCGCGGCGGAGACCGGTGCCCGGGTGGTCGCGCTGGAACTGCAGCCGGACTTTCATAGCGTCGGCGAAAGCCTGACTGCGCGCTGCGGTCTGGCGGACCGGGTCAGCCACCAGCGCGCCGATTTCCTGACTGTCGATCATCCTGCGGGCAGCTTTGAGCACGCGGTCAGCTGGCTGGCGCTCTACCATATCCCCGACCGCGCGGCCTACATGGCGAAGATCCATCACCTGCTCCGGCCCGGCGGGATGCTGTTTGTCGAGGACCTGATGCAGGGGACGGCCTACACCGCAGCTAACGCCGAAACCCTGAGCCGGGAGCTGTTCTCGAACTCGATGGTCAGCGCCGTGGATTACGTCTCCAGTGTGGAGCAGGCCGGCTTCGAGGTCATCGCCGCCGACACCATGACCCAAGACTGGCGGGCCTTCACCACCGAGCGGCTCGCNGCCTTCGACGCCAACCGCGCGCGCTTCATCGCCCGGCACAGCGAGGCGCTGTTCGAGGCACGGCGGCACTTCTATGCAAAGATTGTCGAGTACTTCACCGCTGATGCGATCGGCGGCATGCGGCTGGTCGCGCGCAAACGCTGAGGAAAGGGGTCAGGCCGCCGCCGCCCGCTGGTCGATAACAACCCCGGCAGCGTCCATGGCGGCCATCTGCGCGGCGAGCGAGCCTTCGAGGTCGATTTCCTTGGANAGTTTGCGCAGCAACACGGTCTCGAAGCCGTGGTCGACCGCGTCCAGCGCCGACCACCCGACACAGAAATCGGTCGCAATCCCACAGAGAAAGCAGCGCCGCACCCCGCGTGCGCGCAGATAGCCATCCAGCCCGGTCCCGGTCTTGCGGTCGTTTTCGACGAAGGCAGAGTAGGAATCGAGCGCGGGCCNGAAGCCCTTGCGGACGATCAGATGCGCGAGGCTCTGGTCCAGATCGGGGTGGAAGTCCGCGCCCCAGGTCCCCTGCACGCAGTGATCGGGCCACAGCGTCTGCGGGCCATAGGGCATTTCGATCGTGCTCAGTGGCGCCGCACCGGGGTGGCTGGAGGCGAAGGACGAGTGTCCTGCGGGGTGAAAATCCTGCGTGAAAACCACGGTCTGGAACTGGCGGGCGATGGCGTTGATCGGCTTGACGATGGCCGAACTGCCCTGCAGGTCAAAGGCCCCGCCCTCGCAGAAATCGTTCTGCACGTCGACGACGATCAGGGCGTCTTCCGGTCCGAATGCTTCGGTCATGGTGCTGTTCCCTCCTCCCTATTCACGCTGCCCGGCCCGGGCCATGATTCATNGGGGCAGTATGGCGGCAAGCCAGAAGCGCTTGCAAGTCNCGGTGAGCACGGCACAATGACCGCGTTCGGGGATTAACAGCCTTGGGGTTGGCGGCATGTCAGAGGCAGACTTCGGCAAACGCGATGATAAGGGGCACTACCGGCCGGCCAAGCGGGTGGGCTACCCGCCCGTATTCGTCTGGCCCGTCCAGCCGTTGCGGGCGCTGCGGTGGGTCTTCGCCCTGCCCGGTTATTTTCTGCCTTGGAACCTGTTCTACGTCGCGGTCGGGCTGCTCGCCTGGTTCGCGCTGTCGCCGCCGCTGGAGGACTATGCCAGCCCTGATCCGCTGACGGTGGGGCTGGTGTACGTGCGCAATGNGGCGCTGGTGGCGCTGTATTACGGTGCCTTCCACCTGCGGCTCTACACTGCGCGGGCACAGGGCACCGCCTTCAAGTTCAACCCGCGCTGGCCGGCGGCGAAGTCCGCCAAGTTCCTGTTTGGCAACCAGAACCTCGACAATATGTTCCTGACCTTTGCCAGCGGCGTCACCATCTGGACCGCCTTCGAGATTGGGTTGCTGTGGCTGGCGGCGCAGGGTTACGTCAGCGTGATCACGGTCGAGGGCAACTGGGTTTATTTCATCGCCATGTTGCTGCTGGTGCACCTGTGGCGCGACCTGCATTTCTACGTGATCCACCGCCTGATCCACCTCCGTGTGCTCTACCCCATCGTGCACCGCGTCCACCACCGCAACATCAACCCCGGCCCGTGGTCGGGGCTGGCCATGCACCCACTGGAGCACCTGTTCTACTTCTCGTGCGCCCTGCTCTACCTGCTGTTTCCCTTTCACCCAGCGTTCGTGATCGTGGTGCTGGTGCACGCGGGCCTGAGCCCGGCACCGGGGCATCTAGGCTTCGAGCGGGTCCGGGCGGGCGGCTCGCGCAGCTTCGATGCAGACGCCTACGCCCACTATCTTCACCACAAGCACTTCGAGTGTAACTACGCNGACGGGATCCTGCCGCTGGACCGGTGGTTCGGGACCTTCCACGACGGCAGCGAAGAAGCCGAGCAGCGTCTGCGCGCCCGTCTGCGGGAACGCGGCAAGGGCTAACCTGACGGCCCGGTGGTGCCTGGCTTCGCGCGCAGGGCCAGTTGCCGTTCGCGCAGCAGGCTGTAGAGCCCGGCCCCGACGACCATTGCCGCACCGATGATCACGGGCGCCTCGACGCTCTCCCCCAGAATCAGCACCGCCACACCAACGCCGAAGACCACCCGGATAAAGCGGAACGGGCTGATCAACGACACCTCACCAAGGCGCATGGCCATCGCGACCGCCAGCGTCCCGAAACAGCCGAAAATAATCAGGCCGATGAGGAACAGCCACGCCTCGCGGGTCGGCATGATCACCGCGCCACCGATGAGGATCATGCCGATCCCGGTCAGCACGATTGCCACGGCCCCCCAAAAGCCGAGAATCGGGGTTGAAATCCCGGCGGGCATGATCCGGGTGCCCAAGTCCCGGATCGCCATTCCCAATACCCCGAGCAGGGTAAAGGCTGCNNAGAAGTCAAAGGTATCCAACCCNGGCCGAATGATCACCAGCACCCCGAGGAAACCCACGATCAGGGCGATTNNACGCCGCCAGCGCAGCGGCTCGCGCAGGAACACCACCGCCATCAGCGTCAGCACCAGCGGCAGNGACTGCATCAGCGCCGACACGGTGGCCATGGGTGAAAACCGAAGCGCGATCGGCACCCCGACGATTGCCACGGCTTCGCCGATGCAGCGCATGGCCATGGCGTGGTGCAGGAGACGACGCTCGAAAAAGCGCTGACCGTCCCGGCGGGCCAGAACAGCAAAGAACACCATCAGACCCAGGCCCAATGTCACAACCACCTGCCCCAAAGGCACGGTTTGGGACGCCAGCTTCATGAACATATCGCCAAGGGNGAAGAAGAAGCTGCCGGCCACCATCAGGATAATGGCGCGCAGGGTATCGGGCATTTTGGGACTCTGATTTCCTCTGAAACGGCGAGGTTAAGCGGGCGGGGACAGAAACGGAAACGGAAACNGAAACGGAAATGGAAGGGGGACAAGCTTCAGTCCCAGGCAACCGGCATGGACAGCGGGCCGCGGAAGGCCCAGCCGCCAAAGGGTACAGGCCCAGCCAGACGCAGGCCCTCGAAGCGTTCAAACAGCCGTGGCAGCACGACCTCCCCGATCAGACAGCGGGAGATCCACGCCCCGGCACAAAAATGCGGGCCTGCGCCGAACGAAATCGCCGGGGTGCAGTCNTGAAGCAGGTCGAAGGCAGCGGGGTTGGGGAAGCAATCCTCGTCCCGGTTGCCGGAGCTGAACATGAAAAACACCCGGTCTTCAGGGGCGAAGTCGATGCCGCCAAAGCTGTAAGGCTGGGCGACCCGTCGCGGCGACATACCGATGGGTGAGAGCCAGCGGGCATATTCCTCGAACGCGTCGGCAAAGCTTGCCTCCCCCGCCCTGATCAANGCCAGCTGCTCGGGGTGGGACAGCAGCGCCCAGACCGTCCCGGCGATGGCGTCGCGGGTCTCGTTCTGCCCNCCGGAGATGGCAAGGCGGATGTTGATGCCGTTCTGCTCATCGCTCATGCCGCCAGCGTGCTGGACCGAAAGCAGCGAGTGATCGGGCTGCGCGCAGACCTGCGGCAGCCGCTCGATGACGTGCTCGTCGATCAGCCGGACACAATCCACGCAATGGGCTTCGACCGCCGGATCGCCGGCGTAGTTGGCACAGCCGTCGATCATCCCCTGGCTCACACGGTCCATGGTCTGCCAGTCCATATTGGTCAGGCCGGTCACCAGACACAGCGCCTCCCCGGCCAGACGGCGGGAGATATCGGCGGCCATGTCCGCCCGGCCGTCGGGGCGGAGCTCGGCCAGCACCCGGTCGGCCATGTCCTCGAAGGACTGACGCCAGACCTCCCTGACCGTGCGGGGTGAAATGGCCGGAAAGATCGCCTTGCGCTCTGCACGGTGCTCGCGGCCGTCCTTGCGCATCATGTTCTGCCCCATCAGGCGGGTCATCAGCCCGTCAGGCTGGACCGAGGAAAAGACCTCGATCTTCTTCTCGTTCTCGGCGATGTCGTCGCGGCGCACCATCAGCGTGGCGTCGAGCTGTGGGACATAGGCAATGGGCGCGCTGCGCCGCATTTCGGCAAGCGTTGGATAGGGGTCAGCCCAAAACGCCTTCGGATCGATCTCGAAAGTCGGGGCGGTGGACACGGACTGTTGCTCCCCTTGGTGCGTCGAGCGGGCGTCAGCGGCTGTGTCGGTATCTNTAGTGGCGCGTACAGCCGTTACTGACTGGGGGTCAACCTGCACCCCTTATCCGGGCGGGGCAAGCCCGGCAGATGTCTGGCGGCCCGTAACGGGGAACCGTATTTGCCCCAGCCGAGCCGGATCGCATCAATATCCGGCATGGGCAGAATTTCGTCTGGGTCGGCTACCAGCNGTACACCAGAGGCGGCGTCCTTGGCCTCGCTCTCTGCTCGGTTAAGACTGCCGCTGGCAAGGATGTCGAGTTCGTCGAGCTGGGCGGCATTCCGAAGATAGATGTCGCTGATCCGACCTGTGCCGATCAAACCCACTCTGAGCNGTGTCACGGTCTTCTAGTCTTCTGTGTTTTCGGGCTTGAATGTCGGCAGGATCGAAGGCGGCATCGGCCCCTTATTGCGCCCGCCCTGCTGCATCTGCTCCCAGCCATGGGCGAGGATGCCCACGGACCGGGACAGGCAGAACAGGCCGCGCGACAGCGGGGGCGGGAAGCCCAGCTCGCAGAAAATCACAGCCGTCGCGCCATCGATGTTCATGGCGATGGGTGTTCCGCGCTTGGCGCCGATTTCGGTCTGCACCGCCTCGCCGATGTCGGCAAAGCGCCCCGATACCTCGCCGGTCTTCGCAGCCTCTCGCACCAGCTCCATCAGCCGCGGCCCGCGCGGGTCGACGGGGCGGTGAAAACGGTGGCCGAAGCCGGGAATGATCTTGCCCCGCTCTGCCCGCCAGTCATCCATGGCTGCGCTGACGGCCGCCTCCAGCGGTTGCCCCCCGGCGGGGTCCGAAAGACGGGCCTCGACCGACAGCAGCAGCTCTGCGCACTGCTCCCCGGCCCCGCCGTGGACGTCGCCGAGCATGTTCACGCCCGTTGCCATGACGTTGTTCAGCCCCACCCCGCAGGTTGCGGCCATCCGTGCCGCCGCGATAGAAGGCGCCTGCGGACCATGATCAACCCCGGCAACCAGCGCCGCCTCCAGTAGGCTGGCCTGCACGGCGCTCGGCCTGCCGCCGCGGACCATCAGCCAGATCATTTCCGCGAAACTCACGGTGCCGATCAGGCTCTCAATCGGGTGACCGCGAAAGGCGATCTTTCCCGGTTCCATGTCGATGATCGACGTCGTCCACCATTCGCTTACGGCGCTTTCCTGTTCGGTCATGGTGTGGCTTGCCCCCTGTGGCCTGTGGTCTGACTCCGCCCTACCTGAGCGGCGAGCCGGACTGAAGCGTTGCGGGCGCCGTAGCCGGGGTAAACGCCCCAACGCTCCACGATGTCGAAGAAGAAACCATTTTAGGCTAGGCGGCAATAAAGCTGGAATAATTAGCCCTCACCGTCCCGATTATCGTGAATGCAGGTACTGCTGCAGGCACTCAAGCGCCGCGCTGTCCAGACTCAAGTGCTGCTGTAGCACAGTATAGCACCCGCCTTCGATGCGTAGGCGCTAAAAACCGGTCTGCTGCAGGCGTTCAGCGGTCGCGAATAAATCATCGGTGGCCGAGGCGATGTGCTACACGCCAGCCGTCATGCTATACTCAAGTAAGCTGTGAGCTAAAGTCTACCGCGCGGCGGCCCCATCGAGGTTGAGGTTCCAAAACAATAGAATGAACGGTGTTCTATATTCACATCTGATTAAATCTTATGAGCAAATCCCTGAACGCGGTTGGAGCGTCCACCTACCAGAACATCAAGCGCGACATCATTTTCGGGCACCTTGCGCCGGGCGCGAAGCTGAAACTCGACGGCCTGCGCAACCGCTACGCTGCCAGCATGTCGACGCTGCGGGAAACGCTGAACCGTCTGGCCAGGGAAGGCTTTGTCGATGCCCAGGACCAGCGCGGTTTCTTCGTGCGCCCGGTGTCCAAGGATGACCTGATCGAAGTCGCCAACCTGCGGGTTCTGCTCGAGTGTCACGCATTGCGCCTGTCTGTGGCCAAGGGTGATACGGACTGGGAGGGCAATCTGGTTGCCGCTCATCACAAGTTGCACCTGATGGAGCAGAAGATGCTGGTCGGCGACCAGAGCCAGAAGGAAGACTGGAAGCGCTACGACTGGGGTTTTCACCTCGCGCTGATCGAAGCCTGTGGCTCGCAGAACCTGCTTTCGCTGCACGCGGTGCTCTACGACAAGTATCTGCGCTACCAGATGCTGGTCCTGACCTACCGCGGCGAAGAAGCCGTCGACGAGCACCATGCCATGTTCCAGGCGGCGCTTGAGCGCAAGGTCGACCTGTGCGCAGAGATCCTTGAGCAGCATATCATTAAGGGTCTCAACCACACCCTCGCTGCCTTCAACGACAAGAGCATCCTGCCCGGCTAATAGTCGCGCTTGCGCTCCGCACCAGCGTAGAGAATATCCGACAGCTTCTGGTTGGCATCGATGCGCAGGGCGACGGCCTCATCGCTCATGGCCTCGCCCACGCGTGGGGCCTCGATATGGCTGTGACCGCCTTCGCCGCCCCGCGCGCTCTGCACGTACATCTCGCCCAGCACCTGATGCACACGCGGGGTGATATAGCTCTGCAGCGCAAAGCCGATCCGGCGCTCGTCCGAGCGGTTGGCGCCTGAACCATGGACCGTGCGCGGATGGTGCAGCGACATCTGCCCGGGCTTGAGCGGCAGTGGCACGGCGGCGGCCTCGTCCACGTCCTGCACTTCCTGCCCCCGCGTCAGCAGATTATCGTCGCCGAAGGTGTCGACGTGATCGCGCAGCGGCGCGTGGTGCGAGCCGGGAATCATGTACATGCAGCCGTTTTCTTCGGTTACGTTGCTGATCGCGACCCAACCGGTGACCCAGTCGTGCGGCTCCATCCCGGCGTAGCGGGCATCCTGATGCCAGCTGATGAAGCCCTCGCTCTGCGGTTCCTTGATGAACAGGGTCGATCCCGCTGCGAGAATGTCCCCGCCGAGCACGTCTTCGATGGCGTCGAGTACCCGGCTGTCGTGTACGATCCGGTCGAGAACCGGCAGCGCCAGATGCCCGTTGTTGCGCCCCGCGCCATCGAGGGCGTTGGGCCAGGTGGCCTCGGCGGCTTCGATCTCGGCACGGATTTCGGCGATCTCATCGGCGGAAAAGATATCGATGGGCGCGACGTAACCATCGCGCTGGTAGGCGGCTTGCTGTTCGGCGGTCAGGCGCTTGGGCATGGAAGGGTTCCACAACGGTCGGTGACGGTACGGGCGGAGTTTACGCAAAGATACAGCCGACACCATCCCTGACTTTCAACCGGCTGCGTCAGCCCTGTTGCCACGCCGACTTACCCCCAAGCATTTGCTCAGGTCGGGGCAGCCCCCAGCACCTTCGATCTGGACCCTCGAAAGGCAAAGTGCATAAATACCGCCGCGAAATACAGTTCTGGAGAACAGCAATGACCATCAACGCGATGCCCGCTCAAACCATGGCGCAGGCGCTCGTCCCCATTGAAAACAGCCTGATCCGCAACGTCGGCCTCGCCATCCTCGGCAGCCTGGCGCTGTGGGTTTCCGCGAAGATCAGCATTCCGTTCTGGCCGGTTCCCCTGACCCTGCAGACTCTGGTTGTGCTGGTCATCGGCATGGCCTTTGGCTGGCGCCTTGGTATGGCGACGGTGCTGCTCTACCTNGCAGAGGGTGCAGCGGGACTGCCGGTCTTCGCCGGCACCCCAGAAAAGGGCATTGGTCTTGCGTACATGATGAGCACGACCGGTGGTTACCTGCTCGGTTTCGTCCTCGCGGCCGGTGTCGTCGGTTTCCTCGCCGAGCGCGGCTGGGATCGCAGCCCACTGGGCACGGCGGGCGCGATGCTGATCGGGAACATCGTGATCTACATCCCCGGCCTGATCTGGCTGGGCACGGTGCTGGGTTGGGACAACCCGATCGTGGCATGGGGCATGACCCCTTTCCTCGCCGGTGATCTGCTGAAGCTTATCCTCGCTGCCGCCCTNATGCCCGGCATCTGGGCGCTGCTGTCCCGCGGCAAGCAGTAGCCTGAGGACGCGCTGACGAACCGCCGCTCGCGCTCTCGATCCTCACCCCATCGCGGGGAGGCGGGGTGCGGCGGCGAGCAGCCGCGCGGCATAGGCGCTTTCCGGACCGGCGAACACCGCGTCGGTCCGNCCCCTCTCGACAATCTTCCCNGCCTGCATCACCGCCACGTCATCGGCGATGGCCCGCACGACGCTCAGGTCGTGGGTGATGAACAGGTAGGTCAGCCCGAAATCTGCGGCCAGCTGCGCCAGCAGGTCGAGGATCTGCGCCCGCACCGAAACATCNAGCGCTGACACTGCCTCATCGAGGATGATCAGCTCGGGCCGGGTGATCAGTGCACGCGCCANCGCCAANCGCTGNCGCTGNCCACCGGAAAAGGCGTGGATGTGCTTGTGCTTGTCCGCNGGGNNCAGCCCCACNGAAACCAGCGCTTCATCGATTTCCTCATCGCGCGCGGCGCGGCCGAGGCGGAAGAACGGTTCGGCGATCAGGCGNGAAACCCGCCAGCGCGGATTNAAAGACCCGTAGGGATCCTGAAACACCGCCTGCATGCCNGCGCGGGCGNCGGCGTCGGCAAAGACATCCCGGCCGCCCAGNGCAATCTGNCCCTCGCGGATCGGCTCCAGCCCCAGTATGGCCCGCGCGAGCGTCGACTTNCCGGAGCCNCTCTCNCCNACCAGCGCGAGNCAGCGGCCNCGCTCGATCTNGAGACTGACCCCATCGACGGNCCGGCGAACNNGGCTGCCGGTCAGNGGGTGNGGCCGCGGCANGCGGTATTCCTGCACCACGTCCTGCACGCGCAACAGCGGTCCTNNAGCCGGGNTCTGCGCGGNGGTCGGGGCTGGNNGCCGGTCGGGGCGNTGATCGGTGGCNTCGAACAGCAGNTGGGTGTGGGGGTGCGCGCGCGCCTTGAGCAGCGCCGGGGTCGGTGCCTGCTCGACCACCNCGCCGTCGTGCATGACCAAGATCCGGTCGGCGAGGCTGGCGGCGACGGCAAGGTCGTGGGTGATCAGCATCANCGCCATTGCCTCAGCCGCCACCAGCCGCTGCAGCAGCGCAAGGATTTCCGCCTGCGTNGTCACGTCCAGCGCTGTGGTCGGTTCATCGGCGATCAGCAGGCGCGGGCGCATGGCGATGGCCATGGCGATCACAACCCGCTGGCGCTGCCCCCCAGAAAGCTGGTGCGGATAGCGCGACAGCGGCACCTGCGCGGCGGGCAGCTCGCACTGCTCCAATACGGCCTCGGCGCGCTCCAGTGCTTGCTGCGGGGAAGCGCCATCGTGGATCCGAATGGTCTCAGCGACCTGCTGCCCGATGGTCTGCAGCGGGTTGAGGGCGGTCATCGGCTCCTGAAACACCATGCCGATGTCGCGCCCTCGAACGGCACAGAGGTCGGGCTCGTCGGCGGTGGCGAGGTCCTGCCCCGAGAACAGCACCCGGCCGCGCGATTGGCTGCCGCTGGGCAGCAGCTGCATGATCGATAGTGCCGTCAGCGACTTACCCGACCCGCTTTCACCGATCACGCTNAGGATTTCACCGGCTTCGATCCCAAACGACAGGTCGCGCAGGATCGGGGTGCCATGGATCGACAGGCTGAGGCCTTCGACGGTGAGCAGGGTCATGGCGCGGGCCTCCCCGAGCCCTGCTGCGCGCCCTTTTGGGACTTCGGGTCGAGCGCGTCGCGCAGACCTTCGCCGGCGAGGTTCAGGCCCAGCACGGTCAGCAGGATCGCCAGCCCGGGGATCAGCGCCAGATGCGGGGCAAAGGCGATCATGGTCTGGCTCTCGGCCAGCATCCGCCCCCAGCTGGCCGTGGGCGGCTGCGCGCCCAGCCCGACAAAGCTCAGCCCGGCTTCGGCGAGGATCCCGAGCGAGAACTGGATCGTCCCCTGCACGATCAGCAGGTTGGTCAGGTTGGGCAGTATATGCTGGACCGAGATGCGGGCCGCGCCCTTGCCGCTGACCCGCGCGGAGAGCACGAAGTCGAGCGTCCACAGCGGCAGCGCCCCGGCGCGCACCAGCCGGGCAAAAACGGGAATGTTAAAAATACCGATGGCCACGATGGCGTTGACCGCCGACGGGCCAACAATGGCCGTGATCATGATCGCGATCAGCAGTGCGGGAAAGGCGAAGACCAGATCGTTGAAACGCATCACCGCCTCGTCGAGCAGGCTGCCCCGCGTGGCAGCGGCGAGCAGCCCCAGCGGCACCCCGCCCAGCATGCCAATCCCCACGGCGAGCAAAGCCACCGCGATCGACGTGCGGGCGCCGACCATGATCATCGACAGGATATCGCGGCCGAAATGGTCCGTCCCCAGCAGATGGTCTGCCGACGCNGGCGCGAACTTGGCGGCGATGTTCAGGCTGGTCACGTCGTGCGGGGTCCACAGCAGCGAAACCAGNCCGGCGGCGACGAACAGCCCGCTCAGCCCTAGCCCGATCAGCAGCCGGGCGCTCACGATGGTTTCCTCAGGCGCGGGTCGATCCAGGCGTAGGCCAGCTCGACCACGAAATTGACGAGGATCACCGCCAGCACCAGCAGNATGACCACGCTTTCAACCACAATCAGGTCGCGCTGGGTGATGGCCTGCAACACCAGCCGCCCCAGCCCGGGCAGGAAAAACACGTTCTCGATGATGACGGCACCGGCGATCAGGAAGGAAAACTGCAGCCCGATGATGGTAAAGACCGGGATCATGGCGTTGCGCAGAGCGTGGCGGCGCAGGGCCTGCCCGGCGCTCAGGCCCTTGGCCCGTGCGGTGCGGACATAGTCGTCCGACAGGGTATCGATCAGCGATGAGCGCAGCANCCGCGCGAGGATCGAGGCCTGCGGCAGCGCCAGCGCGATCGCCGGCAGGGTCAGCGCCCGCAGCCCCGGCAGCAAACCGGCTTCCCACCCCGGAAAGCCGCCGGCGGAAAACCAACCCAGATTGACCGAAAACAGCAGGATCAGCAGCAGGGCGAACCAGAAATTCGGCACCGCGATCCCCAGCTGCGTGGCCCCGGTGAACAGCGTGTCCACCGCCCCGCCCCGGCTTCCCGCCGCGAGCATGCCGACGGGGAAGGCAATGACCACGGTCAGTACCAGCGCGTATACCGCCAGCGGCAGCGAGACCTGCAGCCGTTCAGCGACAATTTCAGACACCGGCGAGCGGTAGGTGTAGGAAACCCCGAGATCCCCGGTGAACAGCCCGCCGACCCAGCTGAAGTAGCGCTCGACCAGCGAGCGGTCGAGGCCGAGTTCCGCGCGCAGCGCGGCCACTGTATCGGGCTGGGCGTTGATCCCGAGCATGAAGCGTGCGGGGTCACCGGGGACGATTTCGACCGCGGCAAAGATCACCAGACTGGCGACAACAAGGGACGCCAGCAGCGACACCAGACGATGAAGCGCAAACCCGATCATCGATGGTGCCAACGCGCCATGGGCTGATCAATCGGCCCAGCGGACGCCGGTCAGGTCGACAGCCTGNGTCGGGGCGTCCTTCCAGATCCCCTGCAGCTTCGCGTCGACCACCGAGGTCAGCGCCAACTGGAACAGGTAGCCGTTGACGAAATCCTCGGCGATTGTGGTCTGTGCCTGCGCCANCAGGGCNGANCGTGCGGCCGGNTCACTTTNCACCGCCAGCGTCTCGATCAGCGCCTGAAAGTCCGGGTTGTCGTACTGGAAGTAGTAGTCCGGACGCGCGTAGATGTTGATGTCCATCGGCTCGGTGTGGCTGACGATGGTCAGGCCGTAGTCGTAGCCGCGGAACACCTGCTCCAGCCACTGCGCCCATTCGAGGAAGCTGATCTCGGCTTCGATACCGACTTCGCGCAGCTGTGCGGCGATGATCTCCCCGCCCCGGCGCGCGTAGGATGGCGGCGGCAGCTTGAGGGTGGTGCTGAAGCCCTCGGCATAGCCCGCCTGAGCCAGCAGGTCTCGGGCCAGCGCCGGGTCAAAGGCTGCATTGGCAGTCAGGTCGACATAGTCGGGGTTGTGGGGCGCAAAGTGGCTGCCGATGGGCGTGCCGTAGCCGAACATGGCGCCGTCAATGATCGCCTGCCGGTCGATGGCGTGGCTCACGGCCTTGCGNACCCGGATGTCGTCGAAGGGNGCCTGCTGATTGTTCATGGCGAGGATGGTCTCACCCTCGGTATTGCCGGAGAGCACGGTGAAGCGCGGGTCGCGCTCGAACTGGGCGAGGTTCTCCGGGGCCGGATAGCTGTAGAAGGCATCGATGTCGCCCGCCAGCATGGCCGCGTAGGCCGCCGTCGGCTCGGAGATGAACTTGAAGGTCGCCCCTTCCAGCAACGCGGCCTCACCCCAGTAGTCGGCATTGCGGGTCAGGCTGATCTGGTCGCCCCGCCGCCACTGCTCGAAGCGGAAGGCACCGGTGCCGATGGGCAGGTTCTTGATGTCCCCGATGCTCTCGGGCGCGACCATGACCGCGTCGCCCCAGGCGAGGTTGAAGAGAAAATTCCCCTGCGGCGCGGCGAGGTAGATGCGCACGCTGCTGTCGCCCAGCGCCTCGACGCGCTCGATCCCGGCGAAAAGTGCCTTTTGCGCGTTGGTCGAATCCTCGGCCCGGGCGCGATCGAGCGAGAACACCACGTCGCTGGCCTCAAAGGTGGTACCGTCGTGGAAGGTCACCCCCTCGCGCAGCTGGAAGGTGTAGCTCAGGCCATCGTCGGAAATGGTCCAGCTCGCCGCCAGTCCGGGCTGTACGGACCCGTCCGGGCCGAACCGGGTCAGCCCCTCGAACACGTTGGCGTAGAGCACCTGATCGATGGCGCCTGCGGCAGCCGAAGTCGGGTCAAGGTGCGGGGGCTCGAGCTGAAGACCGATGATCGCGTCTGCACGCTGGGCCTGCGCTGCGACGGTGGACGCAAGGGTGAAAAGGGTGACGACTGTCGCTGCGATAAGGCTTTGCACGTCTGATGCTCCGAGTTTCACGCTGTGGCACTGCTGTTGTCATCTAGTGAAAAAGTAGTTCCATAAGAAGCGTATTGAACACATGCCTCGCAGGTAAGTTTATGGGGTTTTGCCGTCCCAAGCCGCAATCGCGACGACTTTAGCCGCCCCTCATCTCGGTCAGCACTGTCGCCGTCGGACGTACGCTGGCGATCTCCCCGTCCAGCGTCGCAAGCACCACCGAGTGGATCGCATCCCCCTTGTGCAGCACGCCGTCCGGCCCGGTCACGCCATAGGCCCAGACCGCATCGCTGACGTAAATCGTCTCAAACCCGAGATCACAGGCGCTGCGCGTCGTGGACTCAACGCAATGGTTCGCCGTCGCCCCGCACAGGATCAGTCGCTTGATCCCTGCATCGCGCAGACGCTGCTCCAGATCAGTGCTGGCAAAGCCGCTGCTGGTGGTTTTGATCACCACAGGTTCGTCGGATGCCGGGGCTGCTACGGGCTGGACGGCGGAACCGGCCGCGTCCGCGTGGAACGGGTCGGCCGGGTCCGTGGCGCGGTGGTGGACGTGGAACACCGGGGTGCCACCCCCTCGCGCACGCGCCAGCAGGGCGGCGATATTGTCTTCGGCCTGACGGCAGGAGCGGTCGGCTCCAGCAGCATCGTCGTGGGCCATGGCCATCTGAACGTCGATGACGACGAGGGCGGTGTTTTGCGGTGCACTCACGGTTGATTTCCCTGATTACGCTGGGCGATGATCTGTTCGACCCGGGGGCCGTAGATGCGGATATTGATGTCTTCGCTGATGACCCGGTCGGGCTGCTCGTCGTAGGTCAGCACAGCCGAGATCCGCGGCCGGTTGCCTTCGACCTCTGTCACCCCGTGCAGCGAATAACCGCCGCGGAACAGGGTGAAGGCCCCGTCGCCCCGCGCAAAGGTCTGGGCATGGGACATATCCCCGCCGAGCAGGCGACGCACGGCGGCTTTGTCCTCGCTGCTGCCGGTGCGGGAGTTGGGCAGGAAGGCGAAATCTCCCCCCTGCTCGGCCGACTGGATCAGCAGGGTGACGGTGCATTCGGTGGTGTCGTAGTGCCAGGCGTGGCGGCCGCCGGGGTTGAGCGCGACCACGTTCAGCGCCTGAAAGTCATCGGCGCAGATGTAGAGCTGCTCCTTACGCTGCACCCGACGCACAAAATCGGTGAGCAGCGGGGAGTGATAAAGCTGCTTGATGCGGGTGCTCGCGGGGATCTGATCGTCGGCGAGTTGCTGGGCCACGTGGGTGTATTCGCGGTTGAGCAGGTCATCCTGATCAAGGCCGTCTTCGACCTGCCCCTGATAGATGGTCCGGCGCACGCGCAGGGTCTGGGCGGTGGGCAGCAGGGCCCTGGCCTCCTCGCGGAAAGCGGCAATGGCCTCGGGCCTGATGAAGCCGTCGAGATTGCACCAGCCGTGCTCGGCCATGCTGTCCTGACAGTCTTGGAGGAAGGCCGCGCCCTCGACCGTCTCCAGCGCATCGATCGGATAGCGGTCGGTATCGACCAGCGCCAGCACTGCGTCATCTCCGGTGTTGAACGCCTTCATATGAACCTCCCGCACACGACTCATCGATCCATGATCAGCTCGAACCCTGCCCCAACGACTGTCGCCGGGCAATCGGTTTCAGCGCCGAAACGCACAGACTCAGAGACCGTGGCTGCGGTCATAGCCGCTGGCGGGCGGCGAGGACCAACCCGCCGACGCCAGAGCATC
>PAGB01000022.1 GCA_002711265.1 Rhodospirillaceae bacterium
AGCCCCGGATACTACGCCACCACCCGGACCGGGGAAGTGCTCTCCCGCCTGACCACCGATACTACGCTGATTCAGACCGTGGTCGGCTCATCGATCTCAGTCGCCGTGCGCACCGTCGCCACCACCACCGGTGCGCTGGTGCTGATGTTCATCACCAGCTGGCAGCTGGCCCTGCTGATGATCTTCGTCGCGCCGGTGATCATCCTGCCCATGGTGCTGTTCGGTCGCCGGGTGCAGCGCCTCTCGCGCTCGGGTCAGGACGCGCTAGCCGAGGCTTCTGCGCGGGCAAGCGAAAGCCTGCGCGCCATCGACACGGTACAGGCCTTCACCCGCGAGCCCGAAGAACGCCTTCGCTTCCGTGAGGCGGTGGAAAACACCTTCCACGTCGCCCTGCGCCGGATCCGGGTGCGGTCGATCCTGACCGCTTCGCTGTTCTCCTTCGTGCTGGCGGGGCTGATCGGGGTGCTGTGGTACGGCGCCATTCAGGTGCAGGCGGGGACCATCACACCGGGGACAATGATCCAGTTCGTGATGTACGCCTTCATCGCCGTCTCCGGCGTGGGCCTGCTAACCGAAACCTACGCCGAGGTCATGCGCGCCGCCGGTGCCACCGAACGGCTGATGGAAATCCTGTCGGCGAACTCCGACATCAAGCCGCCCGCCAAGCCACTCAGCCTGCCCCAGCCGGTAACGGGAGCCATCGCGCTCGAAAACGTTGCCTTTGCCTACCCCAGCCGCCCGGATCAACGCGCTTTGCGTGGGCTCAGCCTGAGGGTTGAGCCCGGTCAGACCGTCGCCGTCGTCGGCCCCTCAGGCGCCGGCAAGTCCACCATCTTCCAGCTGCTACTGCGGCTCTATGACCCCCAGTCTGGCGGCGTGCGGGTTGAGAGCGTCGACGTCCGCGACCTTGACCCCACAGAGCTCCGCCAGAACCTGTCGATCGTGCAGCAGAACGCGCCGCTGTTTGCCGGCAGCGCGCTGGACAACATCCGCTTTGGCAACCCGTCGGCCACTCGCGAGCAGGTCTTCGCCGCCGCGCAGGCCGCCGAAGCCCACGATTTCATTCTGGCACTGCCGCAGGGCTATGACACCGATCTGGGCGAAAACGCCGGCACCCTGTCTGGCGGCCAGCGCCAGCGCCTCGCCATCGCCCGCGCCATCCTCCGGCAGGCTCCGATCTTGCTGCTCGACGAGGCCACCAGTGCGCTGGACTCTGAAAGCGAGCGCGCGGTGCAGCTGGCCTTCGAGACGCTGGCCGAGGACAGAACCACCCTGGTCATCGCCCACCGCCTGGCGACCGTGCTGAAGGCTGATTCCATTGTCGTCCTCGAAGAAGGGCGCGTGGTGGATCAGGGAACGCACGAGGAACTGTTGTCCCGTGATGGGCTCTACGCCCGCCTCGTTGCGCTGCAGTTCGGGGCCGAGACCGACGCCGCTGCCGAGGCGCCGTCCACGCAAAGTAACGCGCCCTAGCCAAGACCCGCGAAAACCGCGCTTGCCATCGGCAAACCGGCATCGGAGAGTGCGAAGATGCACTCCGTCCTTAGCCCTCTCATCGTCACAATGGCCGCCTTTGCTTTGGCCCTTGCGGGGGGCGGTATCGCCAAACTCGCAGGCATCCCGGCGCCGTGGTTGTTGGGCGCCGTTGTCGGTTCGCTGCTGCTGGGCGCCGTGCGTCGCCGGCCTAACTTCCCGGAGCCGGTGCGGTGGCTGGCGTTTATCATGCTGGGCTATCTGATCGGCTCAACGGCGAGCTCCACGTTTCTGGGCAGTGTCGCGCTTTGGCTGCCGTCGCTGGTGGTGATGGCGGTGCTGATCCCGATGGTCACCCTCGTTTCTGCGGCCGTGCTGATGCGCCTGAGCGATCTTAGCGCCGAAGAGGCGGTGCTCTGCTCTCTGCCGGGCGCCCTGCCCTTCGCCATTGCTGCGAGCGAGGACATGGGCCTGCGCAGCGAAGTGGTCGCCATGTACCAGAGCCTGCGGTTGCTGAGCCTGACGTTGATCTTGCCGTTCATGGTCATGGTCATTCCTCAGGAAGCCCTGACCCAAGCAGGCGCGGCACCAGCCCGGCTGGATGGTGATGTTCCGGGGCTGTTTTCTTGGGTCGCTGGGGTGCCGCCAGCGGTCCTGATCCCCGGGTCGCTGCTCGCTGGTGCGGGCTGTGCCGGACTGGCGGCGCTGGCGCGCATTCCCGGTGCCCTGTTCATCGGACCAATGGCGGGGATTGCCCTGCTGAAGATCATTGGCGTGCCGCTCCCGAACCTGCCTGAACTGGCGCTGATCGCCTCGCAGGCTGCGTTGGGCTGGCTCATGGGAACACGCTTCGACGCCATCCCGATGCGCCGCTTTGCCAGCCTCGCGCTGGCGTGTTTCAGCGGGCTGGCTGCGGGGGTCGGCGTGGTCATTGTCGCTGGTGTCGGGCTGATTGCTCTCACCAGCCTGCCAGCGCGGGAACTGGTGCTGGCGCTGGCGCCGGGTGCGATTGAAACGACCACGGCAATCGCGCTGGACCGCGACCTCGACGCGCTGTTTGTCTCAACCCATCAGATTGCGCGCATGCTGATCATCCCGCTCATAGCGCTGAGCCTGCTGGCAGCGGGGCGAGCGCTGTTCAGGCGCCTTCGAGCAGGTGGCGAAGACCGCTGATATCGAAGCCCGCATCAGCCGCGGCTGAGACGATCTCATCACCGGAGAGTTTACCCGGCCCCGCCGGAGCCTGCGCCTGCGCCAGAGCCCAGAGCATGGTCGAGCGCATGCCGCTGCCGCAATAGGCCAACACCGGACCGGGTATTTCCGCCAGCGCCGCAGCGGTCTGATCGATATGTGCCGGGCTGAGCTGGCCCATGATCAACGGTATCGTGCGGAACTGGAGTCCGAGCACAGATGCCGCCTCTGCCATCTGGTCCGCATCGGGCTGCCCCAACTGCTCTCCGTCAGGACGGTTGCAGATGATTGAACGCACGCCCTGCGCGGCAAGGGTCTGCAAATCGTCCGGGCCAATCTGGCCCGATACATAGACGCTCTCGGTCAACTGTCGCATTCTTTTTTTGCCCTTGGTCGGTGGTCAGCGAAAGATCGGATCTGCCGGTCGCGAATGCAAGGCCTGGCGTTGTCGCTGCTCCCTTGACTCCGACAAATTCCACTTCCCGAATATAACGTACAACTACATTAGCCTGGGGTTGAGCATCGTAGAAAAAACCACTCGGGAACGGGTCAGAGTTGAAGCCCCATTTCGCGGAACCGCTCCGGATCGTTGAGCCAGTTCTCGCGCACTTTGACGAACAGAAACAGATGAACCTTGCGGTCAAACAGCACCTCGAGATCACGGCGCGATTCAGAACCCACCTGCCGGATGCGGGCGCCGCCCTTGCCCAGCACCATGGCCTTGTGACTGTCGCGGGTGACGTAGATCACTTGATTGATCTTGAGGTCGCCCTTGGCCTGTACTTCAAAGGCCTCGGTTTCGACCGTGAGGTTGTAGGGCAGCTCCTGATGGAGCTGCAAAAACAGCTTTTCGCGGGTGGCCTCGGCCGCCAGCATGCGGCTGGGTAGGTCCGAAATCTGGTCTTCGGGGTAGAGCCACGGCCCTTCTGGCAGACGGTCGAGCACGGCCTGCCGCAGATCATCGACGCCATCCCCGCTCAGCGCTGAAACCATGAAGGTTTCCTGAACATCCAGCCGCTCGTTTACGGCAGCAGCTATGGCGAGCATTGTCTCGTGACGGGCACCATCGACCTTGTTGAGCGCGAGCACCGGCCTTGCGCCCTGTTGCTCCAACTGCTCGATCACCGCACGATCATCGTCGGACAGGCCCTTCTTCGCGACGTCGATGACCAGCATCAGCCGGTCTGTTTCTGCGGCCTGACGCCAGGCAGCGTCGACCATGGCCTTTTCCAACCGACGCTTTGCGCCCCGGAAAATCCCCGGTGTATCGACGAAAACCGCCTGATCCCGGCCTTCTGCAAGGATGCCGGTGACCCGGGTCCGGGTTGTCTGGACCTTGGGTGAGACGATCGAAACCTTGGCCCGGACAAGCTGGTTGACCAGCGTCGATTTCCCGGCGTTAGGTGCGCCGATGACGGCGATGAACCCGCAGCGGGTGTTGGTTTCAGGGGCATCAGTCACGGTTCAGTACCCGCTCCAGCAAAATGGTGGCAGCCTCACGCTCTGCAGCGCGCTTGCTGCCGGCGATTGCAGCGACCGGGTGGAAGCCCTCGACCCGTACGCTGATCTCAAACTCCGGCTCGTGGCTGGGCCCGGTTTGGCGTTCAAGGGTGTAGACCGGCAAAGCCAGCGCCCGGCCCTGCGCCCATTCCTGCAGCGCGGTCTTCGGGTCTCTGGGGGGGCGCTTTGCTGCCTCCAGCAGCGGCGACCAGTGCGCGTCGATGAACGCCTTCACCGGTTCCAGACCGGCGTCGAGGTAGAGCGCGGCGATGACGGCCTCAACCACATCGGCCAGCAGCGATTCCTTCTGCTGCCCGCCCCCGTCGAGTTCACCCTTGGACATGCGGATCATCGTGCCGATGTCCAGCTTCACGGCGACCTCGGCAAGGGTTTCCCGCCGCACCAGCTCCGTGTGTCGTTTGGCCAGATCGCCTTCGCGTTCATCGGGAAAGCGGCTGTAGAGCATCTCCGAAACCACAAGACCCAGAACCCGGTCCCCGACAAACTCAAGCCGTTCGTAGGACTCAGGCGCTTCCCGCCGCCCCTCCGGCGTGGTTCGCATCGAAGAGTGGGTCAGCGCCGCAATGGCGTATTCGGGCGAGGAAAAACTATGCCCCAACGCCGCTTCGAGCAGGCTGAGGTCAACCGACGCCCTGCCCCCGTTGTCCGCTTCTGACTGGCTGTTGCGCTTTGCCATGGGTTCGGGCCGCCCGATCAGCGGATGCCCTTGAGGAAGCGGCCCCAGCGGAAGGGATTGACGATGTTCCACTGGTTTTTAGCGCGCGAGGTGTTGTTGGGGTAGCGCGGGTCCATCTTCTGCTCGATGTTCAGCGAGAACAGCACGAACTGGGCCCGGCCCATCAGATAAGTACGGTGAACCGGCCCCAGAGATCCCGCGCGGCTGTCCTTGGAACTGTCCCGGTTATCCCCCATGAAGAACAGGTGATCCTCGGGCACCGTGTAGGGGCCGACATTGTCGAAGAAGGCGGCTTCGACCTTGTCCCAGATCATATGGCTATGCGGCTCACCGTTTTGGCTGGGGAAGGTTTCTTCATAGAAGAAGCCCAGCCGGTCGAGGTCGGCGTTGGACTCGCCCGGGCCGATGTTAACCCGGTCTGCGGCCTCGCCGTTGATATAGAGCAGGCTGTTGCGAACCTCGATGGTATCTCCCGGCACGCCCACCACCCGCTTGATCAGCTTGGTCCGGCGCGGGTCGTCCGGGTCGGCAAACACCACCACGTTACCGCGCTTAGGCTCCCGCCAGAACAGGCGGTCATCGATCAGCGGGATGTCGAAAATCGACTGTCGACCAAAGCCGTAGGAGAACTTCGTCACGATCACATAGTCGCCGGTCTTCAGAGTAGGATCCATGGACTCGGATGGGATCCGAAACGGCTCAAACACGAACGACCGCACCACGAACACGACCACAACCACGGAGATAACCAGCTGCGCGTACTCGAGGATCACGTTCTTCTGCTTCTCCTCGGACTTCTCCTTGGCCATGGGCCTCTCCTTGCGTGGTCTGAAACGGGGCTCGGGTGAGCCTTTGGGCGCAGACTTAATCACTTTCCGACCCCAAAGCAACGCGGGCGCTCCGGTGGCTTCAGATCAGCTTGATGAAGCGATCCCATCGAAAGGGGTTCCAATACGCCCAGAAATACCCGTCCGTGGGGTGAGCCTGCACGTTGAGCGAAAACAGAACCGCCTCAGCCCGACCGATCAGAAACCGCTGGTGCACGACGCCCAGCTCGGCGCTGCTGCGGCTATCTGAGGAATTGTCGCGGTTGTCACCGAGGAAAAAGTAGGTCTCTGCCGGAATGGTGTAGCGACCTGTATTGTCGAACACGGTATCAGCAAAATTGATCACCTGATAGCCGGCCAAAGTTATGCCGCGGCGGTCGATCAACCGCTCCTCGACGAGCTGGGCCTTGTCGACAGACAGCGACGTGTTGGTTGCCGCGCCGAGAAGACGCTGCGGCATAGGTTCCCCGTTGAGCCAAAGTTGCCCGTCGATCATCTGCACCGTGTCCCCCGGCAGGCCGATGATCCGTTTGATCAGGTTTTTGTTGTCACGCGGGTGCCTGAACACAGCGATGTCACCCCGTCGCGGCTTGGCACCTAGCAGACGTGTATCCGGCATGAACGGCAGGTCAATATCGATGGAGAAATCGCTGTAGCCATAGCTGAACTTCGAGACGACCACCATGTCGCCGACTTCGAGGGTCGGGAGCATGGATTCAGACGGAATCCGGAAGGGCTCGAACAGGAACCAGCGGATACCGAAGAACACCAACCCGGTCATCAGGATCAGCGTCACCCATTCGCGCAGGCGGCTCGGCTTACGGGTTGGATCCGGATTGTCGTCGTCAGCTGCTGCCATGAGGTCCTCTGCTGATCACATGGGCGGAAGAGACAACCCGTGCGGCGGGGGCGATGATGTTCGACACCTGAAGTTTAGCGGTGCTTAGCTAAGCCCCCTCAGATGAGGGAGCAATTGCGTGGGCGCGGGGACCCTTCTCCCGCCCCGCTTCTGTTGCAAAAAGGACGACATAGGCTGTGGCGTAGGGCGGCTCGTCCGACATCGACCAGTCGGCCACCACCTCCTCACCCGGGCGCAGCATCGCCTCGATGCGTCGGCGCGCGCCGCCTTCAAAGGTCAGCCTGGGCTTGGAGAAAGCCTGCCCTGGTGCAGGGCGTGCCAGCCCGACATCACGCCAGCCGACCCCGTAGCGAAATCCGGTGCCAAGCGCTTTCACCGCTGCCTCCTTCAAGGCGTAGTGCCGCGCGACCGCAGCTGCAAAGTCGTGCCGACGCTCGCAGTAGGCGTGCTCGCCGGGGCGCAGGATGCGCTCGATAAACCGTTCACCCATTCGGTCGAGAACCGCCTCGATCCGCCGAATGTCCACGATGTCATTGCCTACGCCGATCAGCATGCCCGCAAAATTCCNTTTAGCCCCGTCTTGACCCTGAGCGCACCATCGGTGAAGAAGCCGGTCGCGCGCTCCTGTCCTGATACGCGCAAGCGAGACGAAAGAGAACCGTGTTCCCAACCCTGCGCCAGGCCCTGCCGATCGCCCTGCCCGTGATGATCGGATACTTCACCGTCGGGGCCACCTTTGGCCTGACGGCGGCNGAGGCTGGCTTCGGCTGGTTCTGGCCGGTGATTATTTCGCTGATCCAGTTCGCAGGCGCGGCCCAGTTCCTGATCGTAGCCATGGTTTCGCAGGGCGCAGGTTTCATTGATACCGCCGCCGTCGTGTTCCTGCTGAACCTGCGTCACGTGTTCTACGGCCTGCCGTTTCTGGCGCACCGGCCAGAGAACCCCCTCGCCCGCCTTTTGATGATCTTCTGGCTCAGCGATGAGACCTATAGCTTGCTGACCAGCCGCAAGCCGGCCGACCCACCACGGGTGCAGGTGGCTGTGGGCGGGCTGAACTACATCAGCTGGGCTTCGGGCACGCTGGTGGGCAGCACTGCCGGACAGCTGCTGCCGCTGTGGGTCGACAGCTTCTCGTTCGCACTGTGGGCGCTGTTCGCGATCCTGCTCACCGAGCAGCTGCGGGCGAACCGCAGCTTCGTTCCCGTGATCGCGGGCTTTGTCGGCGTGGCTGTGCTGGTGCCGCTCAGGGTCGATTTTGGCCTCGGCATGTTCATCTCCGGAGTCGTNGCCACGGCGACGATCCTCGGCTGGCACTGGCTGCTGACCGCGCGGCAACGCGGNATGGGAGGCTGAGATGGAGGCAAGCGCGATCAGCGACGCCCTTGGGCCGGGCTTTCTGCTGCTGCTGATTGTGGGCGCGCTCGGCGTGTTTCTGCAGCGCGGCGCATCGTTCTTCCTGCCCCGCAAGGCGCTGGACTGGCCCGCTATGGGCACCCTGAACCGATTGCTGCCCGGCGCGCTGATCCTGCTGTTTTTCCTGGTGTCGTGGCGGACCTCAGCAGCTGAGGGGCGGCTTGATTGGCAGCCTTGGACAGCTGAAATGCTGATCNTGCTGGCGACGGTCGTGCTCCATCTGGTCTTCAGACGGGTGCTGCTGACCATCGTCTGCGCGGTGGCGCTCCACTTTGTCGTGTTCGCTTACGTGCTGGGTTGATCGCCGGTGGCACGGTGCGAAATTGCACTGTTTTCATGGCGCGCGATGATCAGCAGCGAGAGCAGGAATACCACTGCGGGAAGGAGCGATGAGCAAAGCCGGATCATCAGGATCGCCGGCTCGGTCTGCTCGGGGAAAATCTGCACACCATCCTGATAATAGGCCTGCTGATAGCCTGCGAGGCTGAGCAGGGCGCCAAAGACCAGCGGTCCGAAGGCAATGCCCAGCTTCTGCTGGGTGGTGAACCAACCGTTGAAGGCCCCCTCCAGCGACAGGCCAGTCCGTGCCTGCCCGTCAGTGACGCTGTCCGGGATCATCGACCACGGATAAACCTGATAGCCGCCGAAGAACCAGCCCACCAGCGCCATGATCGGGTAGAGGAACGCGATTGACCCNGNACTGAGCAGAAACACGCAGGAGACCACCAGCGACAGCCCCAGCATCGAGATGATGTAGCCCCGTTTCTTGCCGATCTGGCCACCCAGCCAAGTCCAGAACGGCATGGATGCCATGGTGGAAATCACAAAGATCNCGAAGAATACGGCGTTGTCGGAGACCGGGTCCTCGCGCTGGAAATGATACTTCAGCACGAACAGCAGGTTCGAGGTGACCACGGTCAGCGAAGAGACCTGCAGAAANTACGTCCCAAGCAGCAGGCGGAACGACCGGGTGCCGAACACGGCCCGAGCCTGCGTCCAGACTGCCGGNACGTGCTCTGCCAGCTTTTTCGGCNCATTTCGCATAATCAGGACNCCAATGATCACCGGCAGGGAAAACAGCGGGATCAGGATGATGGTNGCAACCCGAAACCCNGCCGGATCAACGGCGTTCTCGGAGAACAGGCTGACAATGATCGGCACAGCTCCGCCACCGATGAACATCCCGATCGAGCCTACGCCCCAGCGCCAGGCGGTAATGCTCGTGCGCTCGTTATAGTCATCNCTCATCTCCGCGGTCATGGCGCCGCCAGGGACGGATATCAGCGTCAACGCTAGATAAGTCGCCATGGTGAAGACCATAAAATACAGCGCCGAGGGTACCCAGCTGTCCATATTCACAAAGGGGGCAAAGAACATCAGCGCCACGGTCGGCCCCAGCAGGATCCCGCCGGCTAGCATGAACGGGCGGCGGCGACCCATGCGGNAATGAGTCCTGTCAGACCAGTTGCCGATCAGCGGGTCNGTGATGACGTCGAAGGTCTTGGCGAGGAAGAACAGCAGCCCGGCATAGACCGGGGGAACGCCGAGGGCTTCAGTCATGTAGAACAGGAAATAGAACGACGCGAAGACGATGAGAGAGTTGGTACCGATTTCAACGATTCCATAGCCGGTCTTTACGACCTTGCTGACCCTTACCTGTTCCACGGCTGATCAACTCCCTGCCAACCTGCGCCCTCCGCGGAAAACTCAGGTTTGTTGTCCTCGCTTCCGGCGTAGCAGGTTTGGGGTCCATTGCCACCGCAAATCGTCAGGGCGTGCACGCGGCCGTCCCCCCTGCCTCGACTTTCCGAATTTGTTGGTAGGTCTTCCTATTTCGTTTCTTCCAGATTCCTGAATCGTGGCGAATGTGGTCTGTTCCTCCGTAGTTTTTGGGATATTAATCCTAATTGTAGGTTGTTTAGGACAATACTGTGGTCGCGTTGAATACCGAAAACGACTTTCTGAACTATGCGGACACGCAGCTTGTTCCGACTCTCGATGGTATCCTGATCGAGCGTCACAGGCCCATGGCCTTCGCCATCCCTTATCACCACCACGCATCGATCGAGCTGAACTATCTCGATGGCTGCGACATGGAATACTCCTTCTCTGGTACCTCGGTTGTGCGCCGGTCCGGCAGTCTGACGCTGTTCTGGGGCGCCTCGCCCCACGGGGTCACGCGCGTCGACGGCGATGGTGAGATCATCAACATCTACGTTTCGTTCTCGCAGATCCTGCGCTGGGGACTGCCTGAGCCCTTCCTCAACTCGCTCATAGCCGGCGACGTGATGAGTGCCTCTGCCCAACCCGATACCGACCCCTCGCAGTTCCGCCGCTGGACCGAAGAGATCCGCAGCGGTGATTCAACCTGGCGCCAACTGGTGCTCGGCGAGGTCGAAATGCGGGTCCGGCGCTTTGCGCTCGAGGGTTGGGAGACGGTTAAGCCCGGATATGGCCGGGTGAAGTCGGTTATCGGCGCCGGTGGCGCCATGCAGCACATCGAAGAAATGCTGCGGTTCATCGCAGACCGCTATTGCGACCCAATTTCAGTGACAGACGTGGCCGACAGCGTCGGCCTCTCGCCGTCCTACGCCATGACCCTGTTCCGTCGGGTTGTGGGTGTGCCGATCAAGGAGCACATCACCCGCATCCGCCTCAGCCACGCTCAGATGCTGCTGTCAAACTCGGACGACAAGATCCTGTCCATCGCGATGGACAGTGGTTTCGGCTCGCTTTCCAGCTTCTACGAAGCCTTCCAATCCCACCTCGACACCACCCCTTCAGCCTTCCGCCGCAACGCGCGTCGCTAGCCTAATTGGCAGTCCCGACAGGTTGCAAACAGGTGAATACCGGAAATTTCTCTTGGATTCAGTGAAGCTTAAGTAGCCGGTTTCATTAGGCTACGCTAAACGACGGCTGAGCTGCGGGTTTTGCTGGTGGCTCGAGCATTGGGACTTGGAGGACATTCTATGGCGACGGGACCGCGCATCGCCTTTATCGGCGCTGGTTCGACTGTTTTCATGAAAAACATCGTCGGAGATATCCTGCAGCGTCCAGCACTGGCGGACGCCCACTTTGCGCTCATGGACATTGACCAGGGGCGGCTGGACGAGTCTGCCCTTGTGGCTGGAAAAATCATTTCCACCCTCAAAACCGCTGCGACCGTGTCGACCCATACTGACCGGCGGGAAGCCCTAAGCGAGGCTGATTTTGTTATCGTAGCCTTCCAGATCGGCGGCTACGACCCCTGCACGATCACGGATTTCGAGATCCCTCGCTCCTTCAGTCTGCGCCAGACCATCGCCGACACCCTCGGCGTTGGTGGGATCATGCGCGGCCTGCGGACTGTGCCGCATCTGTGGGCGGTCTGCGAAGACATTCTGGCGGTCTGCCCCGATGCGCTGATGCTGCAGTATGTAAACCCGATGGCGATCAACACCTGGGCGATCGAGGCGCGCTACCCGCAGATCACGCAGGTCGGCCTGTGCCACTCGGTGCAAGGCACCGCCGAAGAGCTCGCCCACGACCTCGACCTCGACGTCAACACGCTCAAGTACCGCGTCGGCGGGATCAACCACATGGCCTTCTTCCTCGAACTCGAGGAGCGACGGGCCGACGGCAGCACCCGCGACCTATACCCCGAGCTTCACCGCGCCTTTGCCGAAGGCCGTGCGCCCAAGCCCAACCGGATGCAGCCGCGCTGTGAGAACCGCGTGCGCTACGAAATGCTAAACCGTCTGGGTTACTTCGTAACGGAGAGTTCGGAGCACTTCTCCGAATACGTGCCCTACTTCATCAAGGACGGCCGCCCGGACCTGATCGAGAAATTCCAGGTGCCGCTGGACGAGTACCCCAAGCGCTGTATCGAGCAGGTGGAAGCGTGGAATGCGCAGGCGCAGGCCTTCCGCGATGCCGAGACCATCGAGGTCGAAGCCAGCCATGAATACGCCTCCGAAATCATCAACGCCATGTGGACCGACAGCCCGGCGGTGATCTACGGCAACACCCGCAACGCCGGCTATATCTCCAACCTGCCCGAGGGCTGCGCGGTCGAAGTCCCCTGCCTCGTCGATGCCAACGGCGTACAACCCACGGCAATCGGCGACCTGCCCAAGCAGCTTGTCGGCCTGATCCGCACCAACATCTCGGTGCAGGAAATGACGGTTGAGGCGCTGATGACAGAGGACCGCGAGCACATTTACCACGCGGCCATGCTCGACCCGCACACCGCGGCCGAACTGGATCTCGATCAGATCTGGGCGCTGACCGACGCGCTGATCGCCGGACACGGCGAATGGCTGCCGGACTGGTGCCACGGCCCTGCCAAGGCCATCGCAGCCTGAAGAGGGTTCGTTGACGGTCGCTCAGTCGTAGGCTGCGACGGGTGCTCCAAACTGCTCGGGGTCGATGCTCAGCCCCAGACCTGGCCCACTGGGTAACTTGATGCGCCCTTTTTCCGCACGAACGCCATACACGGCGTCGTAGTGGCCCTCGATATGGGGCTGGGCGATCCAGACCCCGTCGAGCTGCTCCGGCGCGACGCTGGCCGCAACCTGCACGCAGGCGGCCGACACGATGTCCCCACCCCATGAATCGTCGCAGGTGTGGCGCAGTCCCGCCGCCCGGCAGATGTCCCGCGCTGCCGCCATTGGCCCCAGCCCACCCATGCGGGTTAGCTTCAACCCGAAGCCCTCCACAAGGCCCTGCCCGGCGGCGCTGACCATGGTTGCCAGATCCACGGCACTTTCGTCCATGTACAGCGGATGACACAGCCGGGGACGCACCTGCGCCAGCTCCCGCAGGGTGTCACACGGCTGCTCAAGGGTCAGCGCCCTGTCCCGGAGCGCTTGGGACAGCGTGACGGCGTCACCCGGGGTCAGCCCCCGATTGGCGTCGAGCACCAGTCGAACCCCCGGTCCAACCGCCTCCTGCACCCGGTGCGCGGCCTCGATATCGACCTCAAGCGGCCTTCCGCCTACTTTGAGCTGCAGTCGCTGGTAGCCTTCCTGCGCCCGCTCTGCTGCCTCCCGCGCCATATCGTCGGGCGCGCCAACGCTGATGGCGAAATAGGCGGGAACGTCGTCACAGACTGCCCCGCCGAGTAAATCCACCACCCTCAGCCCCAGCGACTGGCCCAGCGCGTCGTAGGCACCGACTTCCAGCGCCGCCTTGGCATAGGCATGGCCTGCGAGCGCGGCGTCCATCCGACGCTGAAGCGCGCGCGGGCTGCGGACCGACGCGCCGATCAACGTGGGCGCCAGCAGCTCAAGCGCTGCACGGGCACCCTTGGCATGCGCTGGTGCATAGGTCGGACCAAGCGGGCAGGTCTCGCCCCAGCCAACCACGCCGATGTCCAGTTCCACCGCTACCAGTGTGGTGTCGAGGGCCCAAACCGGCCCGCTGGACATGACGTAAGGACCGTCGGCAACCGGCAGGTCGTGCTGGAACACGCGGATCGATGTTATTTTCACGGGCAGCTCCCCGGTTTTCCTCGCCTGCGCAGCAAGCCGCAGTTTGTCTTCTCTGTCAAAATTAGACGCCTTTCTTGCCACTGGTGGGCAGGTGCGCAAGCCTGCGCCCTTGCGCCGCGGCTGACTTACCGTATCTTTAGCGCCAGGCCATGAGCGAGACACATGACACTTCAGCCCGACGATAAGCCAAACACTCTGATGGAGCGGACCACCGTCGGCCTGCAGGTATCGAGCCTGCTGGTTCACGTGTTCTGCTGCGGGCTGCCGCTGATCGTGAATATTGCAGCGCTGGGCGGGCTTACCGGGCTTACGTTGCTTCCGCTCGGCTTCGAGTCCTGGTTTCACAAAAACGAAGTCATGATCTTCTCGCTGGCTGTTGCCATGGTCGGGGTGTCAGCGCTGATGCACTTCAGCAGCCGTCGGCACGCGTCTCACGCCCATCACAGCCACCACGACTGTGACGACCATCACCATGCCGAAGCGCTGGACCTGCAGCCACACTGCGACCACGAGGATGACTGCGAGCAGCGCTCNAATACCGGTCGCTGGTTGCTCATCGCGTCCGTGGTGCTGCTTGGCCTCAACGCCTTCATGACTTTTGGCTTCGACCACGGCCACGCCTGACGTAGCCGTTTGAGCCACGCAATATGAGGCTGGTCGTCTGAGGCTGGCCGCTGCCTCAGGGTCNGGGCGCTTCCATCGCCGCATAGATGTCGTTGATCCGGGCATCCAGCTGATCGCGTCGCGCCAGATCGTCGGGGTGCATGTCCCGCAGGGCGGGTGCGTCGACCTTGAAATGGCGGTAGTCGTCGACCCCCCGCACCAGAATGGCGCTGTCTTCGTCGTGCTTGACCTGCCGTACGTCGGTGGAGACGAACTGGATGTTGACCCCGATGCGGCGGTCGCTGGAATGGTTCGGCATGGAGGCGTGCAAGGTCCAGCCGTGGTGAAGGCTGGCCTCACCAGGGCGCAGCGGTGCNAGCCGCGCAGCGCCCTCATCGACCCCCTGCACCGTCTGGCCGAAGGCGAGCACGTTGTCGGGGTCGTCGGTCTTCTCGTGCTTGTGCGGCCGGTCTTGTGCGAGCCGGGCAGCATCCGCATGCAGCCGCTTTCGCCGGTCGCGGGGGAAAGCGCGACACACGCCGACACCTGGTTGGCGTTGCTCAGGCCCCAATAGGTCAGATCTTGATGCCAGCTGACGTGAGAGGTCGCGCCGGCTTCCTTGACGATATAGCACGTGTTGTAGAGCAGGATGTTAGGGCCGAGGATCGCCTCGACCGCATCCAGCAGGACCGGGTTGGTTGCGATCTCCCACGGCGAGCGCAGCACCGAGTGCATCTTGTATTTGTAGTGCAGCTTGCCGTGCCTGGCTTCGGTTTGCTCCATGATCGCGCGGTGGGGCTGCGCCTCGTCCTCGCTGAACAACCGCAGCGGGGCGATGTAGCCATCGCGGTCGTAGATGTCTCTGATTTCGTTCGCCTGCATGCGCGCATCCTCCCGATTTCCCGCCATTCACAGTGATCAGGACCGGGCAGCTTTTCCCATCGCGACGCGGTGGCGTTTTTTCGCTAAGCTGCGGCAAGAACAAGGCGTGTTGGCAGGACCAGAGGCATGAAACGACTGACCATCGAACCGCTCGAGCAAGGCGCCTTCGCGCCCTTTGGCGACGTCATAGACACCCGCCGGAGGGACGCGCAGTGCGTCGCCATCAACGATGGCTTCACCCAGCGCCATCATGCGCTTTCGCCGGTTCAGACCGAGGGCAATGACCCGATCCTGTCGGTCTTTGAAACCCGCAGCTTCGGCCTTCCGCTGCAGATCCGCATGCTTGAACGCCACCCGCGTGGCTCACAGGCCTTCATCCCCATGGGGGACAGCGGTACGCGGGATTTCCTGATCGTCGTGGCCGAGGGCGACGGAGCGCCGGACCCGGAGACGATACGGGCCTTTCGTGTCAGCGCTGGTCAGGGCGTGAATTTCCACGCCGGTGTCTGGCACCATCCCAATATCGTGATCGAAGGCAGTCAGACGTTTCTGGTCGTCGACCGTTCCGATCCGGCCAGCAATCTCGAAGAGTTCACCTTTTCTGACGAAGTCGGTCCGATCTGGCTCGATGTCTGAACCAGTCGCCTCGATCAGCCTAGGCTGACCGCCCTTCCGAACAGCTTCAGCCGCGAGATGCCGCCGTCAGGGACGATGTTGAAGCGGACCACGGACACCGGCCCGACGCCGCTGAGCTGGCTGGCGTCAAAGCTGTGCTCTGCATCGGCGCTCAGGGGCTGTGAGGGTAGGATTTCCGGCCAGAATTGGCTGTCGGCCTTGAGCGCATCGGGATTGTCGAGCAGCGCAAGATCGGTGCCCTTCAGCAGGCGGCCGTTCATCGAACAGGTCGCCGGGAAGTTGCCCTTATAATGGGCCGTGTCGACCAGCACGCTATCGAGCGTCCCGGCCTGGCCCAGCGCGACGATGATCCAGTCAAAACCCGGCTCGCGGCGGCGACGGGTCTCCCAGCCATCGCCCATGTCCAGCCCCTTGTCGGGGTACAAGATCACTTCGGGATTGCCGTAGTGGCTGTCGTTGTAACTGAGGATGCGCCCGCCCCGGAGGATCGACGACAGTTCCTCGCTCGCAGACCCGCTGGCNGCGCCCGGTGCGGAAACCGGAATGCCGTGCACCCGCAGGCGGGCAATCCCGCCATCGGGGTACATGTCCAGCCGTAGGTGGGTCACCGGCTGATCGCTAGCGACCTCGAACCAGTGGGCGGCGTCAGGCCCCAGTCGGCTCATGGCGACCAGCGGACGGTAGTCACTCTCTGCCGGAAGCCCCTCGCCCGTATGATAAGCTCCCTGCAGGCTGGCCGCATGCGGGAAGTTGCCGGTGAAGAAGGCCGTATCGATGTTGACGGCGCGGACGATGGTCGCCCCACCCAACCGGATGATGGCGTGATCGTNGCCGCCGTCGCGGCGGCGGCGGCTCTCCCACCCATCCATATACTTGCCGTGATCGTCGTAGAGGTCGGGGTCGAAGCTGGGCTCTTCNATGCGGATCAGGCGGTCTCGCGCGCCGAAGAACTCATCGGTCACCGATACCACCGCTGCNCCCAGTCGCGCGTTGGCGAGGTTGGCGTAGCGCGCTGCGAAGTCCGGCACTTCTCTGACGGCCTGCATAATGGTGGAGCCCTGGCTCATCCGCCCTTCCCTCTCTGCTCTGTGGTCTCTTCAACGCGGTCTTCCAGCCGGAATGTCATAATTCGGCAGACCTGTCGAATCGCCTCGCTGAACTCTTCAGTACGGGCACGGGGNAAGCGGTCGCGAAAGCTGTCCAGGATCTGCGCCTTGGTTGCGCCCTTGACCGCCAGAATAAACGGAAAGCCAAAGCGCGCCTTGTAGCTTTCGTTCAGGGCGGTGAATTCAGTCCGCTCGGCATCGGTCAGACGATCCAGACCGGCCGAGGCTTGTTCCTGCGTGCTGTCTTCGGTCAGCTGNCCNGCTGCAGCCAGCTTCCCGGCCAGATCCGGGTGCGCACAGACGACTGCGAGNCGATCTTCGTCCTCGGCCCCTTCCAGCGCCGCGCAGAAAGCCCTGATCAACGCCGCACGGCTGACGAAAGGCGCCCGCGCCGCAGCGTTTTCCGCGACCCACGGACTTTCTTCGGCAATATCCCCGAANGCGTCGACGAAGGCGGCGCGGTCGAGGTCGTTCACAGCCTCAAGCTTCATAGGGGAAGCGCTCCCGCCAGTGCTGAGCGATATCAGCGCGGGTGGCAACCCAGGCCGCATCATGGCTCTGAACATAATCGAGGAAGCGTGCCAGNGCCGCCGCGCGACCGGGGCGTCCGACCAAGCGGCAGTGCAGCCCCACCGACATCATTTTCGGTGCGGTCTCGCCCTCGGCGTAGAGCACGTCAAAGCTATCGCGCAGATAGGCGAAGAACTGATCGCCGGAATTAAAGCCTTGATTGGTCGCAAAGCGCATGTCGTTGGCGTCCAGCGTGTAGGGCACGATCAACTGCGGGCCATGGGCCGTGGTCTCCCAGTATGGCAGTTCGTCGGCGTAGGAGTCTGCATTGTAGAGAAACCCGCCGATCTCCGCCGTCAGCTCGCGCGAATTCTCCGAGGTGCGGCCCGTGTACCAGCCCAGCGGGCGTTCGCCCGTCGCCGCCTCGTGCAGGCGCATGGCCTCTTCCATCTGCAGGCGCTCGCGCTCGATGCTCATATACTGGTGTTCGATCCACTTCAGACCGTGCGATGCGATCTCCCACCCGGCCTGCTTCATCGCCGCAACCGCCTCAGGGTTTCTTTCCAGCGCTGTCGCCACGCCGAAGACTGTCACCGGCATAGCCCGNTCCGTGAACATGCGGTGCAGGCGCCAGAACCCGGCGCGAGAGCCGTACTCGTAGATGCTCTCCATGTTCATATGGCGCACGCCCTTGCGGGCATCGGCGCCGACGATCTCACTGAGAAAGGCTTCGGAGGCTTNATCCCCGTGGAGGATGTTGTTCTCCCCGCCCTCCTCATAGTTGACGACGAACTGCACGGCGATCNGCGCGTTCCCGGGCCACTGCGGGTGGGGTGGATGCGCGCCGTATCCCACCATGTCGCGCGGATAATCTCTGGTCCCTGCCATTCTCTGGAAATCCAATGCCGAAATTACTGCCTCTGGGGCTAGGTTGCGTCCATTAGCGCCACAGTCTGCCTTGCCTCGTCAAGTGAGCTGTGAAATGGTCCCGTGCACACGAAGTCCGGAGGCTTGCAATTGGGGACGCTGACAACCCATGTGCTTGATTTGGCGAGTGGTTTACCGGCTCAGGGCCTTNCGCTCGAGCTCTTTGCCCTCGACGANACACCGCGTTCACTGATCAAGGCTGTNACCAACGCCGATGGGCGGGTCGATCATCCCTTGCTCACCCCTGAGACCATCGCCGTGGGTCGCTATCGGCTGGTGTTCCAGGCGGGCGACTACCTGCAGGTACATCACGGTTTTGCCGCCGCCGACCTGTTCCTCGACGAAGTGCCCTTGGACTTCCGCGTTTTCGATGCGGACAAGAAGTATCACGTGCCGCTGCTGCTCAGCCCCTACGGCTACTCGACCTACCGGGGCAGCTGAACCGATGAGCCAGACCATCACCTTTTTCCTTGGCGGTGAAGAGCTAGGGGTGCAGGGGGTTTCACCGGCAACAACGCTGCTGGATTTCCTGCGTGAGCATCGCGGCCGCACGGGAACCAAGGAAGGCTGCAACGAGGGCGATTGCGGCGCTTGTACCGTGCTACTGGCCCATGTCGAAGGCCCGGAAAACGACCTTGTCTATCGAGCGGTCAACGCCTGCATCACACTGCTGCCTGCGGTTCACGGACATTGGGTCGTGTCGGTTGAAGACCTTGGACAGGCGCCGGACCGCCTGCACCCCGTGCAGGATGCCATGGTCAGACGTCACGGCTCGCAGTGCGGGTTCTGCACCCCCGGCTTTGTCATGTCGCTGGCCGCCATGCACCTCGATGGTGCGCCGGTCGAGCAGGCCGAGACCTACATCGCCGGTAACCTCTGCCGCTGCACGGGCTATGGGCCGATCCTCGCAGCCGCTGGCGATAGCGTTGCCGCGCCGGAAGACCCGGCCTTCAGCGCCAAGGTCCACGCCGCCAAGGACTGGCTGATCGGCCGGCGCGCCGACGACGACGGCCTGTTCTACGAGCACGGGGACGAACGCTACGACGCGCCTGTGACCCTCGACGCCCTGCTGCGCCTGCGCCAGGACCACCCCGGGGCGACCATTGTCGCCGGGACCACCGAGCTGGGGCTGTGGCTGAACAAGGACCTGCAGGATTTCCCGCACCTGATCTCACCCACCCGTGTAAGCACGCTGACCGCCGTCGACTTCCGGTCCGACGGCACGCTGGTGATCGGCGGAGCGGCGACCTATGAACAGGCGTGGCCCAAGCTGAGCCAGGTCATCCCGGAGGGACAGGACTGGTTCGAGCGCTTTGCCTCGATGCAAATCCGGCAACAGGCCACCATCGGCGGCAATATCGTCAACGCCAGCCCGATCGGCGACGGACCACCGCTGTTCCTCGCGCTCAACGCCGAAGTCGAGCTTGCCTCGACCCGTGGCAGCCGCGTGGTGCCGCTCGCAGCCTTCTTCACCGGCTACAAGCAGACCGAGCTGGCGAGTGACGAAGTGCTGACTTCGATCCTGATCCCGCGCCGGCCAGAGAACCTTCAATTCGCCGCGCTCAAGGTGTCCAAGCGCCGGGATCAGGACATCAGCGCCGTCATGGCGGTCTTTGCCTGGCAGGCCGATGGCGAGCAGCTGACCGGCGTCCGTCTGGGCTTCGGCGGGATGGACGCCACCCCGCAACTGGCCGGGAACACGCAAGCCGTGCTCGAGGGCAAGGCGCTGACCCCGGCGCTGATCGACGAGGCCGTCGACACGCTGGCCAGCGATTTCAGTCCCATCGACGACCTGCGCGCCTCGGCTTGGTACCGGATGGAGGTCAGCCGCAATCTGCTCCGCACTGAGCTGGAACAGACCATCGCAAGCAGGGGGGAGGCCGCCGCCGCATGAGCCAGCCGCCGCTGAGCACGCGTGAAGTCAACCGCCCGCGCCCCCACGATAGCGGCCCGCAGCATGTCGCGGGCTCTGCGCTCTACGTTGATGATATTCAGGCCCCGGCTGGCACGCTCCACGCCTGTTTTGGCCTTGCA
>PAGB01000023.1 GCA_002711265.1 Rhodospirillaceae bacterium
GAGACTTTCGAGCGGACCGGGTTTCGCGGCACCTTGAACCGCTATCGAAACATCGATCGCGACTACCACGACTGGCCGGATTACGGCGGTCTCAAGATTCGCNACGGCGTTCTCAAGATTCGCCAGCCCTCGGCCTTCATTGCCGGGGCGCTGGACGCTGTCCGCCGGTTTTCACCCGGACACGATGTNTATGCCACGGCTGATGCCCTGCTCGATGATTGCAGGGGTGNGACCNTGATCGATGGTGCCGGNCACTGGGTGCAGNTCGAAGCCCCGGAAGCCGTGAACTNTGCCCTGTTGGACTTTCTCGACGGCCTCTGAGGCTCGCTCTCGCTGTTGTTAGGTTCGCTCGGCACCGCTCTTGGAGCGAATCTCAGCCCGCTTCGGTCGTGCTCAGCAGGCCTGCACGTGCCACCCATTCAGCCATGGCCGCTCCGAANGCGCAGTGGCTGTCCCGGGTCCAGTGGATCGGATCGCGCTCAGATGAAGCAACGGCCTGATTGGCGTCGAAGAACGCNAGACCGCGTTGCTCGCAGGCCGCCGCAACCAGCCCCGGCAAAGCCAGAGATTTGTCCCGTCCGCCGATCCAGTCCTCATGGAAACGATAGCCTGGCTGGTCCACCCGCAGCCCTAGCGCCGGCGGACAGATCACTGCAAGCCGGGGNCGGCTTGCCAGGGGACCGACATTTGGCCAGTAGTCCAGCCCAGCGATGGTATCGCTCAGCGCCATCATACCGCCGACGATTTGCGCCGGGTTGCGCTCGTAGCGGACCTTGAGGTCGTTGGTGCCAAGCATGAGCAGGATCAGGTCGAGCGGCGTGTGCGAAAGAAGCAGTGCTTCGAGTGGGCCGGCGCCGTTCATGCACGCGCCCCGCAGGGGATCATCGACGTCNGTGGTCCGCCCGGGCAGGCATTCTTCGACCAACTCGACCGCTCTGACCAAGCCTGATCCGGCTTGGGGGGAAGCCTTTGCAAGATGCCCCGTCAGCGCTCTCGCCATAACCACTGGCCAGCGCCCCTCGAAGCGGCGCGGTTCACGCAGGCCGTCTTCCTCATCGAGATAACCCCACGAATTGGAATCGCCATAGACCATGATCCGCATTGCTGCTGCTCCCTGTTGCCGGGTTTTCTGGCCCTTGAGCCCTCGGATCAGGGCCTGGCCTTTGGCTTAGGCTTAGGCTTAGGCTTCGGCTTAGGCTNAAGCCCAGCCCAGCCCAGCCCAGCCCAGCCTAGCCTAGCCTAGCCTAGCCTAGGNAAGCTTCAGACCTTGAGCACGCCCATCTGATCTTCGAGTTTCTGCATCACCTGCATGGCCGCAAGGCCCTGCTGGAAGCTGGAGTTAGGCTCACGCCCCTCGCGGATGGCAGCGACAAACTCGCGGTCGATCAGTTCGATCCCGTTGTTGGAGACGGCAACCCCGCTCAGGTCGATCGGGTTTTCTCGGCCGTCGACCAGATCGTCGTAGCGGGCGATGTAGGTGCCGCTGTCACCGATATAGCGGAAGAAGCTACCCAGCGGGCCGTCGTTGTTGAACGACAGTGACAGGGTGCAGAGTTTGCCGCTNGGGGTCTTCATGCCGATGGTCATATCCATGGCAATGCCCAAATCCGGGTGCGCCGGGCCCTGCAGGCCGAAGACCTCACTGGGGATCTCGCCGGTCTGATACATGAACAGGTCGATGGTGTGGCAGGCGTGGTGCCAGAGCAGATGATCGGTCCACGAGCGCGGCTCGCCCTTGGCGTTCAGGTTGGAACGGCGGAAAAAGTAGGTCTGCGCGTCCATCTGCTGGATATTGAATTCGCCCGCATCGATCCGGTTCTTGATGTACTGGTGGCTGGGATTGAAGCGACGCACGTGCCCGACCATCCCCACAACGCCGGTGCGCTCCTGCGCGGCGACCATCTCTTCGGCATCGGTGAGACTGTCTGCCATGGGAATTTCAGCAAAGGNGTGCTTGCCCGCCTCCATGGCCTGCACCGACTGACTGCAGTGCATCTGCGTGGGNGTGGACAGAATGACGGCATCGACATCGCTGGCCAGAAAGTCCTCGAAGCTNGCAAANGCGGCCGGGATGCCGCGCTCGNCNGCCAGCGCCTCGACCTTGTCCCGGTTGGGGCCGAAGACAGCCGTCACCTCAACCTCGTCGATGTTCGCAAGCGCATCGAGATGCTTAAGACCAAAAGCGCCGTAGGCCCCNGCTACACCAATTTTGACCATGTCAGGCGTTCTCCAGAATCATGTGACCGACCGCCGTGTTGGAGGCGGGGACGTGGTAGAAGCGATGGACCTCGTTGACCTGCTCGTTCAGGGCGCCGCGCATGACGTACCACATGACAAGTTCGATGCCCTCGGAACCGGCTTCACGCAGGTATTCGATGTGCTCGATCTGGCTGCCGAACTCGGGGTCGTTGACCAGCAGGTCCATGAAGCGCGCGTCCCAGTCAGCGTTGATCAGACCGGCCCGCTGATGCTGGAGCTGGTGGCTCATGCCGCCGGTGCCGAAGACGCAGACTTTGAGGTCTTCGCCGTAGCTCTCGATGGCACGGCGGACCGCCTTGCCAAGCGCGTAGCAACGCCGCCCGTGCGGCGCGGGGTACTGCACGACATTGACCGCCAGCGGCACCACCGGACAGGGCCATTCCTCGGGCTGACCGAACATCATAGTCAGCGGGACGGTCAGGCCGTGGTCGACTTCCATCTCGTTCATGATGGTGATGTCGAACTCGTCGAGCACCAGCGACTGGGCAATGTGGGCGGACAGGTCGCGGTGGCCCTTGACCACCGGCACGGGACGCGGCCCCCAGCCCTCGTCAGCGGGCTGGTATTCGCTGGCGCAGCCCAGCGCGAAGGTCGGGATCACCCGCGCATCAAAGGCCGTGCAGTGGTCGTTATAGACAAGGAAGATCACGTCGGGCTTTTCTTCGGCCATCCACTTTTTCGAGAACTCGAAACCCTTGAAGATCGGACCGTAGTAATCGTCCTCGGTAATGCCCTTGTCCGAGGCAACCCCAAGGGCCGGAACGTGGGAACAGGCGACGCCTGAAGTGATTTTAGCCATCGTCGTTCTCGTCCCATTCTGATTGATAGCGGTTACCGTCGATCGAGCGTCCGCCCGAGACCATCATCGCGCGGTAGTCGGTGGAGCCCATGCCGGTCATCAGCCCGGCCAGTTCCTGAAAATTGATGCCGTGGAAGGCGGCGAGCTTCGAGGTGTAGTAGATGTTGCCGCCCAGCTCGAGCAGCCCAAGCCAGTCCTCGGTCAGCGCTGCGGTGCGCTGCTCGGGCGTCATCGGAAAGGTGTCGATGTAGCCCTCGGGGTCGGCCTTGTAGGCGTCGCGGTTCGCCTGCAGGCGCAACGATATGCAGAACTGGTTAAGATGATAGCCGCGGGCGGCCTGCTCACTGTCGAACACGATGGTGCCGGGAATGTCGTCGTAGGCCTTTGCCATGCTTTACCCTTCCATTTTCACCCGCGCTGGACCGTCACTGGCCGATCCTTGCGCCAACTCTGGAAGCCCTACCCTTGCCGAGCCTGCCTTTACCGGCCCTGCCCTTGATGGCTTGCGGCCGCCGGACCAACGATCGGTCGTCGAAGGTAAAGGTGACTTGCTTCAGGGTTTTGCTTCCGTTGATAACAATAATGGCCTAAAACCCAGACAAACAAAAGCGTAACATGTCACATATCTTGGATGCTACGATGGAAACCCTGAAAACGACCGTTGCCATCATCGGTGCCGGCCCCTCAGGTCTGCTGCTCAGCCAGCTGCTGCATCAGGCGGGGATCGACAGCCTGATCGTCGAGCGGACCTCGCGGGCGCGGGTACTGGAACGCATCCGGGCGGGCGTGCTCGAACGCGGCACCGTCGAGGGCATGGAAGAAGCAGGCTGCGCCGCGCGGTTGCACGCCGAGTGCATTCCCCACGACGGGGTGATCCTGTCTTTCGATGGCGAACAGTTCGAGATCCCGGTACACGAGATTACCGGGCATCAAGTGATCGTCTACGGCCAAACTGAGATCACCAAGGATCTGATCGAGGCCTGTGAAGCCCGAGGGCAGGCGATCTACTGGGAGTGCCCCGACGCGGTGCTCGCCGACCTTGAAACCGCCGCGCCCAAGGTGCAGTTCACCACGCCCGAGGGTGACACCCGCAGAATCGAGGCTGAAATCGTTGCAGGCTGCGACGGTTTCCACGGCGTGTGCCGGCAGAGCATCCCTGAAGCACGGCGCCGCGCATTCGAGCGGACCTACCCCTTTGGCTGGCTGGGTGTGCTGGTCGACGAGCCACCGGTCGCTCACAACGTCATTTACGCCAACCACGAGGATGGCTTTGCGCTGGCTTCCATGCGCTCGGAGACCCGCAGCCGCTACTACGTCCAGTCTGCGCCGGGGGAGACGGTCGAGGACTGGAGCCCGGACCGCTTCTGGGAGGCCTTTACCCACCGGCTGGGGGCGCTGGGCCAACAGGTCCGCACCGGTGAGCCTATCGAGATGTCGATTGCGCCTTTGCGCTCGTTCGTATCCGAGCCGATGCGCTTCGGGCGGCTGTTCCTCGCCGGTGACAGCGCTCACATTGTCCCGCCCACTGGCGCCAAGGGTCTCAACCTTGCATTTGCCGACGTGCGGCGGCTGTCCCGCGCAATCATCAGGTGGAAGGACGGTGGACAGGACGCAGCACTGGAGGCCTACAGCGTCGAGGCGCTGGCCAGAGTGTGGAAGATCGAGCGCTTCAGCTGGTACCTGACCTCGATGATGCATCAGTTCCCCGAGCACAGCGGCTTTGAAAAGCGCATGCAGCGAGCCGAGTTTGACTATATCCGGAGCAGTGAAGCCGGACAGAAAACCATTGCCGAGAACTACGTTGGGCTGCCATTTTAACCGTGGCTGATACTGGGCCGGTTGTGGCCGTTATTGAGGAGGAATTTTTGCTTGAGCAAGGATGACAATCGCCTGATCCTGCTGGGCACCAAGGGCGGTCCGCGGATCGCCAAAGGCACGGCGTGGCCGACCTCGAACCTGCTGGTCGTGGAGGGGAAGCCCTACCTTATTGACGCCGGGCTGGGCGTGACACGGCAGGTGTGCGAGGCAGGGTTCATGCCCTTCGATATGGATCGGATTTTCATCACCCACAACCACTCGGACCACAACCTGGAGCTCGGCGGGCTGCTGCACACCGGCTGGATGTCGGGGCCACTGCGCGATATCCACATTTACGGTGCCCCGGGGGTCGACAACCTGATGAAGGGGTTCTTCCAGAGCCAGTCCTTCGACATCGGCATCCGCGTCGAGGACGAAGGCGTGGTCCCGATTAACGAACGTGTCAGGGTCACGGAAATTGAAGAAGGCCACGTTTACGAAGACGAGCGCGTGCGGGTTTCCGCCCGGCGGGTCGTGCACCCGCCCGTGCATCATTGCTACGCCTTCAGGTTTGAAACAGCCGCCGGTATTGTTGTGTTCGGCGCCGACACGCGCTATTTCCCGCCGCTGGCTGAGTTCGCCAAGGGGGCGGATATTCTCGTGCACGAAGCCATGTACGTGCCCGGCGCCAAGAAAATCTGTGAAGCGATGAAGGCGGTCAAACCGCGCCTGTGGGAGCACTTCGAGGCCTCGCACACCGCCTGTGAGGACGTCGGTCGCATCGCCGATGCAGCCGGCTGCAAGCATCTTGTGCTGAACCACTACGTGCCCGACATCGGCGACCGGGGTACGACGGTGGAGGACTACACATCGTCCGTGGCGACGACCTTCGAGGGAAAGATCACGGCTGGTCGAGACCTGATGACGGTTCGGTTCGGCTGACCAGCTGAAGGCTCGGTACCGAGGCACCCCACCCTCTGGCCCGTTGTTGCCTTTGGCCAGCCATCATTGCGGGCTCGATTTGACGCCGCGTTTTGAGCGCAAACTAAAGGTTCCGCGTGGGAGATTTGTAAGCCGCGTAGCGGCGTCAAATCGAGCGCGCAATCAGAGATTTCCAGCCACAAGCCAAACTCAGACGAACGGCAGGTAGAAATCCCGAATCTCGTCCACCGACGCCTTCTCCAGCCGCGCCGCCTCATCGCGCTTGAGGAAGACCAGCGCGTCAACCAGCAGCGGCCCGAGCGCCTCGCGCAACGCCGCGTCCTTGTCTAATGCATCAAGCGCCTTTTTCAGGCTCGAAGGCACGTGTCGGGTCGCCCGCACATTTTCGATCCCATCCAGATCCTCAGCTGGCGGCAGACCGTGTTCCTGCTCCACCCCCAGCATAGCCGCACGCAGAACCGCGTGGGTTGCCAGATAGGGGTTGGCGGCACCGTCGGCCATGCGGTGCTCGAGACGCGCCGACCGCGGCGAGGCCACCGTTGTGCGCACCGTCGTCATCCGGTGATCATCGGCCCAGTTGCACCAGTAGCCCGCCATCGACGCCGGGGTTAGCCGGTCGTAGGAGTTGACCGTCCCGGCCAGCACGCCAGCGAGGCCTTCATGGTGGTGCATCAATCCGGCAACGCAACCCTCGGCCAGGTTCGACAAGCGCCCCTCCGGTCCGACGGCGTTTTTGCCGTCCTTGTCGGTAAAGCTGAAATTGACGTGCAGGCCAGAGCCGCCACGCTCCGGGATGGGTTTGGGCAGGAAGGTCAGGATCAGACCCTTCTCCGCCGCGACCTCGCGCGCCATGGTCTTGAGCAAAAAGGCGTCGTCGCAGGCCTTGATCGCGTCCCCGAAGCACAGGGTCAGCTCAAACTGGCCATTGTCGTACTCGCCATTCATGGACTCGATCGGGATCTCAGCGGCTTCAGCCCGGGTCCAGATGGCATCCATCAGACCGCGCGGATCGTTGTGCGGCCCCGTCCCGTACACGAACGCGCCCGGCGTGTTGTAGGGCCGGAAGGCGCCGTCTTCCCCCTGCTCGAACACGTAAGCCTCGAGCTCGATGCCGACCATGGGCTTCAGGCCATGCTGCTGCTGCCACGCCGCAACCGTGGCCCGCAGTTGACCGCGCGCATCCAGCGCGAAGGCCTCGTCCTCGACCTCGATATCACCAAGCGCAATTTCCACGCCGTCCTGCCAGCCCTTGCGGCGCTCGTCCCCGAGGCGCAGGTCCATGTCCGGCACGCCCTCGAAGACCCCAGTTCCGGGAACAGTCAGCAGATCACGGTCGAAGGACACGGCGAAGGCGGCACGGGCGAAGCCGATCTTGCCGGCGCGGGCCAGATGCGGCGCCACGTACTTGCCCCGGGGCAGGCCCAGCAGATCACAGAACAGGGCACGGGTTCGGTTGATGGTCATAACGGCTTCTCACTCAAAAACATCGGTACGTTTGGCGGAGCGTCTTAACGCCTGATCCTTACAGGCAGGCTCTTGACCCCGCAAATGAAGTTCGACCGGGTCCAGGCGGGTTCCCCCAGCGCCTCGATCCCTGACAGGCGCGACGAGAGCTCTTCGAGCAGCACCCGGATTTCCAGCCGCGCCAGCCACATGCCCAGGCACAGGTGCACCCCACCCTGCCCGAAGGCCAAATGTGGGTTGGGATTGCGCGCGAGATTGACCCGGTCGGGCTGGTCAAAAACTTCGGCGTCCCGATTGCCAGAGACGAACCACAGGATGACCTTGTCGCCCGCACGGATGGCTTGTCCGCCCAGCTCGGTATCCTCGGTTGCAGTGCGCCGGAAGTGCATGGTCGGCGAGGCCAGCCGGATGAACTCATCGGCCGCCGTATCCCAGACCGTGCCGCTGCGCAGCTGCTCCAGCAGGCTCGGGTCGCGGGTCAGCTCGTACAGCGCCATGGAAATCGAATACCGCGTAGTATCGTTGCCCGCCGCGACCAGCAGGCAGAAGAAGTTCTTGAAGTCGCGCGCCTCCATGACCCTGTCAGCGGCGTTCGCCGCCATGACGCGCGCCAGCACGCCTTCGGGGTCGACCGGCTTGTCCCCGCTCAGAACCGCATCGGCGTAGTCATAGAGCGCCACCCCCGCCGGGCTGCGGAAGGGCATGAAGCGGTAGGCCTGCGTATCCATCTTGTCGATGACGGTATCGGTGAAATCCGGGTCGCTGTTGCCGATCAGGGCGTCACCCTTCTCGACCAGCCACGGCAGGTCGGTATCCGGCACCCCGAGGATCCTCCCGAGCATCATCATCGGCAGGCGCTTGGCCAGTACCTCGACGGCGTCGAATTCGTCCTGGCTCAGCGCCTCATCGACAATCTCTGCTGCCAGCGAGCGGATCATGGCCTCGTAGCGGGTGATGGCCGGGCGGGAGAAGGCCGGGTTGACCAGCTTGCGGGTGATCCGGTGCTCGGGCGGATCGGTTTCCTGAAACGTGCGTCGGGCGAGGTATTCCTCTCGGGTCTGATCCTCGATCCGGATCCCCTGCCCGCTGCTGAATACCGCGTTGTTGCCGTTGGCGGTCAGAATGTCCGCATGGCGCGTGACCGACCAGAAGCCGCGTCCGCCGTCGTGCTCGGGGGTCCAGTGCACCGGGTCTTCGGCCCGAAGGCGGGCAAAGGTTCGGTGGGGGACACCACCACTGAAGGCGTCGTGGCTGCTCAGATCAAGGTGACCGTCATCGATCATACTCAAGGCTCCGTGATATTGTTGGTGCAGTCCGGACGTAGGGTACGTTCATCACTTACGCCTATCGTGGCTGTCGTGGCTGTCGTGGCTGTCGTGGCTGCCGTGGCCGTTGAGGTGGCTGAGGATGAAGCGGGTCATCCAGCGGGCATAAAGCGGGCCATCATTCCGACCCCGGTCGAGGCTTTCAGTGGCCGCCGCGTGGCCGTCCTCGCCCAGCAGGCCGAGGCAGTCATCCACGACCGCACGCATGAACCGGTCTGTGAACTCGGGATGGGCCTGGGTGGTCATGATGTGATCGCCGACGGCAAAGGCAGCGGTCGGACAGAAGTCCCCGCGCCCGATCAGCCGCGCCTGCGGAGGCAGCACGCTGACATGGTCCTCGTGGAAAACATAGAAGCCAAGGTCGCGCTGCGCGTCCGTCATGAAGGCTGCGTCTTCGAGAAAGTGGGTGGTTTCGATACCGACATTCCAGCCCGCAGCGGCGCGCTCGACCTTGCCGCCCAGCGCAACCGCAATCGCCTGATGACCGAAACAGGTGCCGATCAGCGGCTTGCGCGCGGCATCGCAGGCGCGGATGAAATCATAGAGCGGGGGCAGGAAACTGTGTTCATCGAGCACGGACAGCGGCGAGCCGGTGATCAGAAACGCGTCCTGCTCGTCGAGGCTCTCGGGCACTTCATCGCCGATGGTCATGTAAACGCGGTATGAAAACCGCTGTTCGAGCGCATCGAAAAGGTCACGGAAGCGATGGGCGTCGTCGGGGAAGTGATCGCCGATGCTTTCGCTCTTGTCGTGATTGACCTGCAGTATGCCGAGGCGGATCCGGTCCATGGCTGTCGTCTTTGGCTGTCTCAAAAGGTGTTATCGTTCAGTCCGGCGTTACCCGGTGATGCAGGGGGCCAAGCCTGGCAGGCCTTGACCTCCCTCCGGCGGGATCGGCGGAAAATCCGCGCCCCGGAACCCCAGGGCACGGATAACCTCAACCTGCGCGGGGCAGATTAGTTGCCGATGATGGCAGCCAGCTCGGCGTCCTTCGCCGCGTCAGCTGCAATCCGGGCGATGGACTCGTCCGTGCCCTGCCAGTAGACGGCAGCACCGGTTTCAGCCATCAGCGCCTGNGCCCGCTCGGACATCATGGTCGCTTCAGCCACAGCTGCGAGNGTGTCGATGACCTCCTGCGGGGTGCCCTTCTTCACNAACAGNCCGTTCCACAGCTCCAGGTCGTTGATCCCGGCCTGTGCCGACAGGGTANCNACGCCAGGCANCTTGCCGATNGGCTCAGCGCCGATGTTGGCCAGAACGTTGATCTCGCCCANGCAAGGCTCNATCAGNGCCAGCGTGGTGTTGATCACGTCAGCATCACCCGCCGACAGGGTGTTACAGTCNANNANGTCGAAGGCNGAATCATCGGCGAACTCNAAGCCCATGTTCTTGGCNGCGGCAAANGTCGCCTTGGTCGGGGTCAGNCCCGCGCCAAAGTGGCCCAGAACCACGTCGTTNTCGGCAGCNTGCGAGGCCAGCTCAGCCATGTTGCTGTAAGGCGCNTCNCCGGANGCAGCCANCACGAATGGGTAGGTCAGGAAGATNCCNACNGGGANGAAGCTGTCTTCTTCGATACCGATGCCNATCTTCGGACCCACNATCGGAACACCGATCACGAAGGAGCCGATGACCGAACCGTCAGCGGGTGCATCGAGCACTTCCAGTGCGCCCGGGAACGGGCCGTCACCGCCGCCGGGACGGTTGACCACAGACGCCGGAATACCGGTCGCAGCCTGCATGTCTTCAGCGATCCAGCGGGTCAGGATGTCTTCGAAGTCACCGGGAGGCCACGGCACGATGAACTGCACCGGCCCGGTTGGGTACTCAGCCTGTGCGTTGACCGCCAGGCCGACAGAGGCAACAGCCGCAGCTGCTGCAATCATAAGCTTCTTCATAGTTTTCTCCTCCGAAAAAAGCTTGGTTAAAGGGTATTCTTGTTCACGCGGACGGAGCATTCCTCCCCCGCTTGCTTGGCCCGCTGTTGCGCCGACGGTGTTCGACGATCTGGCTGACCAACACGACTAAGATCACGCCCAAGATGACCACAGCCAGTGTTCCGGAAACAGGCCGATCGACCAGATCGACCCAGGTTTTGACGCGACTGCTGCCCGCGGTCAGGCGCTCGATCATGATCGCGCCCAGCACCATGCCGAGCACGACCGGGACCAGCGGCCAGTTCAGGCGGCGCAGGATGTAGCCGATGAAGCCGAACACCGCTGCCACCGCGCAGTCGAAGAAGTTGTTACGGATGCTGAACACCCCGACAAAGGCGAAGATCATGATGAACACGCCCAGGAACCGGTTCGGGATGTAGATCATCCGCGCGATGAACCGGGTCGAGAACAGCAGTGTGATCACCACCAGCACGTTGATGATCAGCAGCGAGATAAACAGGCTAAACAGAAAATCGGGGCTCTTCTCGAAGATATCCGGCCCGGGTTTGATCCCGGCATCGAAGAACACCACCATCATCATCGCTGTCAGCGCTTCCCCGGGCACTCCCAGCGCCAGCAGTGGAATCATCGCCGCAGCAGGCACCGCATTGTTCGCGGTCTCCGACGCGATCAGACCTTCGGGCGAGCCGTGGCCGAAGCGCTGAGGCTCCTTGGACAGGCTGCGCGCGGTGGCGNAGGAGAAGAACTGCGCNACGAACTCGCCCACGCCCGGGATAATGCCCATGATGGTGCCGTACATGCCCGAGAGCGTGGTGATCAGCGGATACTTGCGCAGCTCGCTGAGACCCCGGAACAGCCCGCCCTTGAAGCTGACTTCCTTGGCATCGTCGTCCTTGCCGATCATCAGGAACAGCGCCTGACTGAGCGCGAAGATNCCCACGATCACGACGATCAGGTTAAAGCCCGACGCCAGATCGTCGANGCCGAAGGTATAGCGCTGGAACCCGCGCGTTGACTGCCGCCCCACCAGCGTGATCAGCATACCAAAGCCGAACAGCAGCGCGGCGATCAGCATGTTCTGCCGATGCGCGAGGATCAGCAGCACCATGCCCAGCACCGCCGCCATGAAGATATCACGGCTGCCGAACAGCGCCCCCAGATCCCGGAGGTACGGCCCGAAGACCAGCAGGGCGATCAGGGCCGTCATGATCGAGAAGGTGCCGCCGAAGAACGACGCGCTATAGGCCAGCGACAGCGCGCGCGGCGCCTCGCCCCGCCGGGTCATGGCATGGCCGTCGTAGGTGGTCAGGGCGTTGACCGGCGTGCCGGGTGTGTTGATCAGGATTGCCGGGATCGCCCCGCCATACATCGACGAGCCGTAAACCCCAAGCAGCAACACCAGCGACACCAGATCGGGCAGGAATACGGTTGCGGGCAGCAGGATGGCGATGGCAATCGCCGGACCAATGCCCGGCACAGCCCCGATGATCAGCCCCCCGACCGAACCAATCAGCAGCGCGATCAGCACCTGCGGATCGAGAAGATTGTTCAGACCGGTGATCAGTGCATCCATCAGAAATACACCTTCATGAACCGTTCGAGGCCTTCGGGCAGCTGGTTATAGAGCCAGATATTCACCGGCGTCTTGATTTGCAGCAGGGTGCGGAAGAACACCACCGAGAGGAAGCTGACCCCCGCCGCGATTCCGACCCAGCGCCAGCTGCGATAGCCCAGGCGCACCACCATCAGCACGGCGAAGATCACCGTTGCGATCAGGTAGCCGACGATCTCGATGCTGCGGGTATAAATGATGAAATAGACGATGAACTCGATGGCGCGCAGCCACTGCACCACCTCATAGCGGGTCTTGTTCGGGCGGTGCTTGCGCCGGTCGAGCAGCGCGCGGCGCAGGCTCAGACCGAGGTTGCCCAGCGCCGCCGGCACCAGAATCAGCAGCGCGATCACCGGACCGATCCACGGCTGTTTGAGCACCTTGCCAAGTCGCTTTTGCGGCAAATCACGGTCAGCCCAGCCGCTCTGATCGAAGAAGGTCAGCACCAGCAGCAGCGCCACCCCGAGGATCAGCACGGAGAACAGCAGGTCCGCCCGTCCCCGCTGGAACTTGAACAGGTCGGCGACCTTAAAGCGGCGCTCGGCCGGGATGGTACTGGCGAAGGGCGTCTCCGCTGCCGAAGAACGCAATGCCGATCCCGTAGCCTGGCTACGCAGAGGCGGCACCGTTGTCTGGCTGCGGAAGTCGACCATGCCGGATCAGCCTCCCCTGACCTGTTCGAGGGCCGTGGCCGCCATCTCGGCGATCACTGCGACGGCGGTTTCCGCGTCGGCCTCGGTCATCGAAAACGGCCCCGCCTGAAACCGGATCACCAGTTTGTCGTCGATCCGGGTCTGGGTCAGATAAATCCGCCCGTCGGCGTTGATGGCTTCGAGCAGCGCGAGGTTGAAGGCGTCGAGGTCTGCGCCTGCCATGCCCTCGGGCTGGACCCGGAAGGAAAACAGCGACAGCATGCAGGGCGTGACGATCTCCACCTGCGGCAGCGCGGCGAGCGCGGTCTCGACCTGCCCGGCCCAGCGCACATGGTCGCGGATCATACGGCGCAGGCCTTCAAGCCCGTGCCCGCGTAACAAGAACCAGAGCTTGAGCGCACGGAAGCGACGGCCCAGCGGGATCGACCATTCCGAATAGTTGATGACGCCATCCACGCCGTGGGTCTTGAGGTACTCGGGCTGGGTCGCCAGCGTCTTCACCAGACTGTCAGGGTCGGCAAGGAAATGCGCCGAGCAATCAAAGGGCGTGCCGAGCCATTTATGGGGGTTCAGGACGATCGAATCAGCCTGTTCAATGCCGTCCCACAAATCCCGGAATTCAGGGCAGATCATAGCCGCCCCGGCCCAGGCCGCGTCGACGTGGCTGTAAAGGTCATGGGCTCTGGCCACAGCCAGCACGGCGGCAATGTGGTCGGTGGAACCAACGCTGGTCGCCCCGACGCTGGCGATGACACCGGCGGGAATGAAGCCCTCGGTGCGGTCCAGCGCAATCGCCTGTTCCAGCGCCTCGACATCCATGGCCCGACGCGGCCCGATGACCGGGATGCGCACCATGTTTTCGCGGCCGATCCCGGCGATCCAGACAGCGGCATCGACCGAAGAATGCACCTCGTCGGCGACATAGATCCGCAGGCGGCCGGCGTCGCTCAGACCGTGCTGATTTCCCGCCCAGTTCAACGCCCGCTCGCGCATGGTCAGCACAGCGGCCAGCGTCGCCGACGACGCCGTGTCCTGGATTACACCCGAAAAGTCCTCGGGCAGCCCGACCGCCTGCCGCAGCCAGTCCAGCACCCTTGTCTCCAACTCCGTGGCAGCGGGTGAGGTCTGCCACAGCATGCACTGGGCGGCGACCGACGAGGCCAGATACTCGGCGAGCACGGCAATCGGTGCGGCATTGGAGGGGAAGTAGGCGAAGAAGCGCGGATGCTGCCAGTGGGTCATCCCCGGCATGATGATGTCTTCAAAGTCCCTGAAGATCGCTTCGGTGCTCTCAGCCTGCTCAGGCGGGGCTTCGGGCAGGGCTGCCAGCGTTGCACCGGGGTTCAGGGGCGGTCGCACCGGCTGGTCGCGCAGGCCGGCGTGGTATTCGCCTGCCCATTGCGCAGCCCGCGCCCCCCATTGAGGGAACTGCGCCCAGTCCAGCGGCCGGGTCGAGCTGTCCGGTTTTCCGCTCACGCGCTTGCCGCCTTGAGGCCGGCTTCGACCCCGTCGAGAATCTTGCGGACGTCCTCGGCCGTGATCACCAGCGAGGGTGAGAGGATGACGTTGGGGCCGGAGACCCGGACCATGACCCCGGCCTCATAGGCGCCATCGAAGACCGCCTGCATGGTGGCTTTGTCAGCGGGGGTCTTGCTGGCCCGATCGCTGACCAGCTCGAGGCAGAACATCAGCCCCTTGCCGCGAACGTCGCCGACCAGCGCGTATTTCTCGGCCAGCGCCTGACCACCGGCGAGCAGTTCTTCCCCGCGCGCGGCGGCATTCTCCGCCACGTTCAGCCGTTCGATTTCGGGCAGGCAGGCCAAGGCCGCAGCCGCCCCAACCGGATGGCCGGAATAGGTGTAGCCGTGGCCGATCATGCCCATGGCGCTGGCGTCGCTCTCGAATACCTCGGCGACCGCACCGCTGATCATGACCGCGCCGAAGGGGAAGTAGCCGTTGGTGATCGCTTTGGCGGTGCACATCAGGTCAGGCTGCACGCCCCATAGCCGCGAGCCGGTCCATGCGCCGGTGCGGCCAAAGGCGGTGATCACCTCGTCGGCAATCAGCAGCACACCGTGACGGTCACAGATTTCACGCACCATCGGCATGAAGCTTTCGTGCGGCGGGATCACGCCCCCTGCCCCCAGCACCGGTTCCATGATGAAGGCCGCGACGGTGTCCGGCCCCTGGAAGATGATCTCGTCTTCGAGCTGGGCGGCGCAGAGCTGCGCCAGGCGGGCCGGGTCAGCCTCGTTGAAGGGGTTTCGGTAGGTCAGTGGCGCGGTGATCTGAAAGCATCCCTGCAGCAACGGCTCGTACTGGCGCCGGAAATTGGCGTTGCCGTTGACCGAGGCGCCGCCGAAGTGGGTGCCGTGGTAGCCCTTCTTAAGGCTGATGAACTTGTAGCGGTCCTTATCGCCCCGGATCTTGTGGTACTGCCGCGCCAGCCTCAAGGCGGTCTCGACGCTGTCCGAGCCACCGCTGGTGAAGAAGCTGCGGGTCATGCCATCGGGGGCAAACCATTCCTGCAGCACGTAGGACAGCTCGACCGTCGGCCCGGTCGTGGTGCCACGGAAGGTCGAGTAGTAGGCGAGCTGGTCAAGCTGCTCGGTGATGGCGCGCTTGATCGGCTCGACCGAGTAGCCGAGGTTGACGTTCCACAGACCGCCCACGGCATCGACCACGCGGTGGCCGTCGACGTCGGTCAGGGTGACGCCTTCGGCTCCGGTGATCACCTTGGGCGGGTTGTTCCGCATCTCTGCGGGGTGCGCCATGGGGTGCCAAACGTGCCGGGCGTTGTTTTCCTTGAGGAAATTGCTGTCGCCGTCCATCTCGTCCTATCCAGGTTGTGCCGCAGTCGCGACGGTGTTCGGGTAGAGGCCCAGGCGGTAGGCCAACAGGCGGGCCGTTGGCGGCTTCATGCCGCCTTGTCCAGTGAAGTGACGATCTGCGCGTACCAGCCGGGCACGTCGCCGGCGAAGGCCTTGGTGGCCTCCATCGCCGCAGCACAGACCAGGCGACCGTTCTCGATCGTGGCTGAGTCATGGGCGCGGATCATCGGCGCTGCCAGTGCCAAGGTGGCAAAGACGCGGCCGTCTGCATCAAAGATCGGTGCCGCGACCGATTTCACGTCGGGGTCGAAGTTTGCCGCGCTGAGGGAGAACCCCTGCGCGCGAAAGCGCTGGCACTCGCTGAGAACCTGCTTCGGGTCGGTCATGGTTGCGGCATTGTACTTTTCCAACGGGCCCTCGCCCAGAAGCCGACGGGCTTCCTCGGGCTCGCTGAAGGCCAGAAAGCAAAGCCCGGACGCGGTGGCGTGAAACGGCAGGTTCAGGCCCTGCGCCACGTGCACGCGGTTGGACTGCGGGCTGAGCACCACGATACCGGCGGCGAGCGTCCCGGCGGAAAACACGCCAATGTGGCAGGTTTCGCCGGTCTGCACGGCGATGCGCTCGGCAAAGGGATGCAAGACCTGCGTCATGGGAAAAGCCTCTTCCCGCATGCGGGCAAAGCGCAGGAAACTGCGGCCCAGCCGGTACTTACGGCTTTGNGCGTCCTGCTCCACAAAGCCAGCGCGGACCAAAGCGCCGAGCATTCGCAAGGCGGCGGATTTATCGAAACCCGAGAGCCGCGCAAACTCGCTCAGCCCGATCTCCGGTCGGAGATCGCTGAAATACTCCAGCAAGCTCAGGGCCTTGTCGACGGTCGTCACGCTGTTCCTCCTCGGGCCGGGTCGCTTACTCGCGCCCTCTTTGCCCGNTGATCAGCATTGACAAGTAACCGGGGTGATGCAAGCATTTATTTCATCAGCGGTGCGTTATTGTCACCGACGCCTGTGCCCCTTCAGCCCCCGTTCCGAGGATACCCGCGTGGTCGAGCAAAATGATATTGATGCCCTGCGGAATGCCGCACTTCCCGAAGCCAAACACCTGATCGGGGGGCAGCAGGTCCCTGCCTCTGGCGGTGAAACGCGAGAGAATACCTCGCCCATCGACGGCACGGCACTCGGCGCGCTGGCGCGGGGCACGGCGGTCGACGTCGACGCTGCGGTTGCTGCGGCCCGCAAGGCCTTCGACGATGGGCGCTGGTCGCGCATGGCTCCGGCTGCGCGCAAGCGTATCCTGCACCGCTGCGCCGACCTGATCGAAGCCCACAGCCTCGAACTCGCCGTGCTGGGCGTCCGGGACAACGGCACTGAAATCTCCATGGCCCTGCGCGCCGAACCGGGCAGCGCGGCCGGCACCTTCCGCTACTACGCCGAGACGCCCGACAAGATCAGCGGNGAGGTTGCGCCCACGCCCGAAGGGACGCTGGGTCTGATCCACCNCGAGCCGGTCGGCGTGGTCGGCGCGATCATCCCGTGGAACTTCCCGCTGATGATCGGTGCGTGGAAAATCGCCCCGGCGCTGGCTGCAGGCAACTCGATCGTGGTCAAGCCGCCGGAGGTTGCCTCGCTGAGCCTGATGCGGCTGGCGGAGCTGTGCCACGAAGCGGGCTTGCCCGACGGCGNGCTCAACATTGTCACCGGCGAAGGCCGGGTCGTCGGTGAGGCCATGGGCCTGCACAGCGACATCGACGTCATGGTGTTCACCGGCTCGGGCGGCACAGGGCGGCGCCTGCTCGAATACTCGGCGCGCTCCAACCTCAAGCGCGTCTATCTGGAACTGGGTGGCAAGTCCCCGAACATCGTCTTTGACGACGCCGGCAATCTGGCAAAGGCGGCCAAGGTCTCGGCTGCGGCGATCTTCCGCAACAGCGGCCAGGTCTGCGTCGCCGGGTCCCGCCTGCTGGTCCAGCGCAGCGTCTACGAGACCTTCCTCGACGCGCTCAAGGCCGAAACCGAGGCCATGGTGGTCGGTGACCCGCTCGATCTGGCCACCGAGGCCGGCGCGATTGCCTCCGAAGCGCAGTGCCAGTCGGTGCTCGGCAAGATCGACCGCGCCCACAGCGACGGCGCGCGACTGATCAGCGGCGGGGAGCGGATCCTGCAGGAAACCGGCGGGACCTACATCGCCCCGACCATCTTCGCCGACGTTGATCCACAGTCGGATCTGGCCCAGGACGAGGTCTTCGGGCCGGTGCTGGCGGTGACGCCCTTCGAGAATGAGGCCGAGGCGGTGGCGCTCGCCAACTCCACGGTCTTTGGGCTGGCGGCGGGGGTCTGGACCGACAACCTCGCCCGCGCCCACCGTATGGTCCGTGCCATCGGCTCAGGGGTGGTGCANGTCAACACCTACGGCGGGCCGGATATCACCGTGCCGCTGACCGGCCACGGTCAGTCGGGCAACGGCTCGGACAAGTCCATGCACGCGCTGGACAAGTTCACCAAGCTCAAGACCGCGTGGATCGCGCTCGATTAAGGCATTCAGAAAGCCTGCCTGTGGTCGGGCGCTTCGCCGCTCGTCCCGAGCGCGCGTTTTAGCGGCTGACCAGCTTGATGTCCTTGGGCGCCATCGGCGGCTCGAAGCTGCCGAAGAACTGCGGTACCAGCGCCCGGTCGCCCTCGATCTGCACCCGCCCCTGCTCGATGCCCTCCGGCCAGCGGATCTTCTGCGCGACCAGGTCGCTGAGGAAGTCGCTGTTGAAGCGCAGGCGCAGGTCGACCTGCCCCGGGGCGACCTCGTGGAACTCGCAAATCCCCCGGCGCAGTTCCAGCGCGTGATCCAGCCCCCGGTCTTCGATGCAGAAGGCCATGGTCAGGTGCAGATCCGCGACCGCTTCGGCGCGCAGACGGGTGGCCATGCCGCGCAGGATGTTGCCCGGCGGGAAGGCATTGATCACCGCGGGGGGGGCCAGCACCAGCTGCTGCTTCGCGCCGTCGACCTGCGCGGGCGGATCGAGTTCCATGGCGCAGGACAGCGCCCAGTTGCGCCAGTTGGGGTTAGACTGCGCATAGGCCCAGCCGCGTAGGGCACNGGCGCGGGCGAGACGAGCCGCCTTGTCTTCGGTATCGAGGCTGACCANCAGGCCCAGCAGCTCGGCGGCCCAGAGGTAATCGTCTTCGCCTGCGGCCGTCTGGGCGGCCTGGCGGACGACTTCGGCACCGCCCATCAGCGCGACGTAGCGCCGGGCGCGTTCGGCCGGGGGCAAGGGGTCNAGGTCAACCGGGTCGCCTGAGAACCAGCCAACCTTGCCCACGTAGATCGCCGGGATGCAGTGCTTGAGCGTGCCGTAAAACTCGCCCAGCCACGGGTGCTCGGCGAGGTGCGCGGGCATTTGCACGCGCTGCNCAATCTCATCCGGTCGCAGGCCCTGGTTCATGTACCGCACCGTCTGATCGTGGGTGAACTGGATCGCGTCGCGGTAGGCGGTGAGCACGTCGCTGACCTCCTNNGGCGAGGTCATGGGGTGGCCGTGGTGGGGAACAATCTGCTGCGGGCGCAGGTCGTGACGGATCCAGTCGAGGGTCGCCACCCACTGCATGGGGTCGCGGTACGGCGTGCCGCGCAGGGTATAGAGGTTGGGGTAGACCTCGCCCTGTATGCAGTCACCGGTCAGCAGGATTTCCTCGTCAGGCAGATAAACCCCGATCATGTCGTCGGTCTCGGACGGGATCGGAATCAGCTCTAGGTCGAGACCGGCCAGACGCACTTGCTTGCGCTCGGAGATCAGATGGGTGGGCGCGATAAAGCCCCGTGGCCCCGGGTTGTGGGGCAGGCCCAGCCCGGCGTGCACGAACCCCTCTGGCCCGCGCGGCAGAGCCGCTCCGAAGGTGTANGCGGCCCGGCGTCCCATGATCGGCCCCATACCGGCCGAGACTTCGGTGACGAAGTGCATCAGGTCCGCGTGGGCCCAGATTTCCACCTCGCCGCCGGTTACCTGCTCCTGGCTGATGAAGCCCTCGATGCCGTTCACGTGGTCGTTGTGGAAGTGCGTATAGACGACCGCCCGGATCGGCTGACCCGGGAAGCGCTCGGCGATATCGGCGGCGGCCTCGCGGGCGCTGTTCTCCTGCGCCAGGCCGTCGACCAGAATCAGGCCCTCAGGCGCTTCGATGACCGACACGTTCGCGACGTTGTAACCGATCAGGGTGTGGGTTCGTTCACCGGTCTTGACGATCTTGCGGGAGAAGCGCGCAGCGTGCTCGGCAAGGGCCGGGTTGACGGCGGGCGTGGCTTCGATCTTGGTCATGGTTCAGCCCAGCTCCATGGCAGCGGCGATGCNGAAGGCGTTGATACCGCCGTCGATCTTGAACTCACCCCCCTTGATCCAACNGCTCTGGTCGGAGGCGAGGAACAGCACCAGATCGGCGACTTCATCGGGTGANGACGGCCGGCCGGAGCGCTCGACGGCCGCGTTGACCTTGGCGCCAAAGGCGGTCTTGAAGTCCTCGAGGATGCCGGTCGAAACCGCAGCCGGGCAGACGGCATTCATGCGAATGCCCCGCTCCATGCCGCGTGCGGTCTGCTGAATGCCCCAGACGATGACAGCTTCCTTGCTCAGGTTGTAGGCGCGGNTGGCGTCGATCCCCAGCTCGGCGAGCGCAGCAGCCGGGTCCACGCTGTCGTCCATGGCCAGCAGCGCCTTGACCTCCTCGATGTTGTTCACCCACTGCGCACCGGCGAGCGAGGCCATATTGACGATCGCCGCCTGATTGCTGAGCCGCCCCAGCATCGCGTCGGTGAAGTGGCGCAGGCCGAAGAAATTCACGGCCAGCACCAGCGCACCGTTGTCTTCACGCGGCGGCACGCCTGCGATGTTGAACAGGCAGTCGACCGGCCCCTCGATCTCAGCGACGGCGGCGTCGATGGCGCTCTGATCCGACATATTCAGCGGTATGTGGCGGTCGGCAGNCGGGCAGTCGGCGAGGTCCAGCGCCGTCACCCGCGCGCCCTCGGCCTNCAGTTTGGCCAGCACTGCGGCGCCGATACCGCTGGCGCCTCCGGTCATGACAGCGTGCTGCCCCTGAAAACGTCCGGCCATGGTCTCTCTCCTGCCTCGTGGGTCCGTGTTGGGAATATATGTGACATGTCACCTTTTTCTTGTCGAGCGTCTAGATCGCCCCCCACCCATTCGCGGGTGCCCCACGCCGGATCGCGTGTCGCCGATACAGCACCCAGAACCTCGACATTGTGCCCCTTGATCTGCAAGACCGCAGCGAAGACACTCAATGCAATAAGACAGATAACCAGCGAGGCAAACCCTGCCACGCCAGACTGGAGATCCATACCATGGCCGATATACCCCGCAGTTGCCTGATCGTCGGCGCNGGTGATGCCACCGGCGCCGCGGTTTCCCGGGCCTTCGCCCGCGAAGGCCTGGTCGCCTGCCCGGTCCGGCGCGAGCGCAGTGCCGACAAACTCGAAGCCCTGGCNCAGTCCATACGAGACGAAGGCTTTCAAGCCCAAGCCTTCCCCGCCGATGCGCGGGATGAAGACGCTGTCATCNCGCTGGTCGAACAGGTCGAAGCCAAGGTCGGTCCGATCGAGGTCGCCGTCTTCAATATCGGCGGCAACGTCGCGTTTCCAATCACCGAAATGACCACGCGGGTCTACCATAAGGTCTGGGAGATGGCTGCATTCGCCGGCTTCCTCGTCGGGCGCGAAGTGGCACGGCGGATGATTACCCGCGAACGCGGAACCATCATCTTCACCGGCGCCACAGCCAGCACGCGCGGCCGCCCCGGCATGGCCGCCTTCGCCGGCGCCAAGCACGCGCTGAGGGCACTGGCGCAATCCATGGCGCGGGAACTGGGACCGAAGAACATCCATGTCGCGCACACCATCATCGACGGGGCAATCGACACAGCCTTCATCCGCGAGCGCATCCCGGACGCCGCGGACCGTGTGGCCGAGGACCTGATCCTCGACCCCACCCACATCGCCGACGCCTACGTCATGCTCCACCGCCAGCCGCGCACGGCCTGGACCCATGAGCTCGATCTACGCCCCTGGGGCGAGCCGTGGTGAAGGCTGAGGATGCCGAGCCCCCGCGTGGATCCCGAGACACGAGCGCGACACCAGCGGGTGTTGCGTCGGCCCTTCGACGCCGCTTCGCGGCTCACGAAGGGCCACCGCGCAACCAGATCGGCTCCTAACGGAGCCGGTCGGCTGTCGCCTCCGCGTTATTGTTAGATCCTGGGGCGCTGCCCCTCGTGGTCGCAAGGTCGCTCCGCGCCGCCTCCGGCGGTGCGCTGGCGCGNCAACCTTGCGCCCCCTCACCCNGCTGTTCGCCACAGGGTCAGACGTTCAGGGCCCTGAACGTCTGCTCAAGGTCGAAGGGCGACTGAGCCCTTCGACCGCCGGTGAGACGCGTCGGCGAAGCCGTCATTTGGGCTGCGCGATCCCGGGACCAAAGAGCGCGAAGCGCTCGAGAGCCGGGGGCGCCACCAGAGGGCCTCAACAGTAGCGCTCCTGCCCCTTCCACTGGGCCTCGCTGTAGCGATCCCCTTGGGCAAAACCCAGCGGCAGGACCGCTTCGATCTCGTCGACCTGCGCCGGAGTCAGCGCCAGACCGGCCGCCTGCGCTGCTTCGTGCAGGTGCGCCACAGACCGCGTGCCCGGAATGGCGATGCAGTGCTCGCCCTTGGCCAGCACCCAGGCCTGGGCAAGGGTCGCCGCCGGCACGCCCATGTCTGCTGCCAGCGCGCGAAAGCCTTTGATCCAACCCAGATTAGCCGTGAGGTTTGGCTCCATGAACCGCGGGTTGCCCTCAAGGAACTGCCCACCCAGGTCCTGACCCACCTGCACTGGCCGGTCGGTCAGCATCCCACGTCCAACCGGCGAGAAGGCCACAAAGGCCGTTCCCAGCGCTGCACACGTCTGCAGCATGCCCAGCTCGGGCTGGCGGGTCCACAGGCTGTACTCGCTCTGCACAGCCGCAACCGGGTGCACGGCCGCAGCCCGGCGCAGGGTGCTGGGCGCCACTTCGCTCAGCCCGATTGATCGGATCTTACCCGCCTTCACAAACCCCGCCAGCGTTTCCATCGCCTCCTCGATCGGGGTGCGCTCGCGGTCCCAGCGGTGCAAGTAGTAGAGGTCGACACAGTCGGTGCCCAGTCGCCGGAGGCTGGTGTCCAGCTGCGCAGTCAGGAAGTCGCGGCTGTTGTTGTTGGCAAAGCCATCATTATCCGCTGCCGGTCCGGTGAAGATCCCACCCTTTGTGGCGACGGAAAAGAAGTCACGCGCCGCCGGGCTCTGACGACAATAATCACCGAAAATGGTCTCAGCCTCACCTCCGGCGTAGATATAGGCGGTGTCGAAGTGATCGAGCCCCAGATCCTGCATGGCATCGAGGATGGCCACCGAGTTCTGGTGCGTGGTCGGACCATAGGCCGCGCCGAAGCTCATCGAACCATAGCCCACTGCGGTTATTTCCGGGCCGTCGGCGCCAAGGCGTCGTTTGATCATGGGGGTTACTCCTCCTTCTGGNGCTTTTGGCTTGTGCATCTTGATGCCACCGGCGCAGGCTCCATGACAAGCGGCAGCGACCCGCAGGCAGATACCAGCTCAGCCGAGGCTTCGATCGAGGAAAAATCCCCGGATTTCCTCGGCCAGCTCTTTGGGCCGTTCCTCTGGAAAATAATGGCTGCCGGAGAAGGCCCGACCTGTAACCTGCTCCGCCCGCTCCCGCCAGATCGCNAGCGCGCCGTAGGTNGCGTCAATAATCCCGTCACCGGCCCACAGCACAGACAAGGGCTGGCGCAACTTGCTGCCCGCTTCCCGGTCTTCGTCGGCCTCATCGTGGGCAATGTCGATGGTATAGGCAGCGCGGTAGTCCTCGCAGATCGCGTGGATGGTCGCCGGGTCGCGGTGACAGCGCCGGTACTCCTCCAGCGCTTCAGCCGAGAACGGGGGCTCGCCCCCACCCAAACCCAGCGTGCGCAGTTCGAGGAACAGGTCAGGGTCCGCACCGATGATCCGCTCGGGGATCGGGTAGGGCTGGGTTAGAAAGAACCAGTGCCAGTAAGCCGTCGCAAAGCGGGCGTCGGTACGGGCGTACATCTCCCGGGTCGGCGCGATGTCCAGCACCATCAGCGCGGGGATCCGCGCGGGGTGATCCAGCGCCATCCGGTGGGCGACCCGCCCGCCCCTGTCGTGGCCGACGACAAAAAAGCGCTCGTGGCCCAGCGCCTGCATCAGTGCCACAAAGTCCTGACCCATGGCCCGCTTGGCATAGAGCGCGTGTTCCTTGTCCTGCCCGGGGCGGTCGGCGCCAGGCTTATCGGAAGCGCCATAGCCGCGCAGGTCGGGGCAGATCACCTCGAACGCATCCCTGAGCCCGGGCGCCACGTCGCGCCACATGGCCGAGGTCTGTGGAAAGCCGTGCAGCAGGAGCAGCGGCGGCCGACCCTCGCCGCCCGGACTGCGGCGCACGAACAGCTGCGTNCCAGCGCAGTCGATCCGTTCCTCGATAAAGCCTTCGAACATGGCGCCTGCTTCTCCCCTCGGCCGGGGCTGTTCAGGGTTCTGCAGACCCAACAGCCCTAAGCCTCAAATGCGCCGCCGTGGTCCCGGCCGCAATCAGCGAATTCAGTAGTCCTTGACCAGCAGCCNATAGGGCGGCTCGTCTTCTTCGATGTCGGGAAAACGGCCGAGTTTGTCGAGGAAATAATTGTCGGTCCGGTCGTCATTAACGGTGGAGACCTCGCCGATGAGCACGTCTTCGCGCTCGCCCCAGAAGGCGTGGTAAACGGTCGGGAGCAGGGTCACGGACTCACCCGGCGCCAACGCGATCCGACCACCGGCCTGCACGGTCCGGGCCATGCCGTCACAGAACACGGTCACGGGGCGCTCGCGATCGAGCCCCTCGCCCTCGGCCTCGCGGTGGNAAAGCTCCACCACTAGCGTTCCACCACCCCGATTGATGATGTCCTCGGCCTTAACCCGGTGGTAGTGCATGGGCGAGAGCTGATCGCGGCGCGAAATCATGATTTTCTCGGCGTACAGCATGCCGCTGCCCGCGCGCAGGTCTGCCTCATTGCCGTTGCGCACGGTGAACAGGAACAGTCCCGTTTCCTCGAACCGGCCCAGCCCGTAGTCGGTGATATCCCAACCCAGCGCCGCATCGACGATGGCCCCGGCCTCAGCACGGTTTGCGTCCCAGTCCTCCGGCGTCCAGTGCGCAAAAGGGGGCAGGACGTANCCAAAACCCTCGATAAACGACTGGGCTTGCTTGATAATGTCATTAATCTCGGCACGGCGCATACGGGCAAATCCTTGGAAAAGAGCGGTCTGGAGCCATCCCGGGCGGTCCGCCCGGGGGATTGCGCCCATCACAAGCACAGTCCGTCCTGAACTTCCAGCCACATACACGCNGCTAAAGGCNTGACTTTAAACGAAACTGTTTCGGTAAAACCACCGCAGACAAGGCTCTGATCANAAAATGAACCTGCAGCCTCTGCCCTGTGCCACCCTGCGNTCCAACCGATCCACCGCGAGCGGGTGGTGAAGCCGNCCGGCGGCCGTCAGATCAGNCCCAGCTGACCCACTGACCGTCTTTGGCCGAAGAGGCGATGCACGCCTCGATAAACCGCAGCCCCTCGACGCCATCGTCCACGGTCGGCAGCAGCGGCGCAGCCCCACCCCGGATCAGGCCGGCGGCTTCGCTGTAGATCGTGGCAAAGGCCTCCAGATAACCCTCCGGATGACCGCCGGGGATGCGCGAGACCGCGTTTGCAGCGTCATGGGCCGCCGCCCCGCCGCGGGTAATGGTCTGCGGCGCCTGCCCCAGCGGCGAGAACCGCAGCTGGTTGGCGCTGGATTGATGCCATTCCAGCGAGGCCTTGGTGCCCGACAGCCGCAGGCGGATTTCGTTCTCGTAGCCCGGTGCCACCTGACTGGCCAGCAGGACACCGCGCGCGCCGCCGCTGTAGTCCAGCAGCACGTGGGCGTTGTCGTCGACCCGCCGGCC
>PAGB01000024.1:0-5484 GCA_002711265.1 Rhodospirillaceae bacterium
GGGGACCAAACGTCAAGCCGCCGACTGGCTGAACCGGCTTGGGGTTGGCTACGTGGATACCGCCGTGATGGCGCCAATCCACCCGCGCCTGCACAAGACCCCCATGCTGCTCGCCGGGCCTTTCGCAGCAGCGGCGCTGGAAAGGCTGGTCGACTGGGGCATGGACCTACGCGCAGTTGGTGAGGAAACCGGGCGCGCCTCGGCGATCAAGATGCTGCGCTCGGTCGCAGTCAAAGGCCTCGAAGCGCTGAGCGCGGAGATGGCACTGGCGTCGATCCGGGCCGGGGTCGAAGACGAGGTCATCGCATCGCTCGATGCCAGTTATCCGGGCTTCGACTGGGGCGGCCGTACGGCCTACAACCTCGAACGGATGGCGACCCACGGCCGGCGCCGGGCGGAGGAAATGGAAGAGGTGGTCCGCACGCTCGAAGAGCTCGGGATCAGCCCCGATCTGACCACTGGCACTGTGGAGCGCCAGCGGCGTTTTGGGGACAGTGACCTTGACCTCTCCACCACACCCGAAGACCTGCACGAGCGTGCTCAGGCCACGCTTAAAGCCCTAGCGGCACAGAAAATGTGAATGGCGTATTATTTAGATAGTTTTGTCTCTTAACGTAGATTTTCGTCCGTTACGGGGATTTCCCGCTATGTTTTTTTGCTGCTCGCCACCAAAGAAGGAATTTCTCCCTGTCAACGACCGTCGCATAGAAAATTAAGGCTTGATTTTGCGCCTCAACTCCCCTGGGTTAAGAGCCTCAGCACGGCAACGAAAGAGGGCCGTGTTTTAGCTAGGGAGAAAACTTCATGAAGAACCCATTTCTGAAAACAATGCTGGTCGCGACGACAATGCTCGTCGCAGCCAGCGCCGCCCATGCACAGGGCGTGCTCAACGTGGGCAACGACGGTGAGCCAGGGTCGCTCGATCCGCACCAGATTTCCGGTACGTGGGAATCATCAATTGCAGGTGATCAGTTCGTTGGACTTTACACGGAGGCTGCTGACGGAAGTATTATTCCGGGCGCTGCTGAGAGCCACACGGTATCCGACGACGGCCTCGTCTACACCTTCGATATCCGCGACCACAACTGGTCCGATGGCACCCCAGTGACCGCGCACGATTTCGAGTTCGCGTTCAAGCGCATTCTCGACCCTGCGACCGCGGCCAGCTACGCCTACCTGATGTACACCATCGCTGGTGGTGAGTCGTTCAACAGCGGCGAAGGAACCATGGACGATGTCCAGGTCCGCGCTGTCGACGACAAGACCCTCGAAGTTACGCTGGCTTCGCCTGCTCCATACTTCATCGCCCAGACCACCCACAATACCGCCTACCCTGTGCCAAAGCACGTTGTGGAAGCGCTGGGTGACGAGTGGTCTCGGCCGGAAAATATCGTTGTTAATGGTGCGTTCAAAGTGTCCGAGTGGACCATCGGTGAAAAGTTGACGGTGACCAAGAACCCTGGCTTCTACGATGCAGCCAACGTTTCTTTGGACGCTGTAAACTTCTACCCAATCGAAGAAGCCACGCAGGAACTGAACTTGTTCCGGGAAGGCCAACTTGACGTCACCGGTTCGATACCACCGGGTGATGCGATGTACGCACTGGCTGACGAGTTTGGCGATGAGCTGTACGTGACCCCATACGGCGGCACCTACTACTACGCCTTTAACTCGACCATGGCGCCTTACGATGATCCAATGGTCCGCTCAGCGTTATCCATGGCGATTGATAGAGACTTCATCACCAGCGAGGTTAGCCCAGGCAACGTGGCCGCCTACTCCTTCGTTCCACCATCTATCTCCGGTGGCTACCAGGTGCAGCCTCCATCCTGGGCGGCGATGTCCCAGGAGGAGCGGACTGCCATGGCTAAGGGCGTGATGGAAGCGGCTGGTTACACCGCAGACAACCCAATGAAGGTCGTGATCAACTACAATACTTCTGAAAGCCACAAAGCTATCGCTCTCGCGATCTCGGACATGTGGGCGGAGATTGGTGTTGCGGTTGAGCTGTTCAATCAGGACGTTGGCACTCACTACGATGGTCTACAAGCGCAGGAGTTTGAAATCGGCCGTGCGGGCTGGATCTGGGACTACCCGGATGCCGAAAACCTGCTTGCGCTGATGGGCCCGAACTCTCCGTACAACTACGGTAAGTATAACAATACCGAGTTCAACGCCCTGCTCGAAGCGTCCTACACCCAGACCGGCGACGAGCGTATTGCGACCATGCAGGCTGCTGAAGCCATTGCCATGGAAGAGGCTGCGCTTGCACCGATCTACTACTACAACTCCAAGCACCTCGTCGGTTCCTACGTAGAGGGCTGGCTGCCAAACGGCGATGATCGCCATCGTTCGCGTTGGATCTCTCTGTCTGATTAAAGTCCGACAGTTATTCACAGACCGCCTCCTCCCCGCGAGGGGGCGGTTTTCCTTTTTCAACTCCTTTTTCAGGGGTTAGACGACTTTCTTTAGCCGGACTTAGGGTATTTGTTGCATGGGCTACGCCTTTCAGCGCTTCGGGCAGATGATGGTGATCGTGTTGATCGCCCTGCTCGCAGTCTTTACAACCCAGCGACTTGCGCCCGGTGGCCCCTGGGACGGCGAACGTCCGCCACCACCTGCCATTCTTAAAAATCTCCGCGCCTACTACGACATGGACCTGTCCATGCCGGCCCAGTTCTATTCTTATCTGTTCGGTATGGCCGGGCGCGCGATCGAACCCGGCGGGCAGACAGGTGAAGCATACTGGATCGCGCTGCCGCCCGAGGCCGAAGTCACCACCCTCGGCGGCACGCAGGAGCGCAGCGGCGACAGCGTTGTGTTCGTGCGCCAATTCTGCCCCTGGGGCCAGTGGTTCGGCCGCATGTTTGGCGCGAGAACCGACGCCGAAGGCCGACCGATGCCGACACTGCGAAAGTGCGGGATCATTCGGGGCGACTTCGGGCTGTCGATGGTGCGAAGGTCGATCTACGTCAACGACTACGTGCGCGACGGCCTGCCCGCCACACTGAAATACGCCGTGCCGTCGCTGCTGTTTGCCCTGCTGCTGGGTATTCCTATGGGCTTTTACGCAGCCTATCGTCAGAACAAACCCGCAGACTTTGTGATGGTCACAATAGGTATGTTTGGCACTGTTGTGCCCAACCTTGTGATGGCGCCGCTGCTTGTGTTTCTGCTCGCCTTCCAGTTGGACGGTTTNCTACATTGGCTTCTGGTTGAAAAATGGGAATGGATTGAACTGGGCCGACGTCAAAGAACACTGAACTGGATCCCATCTGGAAAAACTGGTGGATTCATGCACTACGTNCTGCCGACNNTGGTNCTNGGAACGGGNNTGCTGGGTCGGATNGTNCGCCTCTCCCGCGCCGGCGCTTTAGAGGCACTCCGCTCAAATTATGTGCGCACAGCTCGTGCAAAAGGCTTGCCTGCCCATGTGATCCTGTTCCGGCATGTGCTCAAGCCGGGTATTCTTCCNGTCGTGACCTATATGGGACCNGTNACGGCAGCGATACTCACTGGATCACTCATNATCGAACAAGCTTTCTCTCTTCCNGGNTTAGGTCGTCAATTTGTTACTGCTGCGATCGACCGAGACTACACGCTNCTGATGGGGACGACNGTCATCCTGCTNNTCGCNGTGATCCTGCTGAACTTCATCGTCGACCTCGCCTACTCGTGGCTCGACCCGCGNATCCGGCGCGCTGGCGGAGGGCGCAGCTGATGAGCCTGCTNAACAGAACCAACAANCAGGCCGCGCTNGAAGCCGCCGTCACCACNCTGCAAAGCCGNTCACTGACGCAGCTGGCNATCGCNCGTTTNCTGCGCAACCGCGTNGCCGTNGGNGCCNCNATCGTNNTGCTNATNCTNGTNGCGCTNGCNGTCTTTGCNCCGGTGTTCGAGNTNCTGACCGGCTATCCNATGGAGTTTCAGGATCGCGACTTCTACTCNGGCAAGCCNCCGAACTGGGAGGCGCAGCACTACCTCGGNACCGACTACAACGGCCGNGATATTCTGGTGCGGACCATGTTCGGCATGCGGATTTCGATGATGGTNGCNCTGGTNGCNGCNACCGTNGCGCTGGTGATCGGGATCAGCTACGGNGCGATCAGCGGNCTGGCCGGNGGGATGGTCGACACCATCATGATGCGNATCCTCGACCTGCTCTACTCCTTCCCGCTGACCCTGATCGCNGTGATTGCNCTGGCNTANTTCGGCCGNAANATCATGATCGTNTTCGTCATCATCGGTCTGGTGGAATGGCAACTAATGGCGCGGGTGATCCGCGGGCAGGTGCTGAGCCTGCGCAATGCCGANTTCATCGAAGCTGCGCGGGCCACGGGNGTCAGNCCCTTTGGCATNCTCNTCCGCCACATCGTCCCCAATGTCACCGGCGTGGCCATCGTNTACATGACCCTGATCATCCCCGANGTCATTCTGGTGGAAAGCTTCCTTGGCTACCTCGGTCTGGGCGTGCAGGAGCCGGATACNTCGCTGGGCGTNCTGATTTCCGAAGGNGCCAATGCCATCGAGCAAAAGCCGTGGATGACCTACGGCCCCGGCATTTTCCTNGTGGTGCTGCTCATGGCNCTGAACTTCCTCGGCGATGGCCTGCGCGANGCCTTCGACCCCAAGGANCGTTGAGGAGGCCNGCCNCATGACAGCNCGCACCCCCGGCACCGATCAGCCAATCCTCTCGATGCGAGATCTGGTCATCGCGTTCGACACACCCGACGGTGTGGTCGAAGCGGTCAACGGCATCAGCCTAGACCTCTACCCCGGCGAGGTTCTGGGGATCGTCGGCGAAAGCGGCTCGGGCAAGTCACAGTCGTGGATGGCGACGCTGGGCTTGCTCGCCGACAACGCGATCACGCAGGGCGAAGTTGTCTTCGAGGGGCATAACCTGCTGGACCTCGATACTCAGACCCTCAACACCATCCGCGGCCAGCGCATCTCCATGGTGTTTCAGGACCCCATGACCAGCCTCAACCCCTACCTCAACATCGGCACCCAGATGATGGAGGCGCTGCGCACTCACGACCGCAGCCTGAACCGGGCGGAGGCGCGACGGCACTGCGTGGAAATGCTCGATCGTGTGGCGATCCCGGATGCAGACCNNCGGATGCGCCAGTNNCCGCACGAGCTNTCNGGGGGCATGCGCCAGCGGGTGATGATCGCCATCGCNCTGCTCAATGACCCNGACGTGCTGATCGCNGACGAGCCGACNACGGCGCTNGACGTCACCATCCAGGCNGANATCCTCGATATCCTGACCGAGCTCCAGCGCGAGCGCGGCATGGCGGTGGTGTTCATCACCCACGACCTCGGCGTGGTGACCGAACTGTGCAGCCGGGTCTGCGTGATGTACGCAGGCGANCTGGTCGANGTTGGCNCCGTGCAGGAGGTGTTCGAGGACGCNCGCCACCCCTANACCCTGTCNCTGATGCGGGCNACGCCNCGGGCCACCANCACNGCNNNCAGCGCNGC
>PAGB01000024.1:5491-28214 GCA_002711265.1 Rhodospirillaceae bacterium
GCGNCNNCAGANNCAGCGNAACGCGNNNCGCTCTACGCNATCCCCGGCGCACCGCCGAACNTGCGCCTGCGCCCGCNGGGCTGCGCTTTCGAACCCCGNTGCCGCTGCGCCGAACCNCGTTGCCGGACCGAAGCACCNGNGCTGGAAGCCCTGAGCGNCCAACCCCACCGCCAGAAGGCCTGCTTCCGTACGNGCAGCNGCGAGGATCTTTCGCGGGAGCTGCTCGATGTCGGCTGAACCACTGCTCACCGTCGATCGCCTCAGCGTCCATTTCCGGGCCGGCGGCAACCTGCTCACCNGGGTCAGCCTGGTTCGTGCCGTCGAAGGCGTGTCTTTCACNCTGCAGCAGGGCGAGACGCTATCGATTGTCGGTGANAGNGGTTCCGGCAAGTCCACCCTCGCCCGCGCTATCCTGCGNCTGGTGCCGGTNACCANGGGCAGCGTGCACTACCGNGGCGAAAACCTNGTNACGCTCAGTCAGNATCAGATGCGCGCGCGCCGCCGGATGATGCAGATGGTGTTTCAGGACCCCATCGCCAGTCTGTCCCCCCGCCGTACGGTCGAACAGATCATCGAAGAACCGCTGCTGGTTCACTTCCCCGACCTCGNCCGCGCCCAGCGCGCGCAGCGCGTTGCCGAAACCATGGACTCCATCGGCCTGCTTCCNGACATGCGCAACCGCTATCCGCACGAGTTTTCCGGTGGACAGGCGCAGCGCATCGGCATCGCCCGCGCTCTGATCGTCGAACCCGAACTGCTGGTCGCCGACGAGCCGGTCTCGGCGCTGGACGTGAGCATTCAGGCGCAGGTGCTGAACCTGCTCGCCGAGATCAAACAGGCGCGCTCGCTGTCGCTGCTGTTCATCAGTCACGATCTGAGCGTGGTGCAGCACGTTTCCGATAACCTGATGGTGCTGTATCTGGGGCACGTGATGGAGGTTGGTCCGGCCAGAACAATCTACAGCCGGCCCCAGAACCCCTACACCCAGGCGCTTCTATCCGCGGTGCCGCGGATGGACTTCTCCGCCGACCGGCCACAGCGGACCCGGCTGACCGGAGACCTNCCCTCGCCGACGCTCGAGCACGTGGGCTGCCCCTTTGCCTCGCGCTGCCCGCGCGCCCNGGCCCTCTGTTCGACCGACAAGCCGGTGCTGACCCCGGTAGACGGGCGCGATGTCGCCTGCCACTTCCCCGGCAGCTGAAGCAGGAGCCCGCATGCGCTTCAGGATCCCCGCCGATATCGACTTTCTTGCCGTCAACCACGCCAGCTGGGACAAGCTCGCCCAGCTCCACTATGACGACCCCAATGACTGGTACGACATCAAGGGCTTTCTGGCGGGCAAGGATGCGCGCTGCGTCATCGATCGGCGTGAGATGGGCGACCTCGCAGGCGCGCGGGTGCTGCACAGCCAGTGNCACTTCGGGCTGGATACACTCAGTGTCGCCCGCCACGCCGACCACGCCGTTGGGCTCGATTTTTCAGAGCATGCGGTTGCCAACGCCCGCAAACTCGCCGAGCGCGCCGGACTGTTGGACCGAGCGAGCTTCGTTCACGCCAATGTCTACGATGCTGGAAAGGTCTNGGACGCGGAGAGCTTTGACGTCATCTACGCATCCTGGGGCGTCACGGGCTGGTTGCCGGACCTACAAGGTTGGGCCTCAACCCTCTGCGCGCTGCTCAAGCCCGGCGGACGGTTTTACTACGCCGAAGGCCACCCCTACGCCTGGACGCTCGAGGAACCGTCCCACGGCGATACCGAGAGCGCTTTGACCAATCAAATGTCCTACTGGCACGAGAACGCCATCATCGAAGATTGGCCGGTGTCCTACACCGGGGTTGAGATACCGGAGGGAACGCGCAAGGCGGTTGAGTTTGCCCACACGCTCGAAGACTTCTTCACCGTGTTCCTGAACGAAGGCATGGCACTGGATTTCTTCCACGAGCACGAGGGTATTCCATGGGCCATGTACACCCGCATGGCCCGCAACCCCGAAGATGAGCTGTTCTACCTGCCTGCCGGACACCACCGCCTGCCCATGGGCTTTTCCATGCAGTGGACCAAGCCCATCGCGCCCTAGGTGGCGGGAACTGATGGGGCCTCGGCCGTGATGTCGTAGCCGTAGATCCGATCGAGCTGCGCTCTGGCCGCCCAGGGCAGCAGGCGCGCGCCAAGCCACAGCGTGCTGTAGGCGCGCAGGGCCTCGGCGCCCGGGCGGTGATGAAAGTCGCGGGCGTTGCGCATGGCGCGCCGTTGGATTTCCGCTGTTCGCGGCTGACGAAACGCTGCGTAAGCCTGCAGGCCCGCACTGAGAGCCGCCGCATCTCGGCTGCCATCGTACGCGCAGACACAGGCGGCCAGCGCCCAAGCATCTTCCAGCCCCTGACAGCCGCCTTGCGCCAGGGTTGGTAACATCGGGTGGGCCGCGTCCCCGGCGAGGACGGCACACCCGCTCACCCAGGCCGGGCTGGGCGGGCGGTCGAACAGCGTCCACCGTCCGAGCCCTTCGGCGCGTTCGATCAAGGTGGTCACCTCTGGATCCCAGCCCGCGAAGTCGGCGAGAGCTTCGTGCCGGGTTCCCTCAACGTCCCAGCGCTCATACTGCTCAGGCTGATCTAGCTGCCGTTCGACGATGCCGACGAAATTGACCAGTCCGGCTTTGGACAGATGGTAGGTCACGGCGTGCCGTCCCGGTCCCGCCCACACACAGGCCGTCTCCGGTGGTATGTCGCTGCCAAGGCGCTGCGCAGGCACCACAGCGCGCCAGGCGATCATGCCGGTATCGCGCGGCGGTGAGTCATCGAACAGCTGCGCCCGCACCCCGGAGCGGAAACCATCGGCAGCGACCACGAGATCACCAGCCTCCTCGCTGCCATCGCTCAGGCGGATTACGCCCTTGGCTTCGTCGACAGTTTGAACCGACGCGCCCAGCCGGAGGGCGCCGGGCGCCGCGGCCAGCAGGGCATCGGCCAGCACTGCAACCAAGTCTGCGCGGTGGATGTGGACGTAGGGCGCCCGCCAGCGATAGGGCGCGACGTGGCGCACGGGGATGGAAAAGACCCGACGACCAGTCTTCCCCAGCCGCATTTCCAGCGCTTCGGGCAGAAAACCGCGGTTTAGGATTTCGCCCTCAACACCCAGCGCCCGCAGCACCTTCATCCCGTTCGGTGCCAGCTGGATCCCTGCACCCACGGCCTCAAAGGCCGGAGTGCGCTCGAACACCTTCACCGACCAGCCACGACGGGACAGGCTCAGGGCGGTGGCGAGGCCGGTGATCCCGGCCCCAACGATGAGAGCGCTAGGACTTTGCTTTGGCGAGTGCATGGGACAAGGCTTAAGCCAAGCCTCATCAAGTCCGCAAGCCCCGGAAGGATGTCACGCCATTGGGCCTCAAGCGATCAACAGTTCGCCGGAAGCATTGATGCTGACATCATAGTCCGAAACAGTCTCCGAACCCTCGATCGTGATGTTAATGGTTTCCGGTGAGCCACCTTGACTCATCACAGACACGTCCCTCCCAGAGCCGTTCGATCCTCCATTGGGAAAACTCGAAGCCGCGTTGGAGCCCACGTCGACATAGTCGTCGCCGTCGCCTGCAACGATCTCTAGTTGCGGACTCAATCACCTTCGAACAGGGCTTCAGCAGTGCATAACTCTGCGAACGTAACCAGAGGGCGTCTGAAACGGGCCGTCCTCACAGTTTCCTGCTAGTCATGTTTTTGTATACACAGTGTATTTTTCGTGTAGGGGATACCCCATGACCCATAACCGGAAACAGCACTGTCTCCTCGCCCTGCGCGAACGGATTCTGTCCACTGAGCTTGAGCCCGGCGCAGATCTGGATGAACTGAGCCTGTGCGAGACCTACGGCGTCTCCCGCACCCCGTTGCGCGAGGTGCTCCAGCGTCTCTCCGGCGAAGGTCTGATACAGCTCGAAGAAAACCGCGGCGCCAAGGTTGCCTCCATGGACGTCCGGGTCATGCGCACCTTTTTTCAGACGGCGCCGCTGGTCTACGCCAACATCTCCTCGCTGGCGGCTGAAAACTGGACCGGGCCGCAGCTCGACACCCTAAAGCAGACCCAGTCCGCCTTTGCCGTTGCAATGCGCCGCGGCGAGGCCAGCGAGGCAGCCCTGCTCAATCATCGCTTTCACGCGGAAATCGGCCTGATGGCCGATAACGCCTATCTGGTCCCCAGTCTCAACCGCCTGCTTATCGATCACACCCGGATGAGCCAGACCTTTTACCGCCCAACCTCCGAGGCCGACCGCGATCGCGTGCGCCTGGCCATTGAGCAGCACGACGCCATGATTGCCGCCTTCGAGCGTCGGGAGACGGCGCTGTCCATGGACCTCGCCCTACAGCACTGGGACCTGTCCCGCGATCAGCTCGAACGGTTTGTCCGTCCCGGACCCCTTCCCCTTGATGTTCACTCTTTGGAAGCCCGCCGCCATGCAGTTTGAAGGCATCTATACCCCCGTCGTCACACCCTACTTCGACGACTTCAGTCTGAACCGGGACGCGCTGGCGCAGACCATCGATCATCTGATCGCCGCGGGTGTCCACGGCCTGATCGTCGCCGGGACCACCGGCGAGTACTACGCCCAGTCCAGCGAAGAGCGCTTCGACATGATGAAGCTCGCCAAGGAAATGATCGCCGGTCGCCTGCCGCTGATCATCGGTACTGGCGCCATCCGCACCGAGGACAGTGTCGCCTACGCCACCGCCGCGCGGGAGCTGGGCGCCGACGCCATCCTGATCGCGACCCCGCCCTACGCCTATCCGACCGGTCGGGAGATCGCCCTGCACGCGCTGGCCATCGACCGCGCCGCCAACCTGCCCGCCATGCTCTACAACTATCCGGGCCGGATGAGTGTGAATATGGACGAGGAAACCCTTGACAGGCTCGGGCGCAGCCCGAACTTCTGCGGCATCAAGGAGAGCTCCGGTGACGTTAACCGACTGCATATGCTCGCGCGGGACTATCCGCATATCGCGCTGAGCTGCGGCATGGACGATCAGGCGCTGGAGTTTTTCGCCTGGGGTGCCCGGTCCTGGGTTTGCGCGGGCTCAAACTTCGCACCCGAAGCGCATGTTGCCCTGTATCAGGCCTGCGTGGTCGAAGGCGACTTCACCAAGGGCCGCGCAATCATGTCGGCGATGATGCCGTTGATGCGGGTGCTCGAACAGGGCGGCAAGTTCATCCAGTGCATCAAACACGGGCTCACCTTGCGCGGCATCGACGCCGGACCGCCCAGACTGCCGCTGCAGCCTCTGAATAAAGACGACAAGCGCGAGCTGGCCGAGGTTATCCGCACCATGAACACCACCATCGCGCAAATCACCGGAACCAGCATGGGAGAAGGATCATGAGCGATCTGCTGACCCGCACCGAATATCAGGCCATCGCCGACACCCTCGTTTTTCCGCGGGCCGCCTTCATCGACGGCAAGTTCCGCGCGGGCCGCGGTGACAGCCTGACCACGATCAACCCGGCAACCGGTGACGCGCTCGCCGAGATCGCTGCCTGCAACAGCGAAGACGTCGACCTCGCCGTGCAAAAGGCCCGCGAAGCCTTCGATCAGGGCCACTGGTCGAAACTGCACCCCAGCGAGCGCAAGGGCGTTCTGGTGCGCCTGTCCAAACTGCTCACCCGTAACCGGCGTGAACTGGCCGTGCTCGAGAGCCTCGAAAGCGGCAAGCCGATCGCTGACTGTGAAACCATCGATATCCCAGAGAGCATCCACACAATCCTCTGGCACGCCGAAGCGATCGATAAGATCTACGATCAGACCGGCCCCTCGGGCGATGGTGCAATCTCGATGATCGTGCGCGAACCGGTGGGCGTGGTCGGGGCCGTGCTGCCGTGGAACTTCCCGCTGCTGATGCTGGCGTGGAAGATCGGTCCTGCGCTGGCAGCAGGTAACTCGGTGATCGTCAAACCCGCCGAGCAGACCTCGATGACCGCGCTGCGTGTCGCCGAGCTTGCCGCCGAGGCTGGCATCCCGCGCGGGGTGCTGCAGGTGCTTCCCGGCGATGGACCGTCGGTGGGCCAGCCGATGGGCCTGCACATGGGGATCGACATGATCAGCTTCACCGGCTCCACCGAAACCGGTCGGCGGTTCCTGCGCTACGCCGCAGACAGCAACCTCAAGGAAGTTGTGCTCGAATGCGGCGGCAAAAACCCCGCTGTCGTGCTCGAAGACGCCGAAAACCTCGACCACGTGGCGGCCAACGTCGTCAACGCCGCATTCTGGAACATGGGTGAAAACTGCTCCGCCAACTCACGTTTGATCGTGCACCAGGCGGTGAAGGCACCACTGATGGAGCGCATCTTGGCCCGCGTACGCGACTACAAGACCGGCGACCCGCTGAACCCGGCCAATGCCTTGGGCGCGCTAGTGGACGGCGAGCACTGCACCAAGGTCGCCTCCTACCTCGGGGGTGAAGCGCTGACCGGCGGCTCCATGGACGGCGCCTTCCTGCCGCCCACCATCTACGAGGTCAGCAAGGATGACCCCCGCGCCCGCGAGGAAATCTTCGGCCCTCTGCTCAGTGTGATCGAGGTCGCCAGCGCCGAAGAGGCCATCGCACTGGCGAACGATACCGAGTACGGCCTTGCCGCCTCGATCTTCAGCGCCAACGCCCGCACCGCCCTGCGCGCGGCCCGTGACATCCGCGCGGGCACTGTCACCGTGAACTGTTACGGAGAGGGCGATATCTCGACCCCCTTCGGCGGCTTCAACCAGTCAGGCTTCGGCGGCCGGGACAACGGCATCCACGCCCACGACCAATACACCCAACTCAAGACCATTTGGATCGACCTCACCGATCCTGCAGACGGAGACAACGTCGGATGAACGTCGAAGCCGTAGGAACCGAACGCCGCGGTCGCGGTGCCCGCAAAGCTGTCCGCCAGAAGCGTGACACGCAGATGCTGCCGGCGCTCAAGCGCAGCCTGCCGCTGACCGAGCCACTGAGCGAAGAACAAGTGGTCCGGATCGATGAAGCTTCCATGGGCATCCTCGAGGAGGTCGGGGTCGTATTCCGCGATCCGATTGCGCTCGAAGACTGGAAGCGCGCCGGGGCAGACGTACGGGGCGAGACCGTTCACCTCGACCGGGGCATGGTGCGCGAGCTGATTGCGACCATTCCGTCCAGCTTTACGCTGCATGCCCGCAACCACGCCAACGACTTACCTTTTGGCGGTGATCACTCGATCTTTGTACCCATGACCGGCGCGCCCTACTTGCGCGATCTGAACGACGAGCGGCGCAACCCAACGCTGGACGACCTCGCCAACTTCCACAAGCTCAGCCACATGCTGCCGGCGATCCACTCAAGCGCGCACCATATCGTTGAGCCCTACGATCACCCGATCTCGCACCGCCACCTGCGCATCACCTATTCGTCGATGAAGCACAGCGACAAGACCTTTATGGGCATGACCACCTCGCCCAAAAACGCCGAAGATGTCATGGACATGTGCGCGGTCCTGTTCGGTGAAGACTATCTTGAGACCCACCCGGTCTGCACCGGCAATTGCAACGGCAACTCGCCGCTGGTCTGGGACGAGACCATGCTCGGCGCCATGCGGGCCTTCGCCCGCCGCAACCAGCCTGTGCTGTGCTCGCCCTTCGTGCTCGGGGGTGCCAACACCCCGGCGTCGGTGGCGCCCACGGTGGCGCAGCTCAACGCCGAGGCCCTGTCCGCGCTTGCCTACACACAGGTCGTACGCAAGGGCACGCCTGCGATCTACGGCCACTATCTGGCCACTGTCTCCATGAAGTCGGGCGCGCCAATGGCCGGCACGCCTGAAATCAGCCTGATGAATTTCATGATCGGGCAGATGGCGCGGTTCTACGACGTACCCTGGCGAACCTCGAACACCCTCGGCGGCTCCAAGGTATTCGACGCGCAGGCTGGCTACGAGAGCGCGACCACGATGATGGCGGCACTGATGTCAGGCGCCAACTACATCTGGCACTCGGCAGGCTGGAACGAGGCGGGCATGCATTGTTCCATGGCCAAGTTCATCGTCGACGCCGAGCAGTGCGCCATGGGCTACCGCATGGCCGAGGGCGTGCGCTGGGATGACTTCGAGGAGGCGCTGCAGGCCGTGCGCGACATCGGCCCCGGCGGTCACTATCTGGGCCACCCGCACACGCTGGAGAACTTCCAGCGCGCCTTCTTCATGCCCGAGATGTTCGATAACAACTCGATCGAACAGTGGCAGGCCGAGGGCGCAGTCCAGACCAATGAGCGCGCGCTCCAGCGCGCCCGCGACCTGCTTAACGAGTTCGAAGAACCGACCCTTGATGCGGGCGTCAATGAGGCCCTGCTCGACTACATCGCGCGCCGGGAGCGGGAGATCCCCGCCGCTGAAGCGCTCAATCAGGAGCACTGAGTCATGGCCAGCCTCGCAGGCAAAACAGCGCTGGTGACAGGCGCGATGGGCGGCATCGGTCAGGCGATTGTCGCGCGGCTGCAGGCCGATGGCGCAACCGTGGTTGCGGCCGACCTGAACACGGCCAGCACCGAGGCCAACCATGGGATCGATGGCGACCTGACCGACACGGCCTTCACCGATGGCCTGCCCGCGCAGGTACAGGCGCTGACCGGGCGACTGGACATCCTCTGCAACAACGCCGGCATCATCGCCCGGGGTAAGATCACCGAAGCCACGGACGAAGACCTACGGCAGTCTCTGGCCGTCAACGTCGAGGCACCCTTCCGCCTGTGCCGCGCCGCCATCCCGATCATGGCTGCGCAGGAAAGCGGTGGGGCGATCATCAACACGGCCTCGTGCTGGGGGCTGCAACCCGGTCCCAATCACCCGATCTACGTCATGACCAAGGCGGCGCTGGCATCCCTGACCCAGTGCCTGGGCCGGGATCACGCCGGGGACGGGATCCGCGTCAATGCCGTCTGTCCCAATGAAGTCGACACCGCCATGCTGCGCTCGGGCTTCGAAATCCGGGGTCTGGACGCGGAAGCGGGGATCGACGCGCTGAACCAATCGGTGCCGCTGGGCCGGATCGCCCAGCCTGAAGACATTGCCGATGTTGTCGGCTTCCTGTGCTCAGATGACGCGCGCTACGTCGTCGGCGCTTTGCTCGAAGTCAACGGGGGCAAGCCGGTCTCATGAGCCCTGATATCGCCACCGACCAGAAGACTGCGCTGATCACCGGTGCCTCCAGCGGCATCGGCGAGGCCATCGCCCGACGCTTTGCAGCCGAGGGCTACCGCGTCCTGTCGGCCCAGCGCCGTCCGGCGCCGGTAGGCGAGAGTCTGAGCGCGGATTTGCTCCAGCCTGGTGCTGCTCAAGCCGTCATGGCGCAACTCAGGGCGCTGACTGACCGGCTGGATGTAGTCGTGAACAACGCCGGACTGATGCTCGAGGGCACCGCGGAGGAAAGCTCTGAAGCAGACTGGCAGGCGCAGATGGACCTGAACCTGAGCCTGCCGTTCCTGCTGATTCGCGAAGCCCTGCCCCTGCTCCGCCAGAGCGGCGGCGGCGCTATCGTCAACATCGGCAGTGTCGAGGGGCTTGCGGCGAACCCCCGCCATCCCGCCTACGCGGCGTCCAAGGCCGGCTTGCACGGCCTGACCCGCGCCATCGCCGTGGATGAGGGCCCGCGCGGAGTTCGCTGCAACGCCGTCGCGCCGGGCTGGATCGACACGCCATTGAACCTCGACTTCATCGACAGCCTCACCGGAGACACGGCGGCCTTTCATGCCGGGCTGAAAGACATCCACCCCGTGGGCCGCACCGGTCGCCCGGAAGAAGTCGCTGATCTGGTCTACTGGCTGGGCAGCGATCAGGCGGGCTTCATGACCGGGCAGGTGCTGACCCTCGACGGCGGCCGGACGGCAAAGCTGAGCCTGCCATGACCCTTTACAGGCCAGCCAAACAGACGCGGGCGCGGATCGACGTGCCACCCCTGCCCCGAGACCCGGGACCGCCGGCGTGGAACGCCCTGCTCCCCCCGCCCGAACCGGCGATCGAGCTTTCGGAGAACACCAGCGCCGACTGGCTGGTTGTCGGCGCGGGCTTTGCCGGACTGGCTGCCGCCAAGCGCCTGAGCCAGTTACGCCCCGAAGACCGGATCGTGCTGCTCGAGGGCAAGCGGGTTGCCGAAGGCCCCGGGGGCCGCAACTCCGGCTTTATGATCGACCTGCCCCACGACTTGCAGTCCGAGGACTATGCCGGCTCGCTGGAGGCCGACCGGAAGCAGACCTGGGCCAATCGTCTGGCCATCGACTTCGCCGCCCAGATGGCCACCGATGCCGGGTTGAGCCGTGAAGCCTTCGACCGCTGCGGCAAAATCAACGGCGCGGCGACGAACAAAGGCCACCAGCATAACCTCGACTACGCCGCCCACCTCAGTTCTCTGGGTGAGCCCCATGAATTGCTCGATGCGGACGCCATGCGGGCGAAGACCGGTTCGGACTACTACACCAGCGGGCTGTTCACCCCGGGCACGGCCATGCTGCAACCGGCCATGTACGTGCGTGGTCTGGCGCAGGCGCTGAGCTCAAACCGTGTGCGGGTCTATGAGAACTCGCCCGTAACCGCGCTGGCGCCCGACGGAAGCGGCTGGCGCGCGAGCACCCCCGTGGGTTCGATCACCGCGCCGCGGATCATCCTCGCCGTCAATGGCCTGATCAACGACTTTGGCTTCTTCAAGGGCCGACTCATGCACGTCTTCACATACGGCAGCATGACCCGGGCGATGACGGCCGAAGAAGTTGAGCGGTTGGGCGGTGACCCCATCTGGCACCTCACCCCTGCCGACCCTGTGGGCACCACGGTGCGTCGGATCAGCGGCACGGGCGGCGACCGGCTGATCGTACGCAATCGCTTCAGCTTCGACCCCGGAAAGGAAGTCCAAGAGCGGCGCTTTGCCAACATCGGGCGGGACCACGACCGGGTGTTCAGGGCGCGCTTCCCCAACCTTGAGGGGTTGGAGATGGAATACCGCTGGGGCGGCAGACTGTGCCTGTCCCCAAACAACGTCGGTGCCTTTGGTGAGGTCGCGCCGGGGCTGTTCTCCGCCTGCTGTCAGAACGGGCTCGGCGCAGCGAAAGGCACGATGCACGGTATGGCCGCCGCTGAACTGGCGGCCGGGACGCAATCCGACCTCGTCGACTATCTGCTGACCGAAGCCGCGCCCCGGCGTGTTCCCGGCGGCCCCTTTGCCGAAATCGGCGCCAATGCTGTGCTGAAGTGGAAAGAATTTCAGGCCCGGCAAGAGTTTTAGCGGCTATAACTGCCCCCTCATTCGACGAACAAACGGGGCCTGGGCCATGACACGCAAACGCATTCTCTTCACCGGTGGATCGGGTAAAGCCGGGCGCCACGTTGTGCCGTGGTTGCTCGATGCCGGGTATCGGGTCGTCAACGTCGACCTGACCCCGCTGGACCACCCCGGCGTGGACAACCTGACGGCTGACATCACCGACAGCGGGCAGATGTTCAACGTGCTGACCAGCTACGCCAACTTCGACGAGCTGGAGCCGGGCACCGGCGTGCCGCGCTTTGACGCGGTCGTCCACTTTGCCGCCGTACCCCGGATTCTGCTCAAGCCCGATAACGAGACCTTCCGCGTCAACACCATGGGCACCTACAACGTCATCGAGGCTGCGACCAAACTCGGGATCGATAAGATCATCGTGGCCTCCAGCGAAACCACCTACGGCCTGTGCTTTGCCGACGGGCAGATCAACCCGGACCGGCTACCACTCGAAGAAGACGACTACGACGTAAACCCGGCCGACAGCTACGCCCTGTCCAAGGTGGTGAACGAGCAGACCGCGCGCAGCTTCGCCCGGCGAACCGGCGCGGACATCTACGCCCTGCGCATCGGCAACGTCATCGAACCCCATGAATATGCGGAAAACTTCCCGGGCTACTTCGAAAACCCAGCGGTGCGGCGGCGCAATGCCTTCTGCTACATCGACGCACGCGATCTCGGACAGATCGTCCACCTGTGCATCCAGAAAGACGGGCTGGGCTTTCAGGCCTTCAACGCGGGCAACGATGACAACTCGGCAAACATTCCCAGCGCAGAGCTGATCGAACGCTTCTTCCCCGGAACACCAGTCACGCGGGGGCTGGGGCGCTATGAAGCGCTCTATTCAAATCGGAAAATCAGGGAGGTTCTCGGTTTTGTCGAGAACCACAACTGGCGACAGTACGTCCCCGACCCTGCTGCCGGGGACTAAACCGCCAGGTGTCAGCGCTGGCGCAGACGCCGCACGAGCTGAGTCGCTGCGGCAGCGATCAGGACAGCACCACCGACCCACAGCACCGCTTCAGGGCGACTATGCGCAGTCCCGGCGACCGGATGCGCGGCGGCAACACCAGCGGGAAGGATCAAGAGCGCAGAGGTCAAAAGCACGCGGTTCATCGGGGGGTCTCCTTATTCGTTATAGGGAGGAATCTGCCCCGTTTGTCGGCCCAGTCAAGCGCCAAAACCACGCGCCATCTACCCGGTCAGAATGACACCCAAAATCAAAGGGCAGCTGCCTCCATGAGGCATTTAATTGGCTCTGAACCCCTTTTGGTCCGATACTGCAACCTCGGCACCAAGCCAAACCTCTTTTAAAGTGTATTTTTAGTTGCATTCTGCATGTTTTTCGCGTTTTTTGATATGCATGGCGGCAGTATCAATGTGACTTTCAATTAGATTGGGCCGTGAAACATATTTTTCATTTGAATTTCAATTGGCTTTTGAATGACTTAGCCTCCGGAAACTATCCGGCATGTTCGTTGCTCCACTAGCAGCAACACATTGCCACATAGGCACGAAGAAGAAGGAACCAAGCACCTGCTCCCACGTAGAGGTAACCCGATGGGGTTAATCCATGAATTGAGGAACGGACGAAGTAGACCCATGCATCCGCTAACGTAAGCAAGGCACTGCCCGTCGCAGGCCAGGCATGGTGCAAGGACATCTTCATTGGACATTGAGATACCCGGAGATCGGCGAGCAATTTAGCCGATCCTCTCCAGCGCCCCGGCCGACCTGCGCCTCCTCCCCAACATACGCAGCCAGGCCGGGGCCATTTTCACGATCGTGAAAAGTCGTGCACCTTCACCCGGTCTAGGTTTCGGGAACCCAAACGTTGTCAGGTCGCCGCACATTGCTGCGCCGATTGAGGAAAACCGGTCGTTCGAACACGGGCGCTTCGGTCAGCTCGAACAAGCGGCCCTCGGCAAGCTCCTTCCCCACCATCCGTTGGGGCAGATACGCCGTGCCTCCAGCAGCTTCTAGGAATTTCAGCGCTGGTTCGGGCGCGCTAAAGGTCAGACGGGCCGCATCCGCATCTGCGTAGGCGGACATATGCTGTCCGCTGACTAACTCTCCGTAATCGACGTAAACGTATCCAGGATCAAAGCGCACTGGTGCATCCAAGCGTGTGGATACGAGAATCAGCCGGTCTGCGCCCACGCGATCGGCCACCACGTCTGGCCGTGGCACAGGCCCAAAACCGACTGCGAGGTCGACCATGTTGCCGTCCATCCACGCAGTAATTTCTGCATCACTGCCCATAAACACAGAGACAGCAACCTCGGCTCCTTCATCGATGTGGGCGAACAATCGCTCCCCCCAGCCAACCCAGAGATCATTATGCACGGCGATGTTGCGGAACTTACGACTCCCCTTGGGTGTCGCAACCTCCAGCCGCGCCTGTCGCCAGCTGCCGACAATAGCTTCAGCATAGCGTTGTAGGCGCAGTCCAGCGCTGGTCGTCGAAGCGCCAGTCTTGGAACGATTTATCAGCTTCTGACCCAGCGTGGCTTCCAGTGTTTTCAAACGCGTGGTCACGGTGGACTGAGTCACGTTAAGCCTGCTGGCAGCTCGAGCAAGGCTGCCAGTTTCCACAATGGCCAAAAACGTTTGAATCCCTGCGATGTTCACACACACCTCAACATTTAAATATTGGAATTTACGCGGGCAATAATTTCAATTTTCACTATTGTGGAATTGCGTTACCACGTCCTCAGGACATTTTGACGCAAGGGAGAGAGGCAGTGTCTCTCGACACATTCCAGATGCTGATCGACGGGGCTTGGGTGGCGGCCAGTGACGGCCAGTGCTTCGAAAGCATTGACCCGGCCAGCAATGAACCCTGGGCCCTGATCCCCGAGGCCACCGAGGCCGACGTGGATGCCGCTGTGCAGGCCGCGCACCGTGCGCAGACCCGAGGCCCGTGGGCGGGGATGACCCCTTCGGCCCGGGGCAAGTGCCTTGCCCGGCTGGGCGATCTGCTCGCCGCCAACTCCGAGGCGCTGGGGCGGGTTGAGACCCGCGACACCGGTAAGATGTTCAAGGAAACCGCCTGGCAGGCCAAGTACATCGCCGAATACTTCCACTTCTTCGCCGGTGCCGCCGACAAGATCAGCGGCGAGACGCTGCCGATCGACAAGCCCGACATGTTCGTCTTTACCGACCGCGAGCCTCTGGGCGTGGTCGCGGCCGTGATCCCCTGGAACAGTCAGATGTTCCTCTCAGCGGTGAAGATCGCGCCTGCGCTGGCGGCTGGAAATACAATCGTGCTCAAAGCCAGCGAGGAGGCTTCCACACCCCTGCTCGCCTTCGGCAAACTGGTCGCCGAGGCCGGCATTCCCGACGGTGTTGTGAATATCGTCACCGGCCACGGTGAGCCCTGCGGCCGCGCCCTGACCAGTCACCCACTCGTCGCGCGGGTCGCCTTCACCGGCGGACCGAAGTCGGCAGCGCAGGTGGTGCGGAACACGGCGAACAACTTCGCCGCCGTCTCGCTGGAGTTGGGCGGCAAGTCACCCTTCATCGTCTTTGACGATGCCAACCTCGAAAGCGCGGTCAACGGTTCGGTCGCGGGCATCTTTGGTGCATCGGGCCAGAGCTGTGTCGCCGGCTCGCGCCTGTTCCTGCAGGAAGGGATCGCCGACCGGTTCCTGGACGCCATGACCCGCACCGCGCAGGGGATCCGTATCGGTGACCCCATGGCTGAGGAAACCGAAATGGGACCGCTGTGCACCGCCGCACAGGTCAGCCACATCCGCCAGCAGGTAGACCGCGCGCTTGAGCAGGGGGCTTCCCTGATTACCGGCGGCCACCAGCCCGAGGGTCTGGGACCACAGTTCTTCGAGCCCACCATTATCGAGGCCCCTGACCCATCGCTTGACATCGTCGATACTGAGCTGTTCGGGCCGGTGCTCACGGTGCAGCGTTTCCGCGATGAGGAAGAGGCGCTGGCGCTGGCCAATCAGTCCGAGCACGGCCTCGCTGCTGGGATATTCACCCGCGACAGTGCGCGTTCGCTGCGGATGGCCAAGCGCATCCGCGCCGGGATTGTCTGGGTCAACACCTACCGTGCAATTTCGCCGATTGCCGCTTTCGGCGGGGAGAAGATGTCCGGGTACGGCCGCGAAGCGGGGTTCCAGGCCATGTACGACTTCACCCGCCCGAAGACGGTTTGGATGAACCTTTCGGATGAAGCACTGAGTAGCCCCTTCCAGCCGCGCTAGCGGCGCCCACCCGACGCGCAGACCACAGGATCGGACAGCAGGACCAGAGCGCCATGAAATTCCATCTCGCCATCAACCTCGAACGCAACTCGCCGGATACGGCCATGACCGAGGTTCGTGACCACGTCGAGGACATGATCCGCATGGCCGATCAGGCCGGGTTTGAGATTGCCTGGGCCGCCGAGCACCATGCCCTGGAAATGACCATCGCCCCCAACCCGTTTCAGATCCTNACCTGGTGGTCGTCGATCACCGAAACCATGCGGCTGGGCTGCGGGGTTGCAAACACCGCCTACTGGCACCCGATCAACCTNGCCGGGGAGGCCGCGCTGCTGGATCTGGTCTCGGGTGGGCGGCTCGAACTGGGGCTGGGTTCGGGCGCCTACCAGCGCGAGTTTGACCGGATGAAGCCGGGTCTGGAGCAGAAAGACAGCTGGCAGTACATGCAGGAAGCCCTGCCCCTGATCCGGCAGCTGTGGCAGGGCGATGTCGAGCACAACGGCCGCTTCTGGCAGTTCCCCAAGGCGACCGCCTGCCCCAAGCCGCTGCAGGACAACGTGCCACTTTGGGTGGCTGCGCGCTCGCCCATCACCTTCGACTACGCGGTCGCCAACGACGCCAATATCATGAGCTGGCCGCTGACCCTGCCCATGGCCGAAGCGGAGAAATACCGCCAGCAACTCGACGAGGCCATCGACAAGGCCGGCGGCGGCTATTCCGGCACCTTTGCCATGATGCGCCATACCTCGGTCTANGAGACCGAAGCCGACCGGCAGTCCGCGCTCGGCGCCCTGCGCCACGTGCTGGGCCAGTTCGGCAACCTGATGCAGAAGAAGGGCGATGTGGTCAACGGCTTCCCCGAGCCGGTCCCGGTCGAAGAGCTCGACGGTAACATGCGCTACGACCCCGACACGCTCGAAGAGAACCTGATGTTCGGCACCCCGGACCAGGTCGTCGACAAGCTCGGCGCCTACCAGGACCTCGGCGTCGACGCNTTCATCTACTACGCCTCCATGGGGCTGGACATGGCGCAGCAGAAGCGCTCCCTGGCCACATTCATCGACCGGGTCATGCCGCAGTTCGCCTGACCCGCCCATTCCGCCACTCACCGAGAGGACGCCCGCCCATGGCCGTCGAAATCCGCCGCACCCTGACCCACGTGCAGGACACGTTCATCGAGGGCGGCTTCACGCTCGAGGCCCCGACCCGTCTGGTCGCAGCCCTCGCCGTCATCCGCAATCCCTGGTTCGGCCGAGGCTACGTCGCCGACCTCCAGCCGGAAGTCCGCGAGCACGGCCCGGTGCTGGGCGAGCTGCTNACCCGCATGCTGCTGGAGATCACGGGCGACCGGCTCGAAGGCTGCGGCAAGGCCTCCAACGTCGGCGCGGGCGGTGAGGTCGAGCACGCCCAGGCCCTGACCCACACCCTGTGGTTCGGCAACCAGTTCCGCGAGGCGATCAACGCCAAGTCCTACCTCGCCTTCACCAACACCCGCGGCGCCATGGGCACGGCGATGATGATCCCGCTGATGCACAAGGACGACGGGGGCCTGCGCAGCCACTACCANACCATCCACCTGACCATCCCCGACGCCCCCGCTGACGACGAGATCGTGGTCGCGCTCGGCGCCTCGATCGGCGGGCACCCGAACCACCGNATCGGTAACCGATACAGCGACCTCGAAGAAATGGGCCGCAGCGTCGACAACCCGGCGGGTGTGTGAGCGAAAGTCCGGCCATAGCAACCGCGCCCGACGGCACCGCCTTCATCCGTCACAACGGCGACAAGGCGCGCGGCGAGGGCCANGCTGCTGACCGACCGACGGTGGTGCTGATCCACGGGCTGGGGCTGTGCCAGCGCCTGTTCGACCCCATGCTCGCAGGCTTCAGCGCCCCCTTCGACCTGATCAGCTACGACCTCTACGGCCACGGCGACAGCGGCCCACCGCCGCAGACGGCGACCCTGTCGCTCTACAGCCAGCAGATCGCGGGGCTGCTCGACCATCTGGGGATCGCGCGCGCCGCGCTGGTCGGCTTTTCCATCGGCGGCATGATCAACCGCCGCTTCGCCCTCNACCACCCCGAGCGGCTGAGCGCGCTGGCCATCTGGAACAGTCCCCACGACCGCGGCGCGCAAGCCCAGCAGCTGGTCGAAGACCGCGCCGCGCAGGTCCGCACGGAGGGTACCATGAGCACCCTGCCCGCCGCCATAGAGCGCTGGTTCACCCCTGGCTTCCGCGCCAGCCAGCCCGACCGCGTCGATCTGGTCCGGCAGTGGCGGCAGCGGGTCGATCTGGAGGGCTACGCCCAGACCGCCTGGGTACTCGCCAACGGCGTGCCCGAGCTGGTCAGCCCCGCCACGCCCGTCACCGCGCCGACGCTGGTGATGACAGCCGAAAACGACAGCGGCTCGACCCCGGCCATGGCCCANGCCATCGCCNCCGAAATCCCCGGCGCCCGCACCGCTATTGTCCCCGCCCTACAGCACCTCGGCCTGATGGAAGACCCCGAGGCCTTCNCCNCCCCCACGCTTGATTTCCTGAAGAGGACCCTGCTGTGAGCTCCAGCACCCCAAAAACCATCGCCACCACCACCCTCACAGGCGGACAGGCCGCCGTCGCCGCGCTNCAGGCCGAGGGCACGCGCCACGTCTTCGGGCTGATAGGCTCGGCGACCATGGAGCTGTTCGACGGCCTCTATGACGCCAGCAGCGATATCCGCTTCATCGGCGTCCGGGATGAGCGCACCGGCACCCACATGGCCGACGCCTACGCCCGGGTTTCGGGCGAGGTCGGGGTCATCCTCGCCGGGCAGAACGGCCCCGGTGCGACNAACCTGACCACCGGGCTGGCGCAGGCCAAGGCCGCCTATTCCCCCGTGGTCAGCATCGCCGGCATGCTCTCGACCCAGCACGTTTACCGCGACGCGTTTCAGGAGGTCGACCAGCAAGCGCTGTTCACGCCGGTCACCAAGAAGACCTGGACCGTGCCCTCGACCGACCGGGTGCCCGAGCTGTTCCGCGAGGCCTTCCGCACGGCGCTCAGCCCCCGGCGCGGGCCGGTGCAGCTCAACCTGCCCCGCGACGTGCTCGCCGGGTCGGCGGACTTTGAGCCCTTCCAGACCCCCGACCAGTACCGCCCCCTGCACCTGCCTGCGGGCGCAAACGACGCCATTGCCGCCGCCGCGGCCATGCTCAGCGGCGCGCGACANCCGGTCATCGTCACCGGCGGCGGGATCAAGAACCCCGGCGCGCACGAACCCGCGCTGGCGCTGGCCGAGGCGCTGGGCTGCCCGCTGGTGAGCGCGCCCGGGCACGGCGACGGCCTGCCCTTCGGCCATCCACTGGTCGCCGGGCAGATGGGACCGCGCGGCAACCCGGTCGCCTCCCGCCTCGTGCGCGAGGCCGACGTGATCCTGGCGCTGGGCACGCGGCTGGGCTTCAACTCCACCTTCTACTCCTACGACAACATCAACCGCGAGGCGGCGATCATCCAGGTCGAGCTGGAGCCGACCGCCATCGGCCGCTTCTTCCCGGTCAAGCTGGGGATCTGGGCCGACGCGCCCACCGCCGCCACGCAGCTAACCGACGCGGTCAAGGCGCTGGGCGACCGCGCCGCCGCCGACAGCTGGGTCAGCGATTTCCAGGCCGAGCGCCGCACGTACCTTGAGCAGCGCGACGCCGCCGCCGACATGGGCCACCCGACCCAGCCTTCGGGCCTGTTCAAGGCGCTGCGCGGGGTGCTGCCGCAGGACGCGGCCATCACCATGGACGCGGGCACCCTGTGCCTGCAGGCGACCGACGCGCTCAACTACCATGCGCCCCACAGCCTGTTCACCCCGCTGGACTTCGGGCTGGTCGGCTTTTCCTTCGCCGCCGGTCTGGGGATCAAGGCGGCACGGCCCGAGCGCCCGGTGGTCAGCTTCATGGGCGATGGCGGCTTTGGCATGACCGTCTCCGAACTCTCGACGGCGGTCGAATACGGCTTGAATACTGTGACCGTGGTGATGAACAACGGCAGTTGGGGGGCGGAGAAGGCCTACCAGCGCGACTTCTTCGGGGAGCGCTACATCGGCGCCGACATCACCTCCCCCGACTTCGCGGCGCTGGCCGAGCTCTACGGCGCGGCGGGGTACCGGGCCGACCGCCTGTCCGACGTCGCCGGCGCGGTCGAGGCGGCGCTGGCCGAGGACCGCCCGGCGGTGGTCGAGGTCGCCGTCGACCCCAAGGCGCTGTATTCCTTCCGTCGCGACAGTTTCAAGCACCGGGGTGGTTGAACATTGGATGGCTGAAAACAGGGCCGGAAACCCATGATTACCAAGCTGGCGATCTTCGAAGGGACGGTGAAGCCGGGGCAGACCGACGCCATGCGCGCCTATGTCGAGGCTGAGCTGGCGCCCCTCTGGCGCGCCTTCGACGGCGCCCACCGGGTGCGGGTGCTCTACGCGGCCGAGCCGGATGATGGGGGCGGTGCTGGGGGTGAAGACGGGCCGTCCGTGCCACTGATCCTGCAGGTCGACTATCAGAGCCAGGCCGACCTCGACCGCGCCATGGCCTCAGACGCGCGCCACCGCTCCCGCGCCATGCTCCCGACCTTCTACGCGCGGTTCTTCGAGACCGTCACCCTCCGCCACCACTCGTTCGAGGTGGGCTAGCGGGGTTCGCTGGCAGCCTTACTTTAAAAAGAGCCATGCGATTAAAGCGAAACTGGCTCACCTCCTTACAAGCTCCTCCATATCTGGCAGCAACGAATCTCCCATGAATGGTGCGGCCGCAAACGCCGCGTGGCTGTTGCTAGCCAGTTTTTTATTCAAGGCAGAGCCCTATTTTAATAGCCCCAATACAGCCGCATCGGATTGTCGATCAGCAGTCGCTGCTGCAGGTCCGCCGTCGGTGCAATGATGGGTATGCGGTCGACCAGCAGGCCGTCGTCGGGCGCGTGGCTCTTCATATTCGGGTGCGGCCAGTCCGTCCCCCACAGCACCCGGTCGGGGAAGCTTGCCACCAGATCCCGGGCGAAGGGGACCACGTCGTCGTAGGGCGGGCCGGCGACCGTCAGCCGCTCGGGGCAGCTGACCTTGACCCAGAACTTCTCATCGGCCAGCAGGCGCTTGATCCGCTGGTAATCGGGGTGCTCCAGCCCCTCGGGCGCTGATACGTCCGGCCGGCCCATGTGGTCGATGACCACGGTGGTGGGCAGGTCGCGCAGGAAGTCCTCGATCTCGTGCAGCTCGTTGGCTTCGAAATAGACGACAATGTGCCAGCCCAACGGCCGGATCTTCTCGACGATTTCGAGGTAGTGCTCGNGCGGGGTGCTGTCGACCAGGCGCTTGAGGAAGTTGAAGCGTACGCCGCGCACNCCGGCTTCGTGCATGGCCTCCAGCTCNGCNACCTCGACATCGCGGCGGACGAAGGCGACGCCGCGCGCGGCCTCCCCCGCCGTTTGCAGCGCGTCGACCAGCGCGCGGTTGTCCGGGCCATGGCACGACGCCTGCACGATCACGTTGCGGGAGAAGCCGAGTTGGTCGCGCAGGGCGAAGAGCTGGTCCTTGCCCGCGTCACAGGGGGTGTACTTGCGTGCGGGGTGGTAGGGGAACTCGGCCGCTGGTCCAAAGACATGGCAGTGCGCGTCGACCGCGCCCGGCGGGGCCTTGAAGGCGGGGACTTTGGGGTCGGGGTGGAAGGGCAGATAGTCGGGGTCCATGGTCATCTCAGAAAACCTCTCCGTCCATGAGTTTACGCGCGGTNCGGACAATCCCGGCGCGGNCGACGGCNCCGCTGCCGTCCAGCTCCAGCGCGGCTTCGGTNATGCCGCCNGGCTGCTCGACGCCGACCGCGAGGCTCTGGCTGCCNACAGGCATGACCGCCAGCCGGTGCGCCGGTGAGCCGGGCAGCGTCGCNGCNGTGGCGACGGTGACGGCGGCGAGCACGCCGATGGTGGCGTGGCAGCGGTGAGGAATGAACGAGCGGGTGTTGATCGCCCCACCCCGNGCNGGCGGGCTCACCAGCGTCATCTTNGGCACCGATTTTTCGGTNACATCGCCCAGATTCATCATCGGNCCGACCTGNANCCGGATCGCCTCCAGCCGGGCCTTGAGCGCNGTGTCGGCGTCCAGCGCCTCCCGGCTTTCCTGCCCGCTCAGGCCGAAGTCGGCAGCGTCCATGATCACGCAGGGCATGCCGTTGTCGATCAGGGTGCAGTCGACCCCGTCGATGCGNTCNNTNACCTTGCCGGNGGGCAGCAGCGCNCCGCAGCTCGACCCNGCNGTGTCGCTGAACAGCAGCGGGATCGCNGCCGCCGTNCCNGGTACGCCGTCGATGGCGGTCTCGCCCGCATAGNNNACNCGGCNCNCNGGCGTCTGCACCCGCGCCTGNGCGGTCTGGCCGGTGTTTTCCATGNANATNGTNACNGGNGTCTCNCCGTCNTGCGCGGTGATCAGCCCNCGCTCGATGGCGAAGGGGCCGACCCCNGCGAGGATGTTGCCGCANTTCTGCGCGTCGGTGACGATGGCCTGGTCGACCATGACTTGTAAGAACAGGTAGTCGACGTCCACGCCCGGGCGGGTCGAGGGCCGGACCACAGCAACCTTCGAGCGCAGCGGGTCGCCTCCCCCCATACCATCGATCTGCAGCGGGTCAGGCGAGCCCATGACCCGGAGTAGGAAGGCGTCGCGCGCGGCGGTGTTGGCGGGCAGATCCTCGGCGAGGAAATAGCCGCCCTTGGACGTGCCCCCGCGCATCCACATACAGCGCGCGCTGTCACCTTCGCCGGCGACAGGCCGGTCAGACATACTTCAGGCCCTTGTCGGCCAGACGTTCACGCATACCGTAGACATCAAGCCCCAACTCACCAGCAGCGAACCGGGCGCGCTTGGCTTCCTCGTTGGCTTCCCGCGCCTGTCCCTTTTCTGCGACGGCTGCCGCGTCCTCGCGCCGGACCACACACACGCCGTCGTCGTCGGCGATGATGACGTCGCCGGGGTTGACCGCCTGCCCGCCGCAGACAACGGGGACGTTGACGCTGCCCAGCGTCTCCTTGACCGTGCCGGTGGCGGAGACGTAGCACGACCAAACCGGGAAGCCCATCTCGGTTAGGTCGCGGATATCGCGGACCCCGGCTTCGATCACCAGCCCGCGCACGCCGCGGCTCATCAGCGAGGTGGCGAGCAGGTCGCCGAAGTAGCCCGCATCCGAGGGCGAGGTCGGCGC
>PAGB01000025.1 GCA_002711265.1 Rhodospirillaceae bacterium
GGGCGCCGCGTAACAAAACCTCGGCTCTGACAGAGGCAGCTCCCGTGCTAGGTGTATCGGCCCCGGGGACAAAAGTGATCTGACGCATCGCCCAGCTCTGGTCAAAGGAGTGGTGCTTTGCCTGTGGCCTGTCAACCGGCATAAACTGGACCCATGACCCTGCTTGCATCTGACCCACCCCTTCAGCGCCTGACCCGCTTCGCGCCCTCGCCGACCGGGCGGCTGCACCTTGGGCACGTGCTGGCGGCGGAACAGGTCTGGTCGATGGCGGAGCGGCTGGGTGCGCCTGTGCTGCTGCGGGTCGAGGATATCGACACCACGCGATGTCGCCCGGCCTTCGAAACGGCCATGCTGGAGGATCTGCGCTGGCTGGGCTTCACGTGGCGCGAGCCGGTGCTGCGCCAGTCCGAGCGCGGCACGGTCTACGCCGACGCCGCCGATCGTCTGCGGGCGCTGGGGCTGCTCTATCCTTGCCGCTGCACCCGCCGCGACATCGAAGTGGCCTGGGGCGAGGCACCGGTGTTCGGCCCTGAGGGCCTGCAATATCCCGGCACCTGCCGCGGATTGACGGCGGCGGATCTGGAAGCGGATGAGTCGGTTGCCTGGCGACTGGACATGGCCGCCGCGCTGGAGCGGCTCATGGCCGATGGCAAGGACTTGCACACGCCCGTGCTCGACGCCGGCGCGCCCGTGGACTTCCGCATGCTGGCCGAGGCTACCGGGGACGTGGTGCTCTGCCGCCGGGATATCGGCACCAGCTATCACCTCAGTGTCACGGTCGATGATGCGGCGCAGAACGTGACCCACGTCATGCGCGGGCAGGATATGCACGAGGCCACGGCCGTGCACCGCGTGCTGCAGGCGCTGCTTGACCTGCCCACGCCGACCTATGGCTTTCATCCGCTGATCATGGCGGCCGATGGCAGCCACAAGCTCTCCAAGCGGGACGGGGCAGAGGGTCTGGCCGCGCTGCGGGAGGCCGGTTACCGCCCGGCGCAGGTGCGGGCGATGGCACGTGCGGCTGTGGACCCGGCAGCAGACTCGGCTGCGGCAGTGCGATAGCGCCGGATCAGCCCCGGGCGTCGAGGCCCGCGACGAACACCAGCGCGACGTAGAGCACGAAAATCACCGCGAGATAGACGATCCGGTTCCACACCGGGATCCGGTCGGCGCCGATCCCGCTCCGCCGTTCAAAGCCGCTGACCAGATCCGGGCCCGTCAGCATCAGCACGATCAGCGCTCCGGCATAGAGGCTCATAGCCTCCTCGACCAGCACCAGATGGCCGATGAACAGCAGGAAGGGCGACAGCCCCCCGAACAGCCCGGCCGCGCCCAGGCTCGACCCGCGGCCGACCCCTGTCCACATCAGCAAGGCCATCAGAAACGCCGGCGCAAACCCCAGCACGAATACACCGGTGAGCACCGCATCACGGCCTGCCCACAGCATGATGAACCCCACGGCAGCCACGCCTACCGCTGCCACGGCCAGCTGCAGGCTGCGCAGCACCGTATAGCCGGGATCGGTCTGGGCAAAGCGCCAGACGATGAAGGTCAACAGCAGGCAGAAGGTCACGGTCTTGCTGAACAGCTCGGGCAGGCTCGGTCCGGTCGGCACAAGCAGCATCAGGAAGGCGATGCTGTAGCCCAGCCCGGTGATCAGGCCGAACATGAGCGACAGGCTCATGGGCCGGCGCATCAAATCCAGCAGTAGGCCGAGCACCCAGCCCAGCGCCGTGAACAGCAGCAGCACCTGATCGATCCGCCATTCCCACGACAGCGCCCAGTTGTTGCCGGGGGCTGGTTTGGTGAACAGCGCCTGTCCGATCAGGATGACCATGACCCCGGCCAACACCGGTGCCAGCGAGAGCCCAGCGACATCCTGCCCGCGAACCGGGCCGAGCAGCAGACGAACGACAAAGCTGAACACGCAGCTGGCCACCGCGAGGATCAGCCACTTGTTAAGCGCCAGCCCCAGCAGCAGGCTGCCTGTATCCTGCATTTGACTCAGAATTTGCTCGACCATGCAGCCGGGATAACCCAGCGCCGGAAGGGGAACAATAGCGCTTCGGCTAGTCCTGCACCGGCGTGCGCATGGTCACCAGCTCTTCAGCGCCGGTGGGATGGATGCCCACGGTGGCGTCAAAATCGGCCTTGCGCGCGCCCATTTTCACCGCGACGGCGAATCCCTGCATCATCTCGGCCGAGTCCCGGCCGGCGAGGTGGACGCCTACCACACGGTCCGAGGCACGGTCGACCACCAGCTTCATGAATGACCGCGAAGGGTTGCCGGAGAGGGTGTTGCGCATCGGACGGAACGAAGAGCGATAGATATCGACGGCCTCGAACCTGTCCCGGGCTTCGGCCTCGGTCAGCCCGCAGGTGGCGATCTCCGGGTTCGAGAACACGGCCGTCGCCACGTCGCTGTGATCCATAGCCGTCGGACGGTCGTCGAAGGCGGTTTTTACGAAGGCCATGGCCTCGTGCAGGGCAACCGGGGTCAGCGCAAGACGGTCGGTTACGTCACCCACGGCAAAAATATGGGGCAGGGAGGTGCGGCTGTAGGCGTCGACCACCACGGCACCGGCGGCGTTGGTCTCGATCTGCCCGCCCAGCGTCAGGCTCTCCGGGGTGTTGGGCCGACGGCCGGTTGCGAACATGGCCGCACCGGCACTCAGCGTGCTGCCGTCGTCGAGGGTGACGGTCAGGTCATCGCCAGTGCCGCTGCTTTCAGCGAGACCGGCGATGCTGCGGCCCATGTGCAGATGAAGGTTTTCACGGCCTTCCAGCTGCTCAAGGAAGAACTGGCGCAGGTCTTCGTCGAAGCCGCGCAGGGGCTTGTTGCCGCGGTAGATCAGGTGGGTTTCAGCGCCTAGCCCCGAAAAGATACCGGCGAACTCGACCGCGATATAACCCCCGCCGTAAACCACAACGCGCTCAGGCAGCTCTGGCAGGTCGAAGGCCTCATTCGAGCTGATGGCGAGTTCCTTGCCCGGAATGTCGGGCAGGCTGGGCGTGCCGCCGGTCGCGAGCAGAATCTTGGCCGCCGTCACCCGGCTTTCCTCGCCGGTTTCCGTATCGGTCAGCACCACGATATGGGGGTCTTCGAGCCGCGCCCGCGCCTTGAACCACTCGACCCCGGCGTTGTTCAGGGTGTTCTGGTAGGCGCCTTCAAGACGGGCAATTTCCTTGTCCTTGGCGGCGATCAGCGCAGGCCAGCTGAACCCGGTGATGCTGGCCTCGAAGCCATAACCAGCGAGGTCGGCAACGTCCTCAAAGCCGTGGGCGGCGTAGGACAGCAGCTTCTTCGGCACGCAGCCGCGGATCACACAGGTGCCGCCCATGCGATATTCCTCGGCGAGGCCGACGCGGTAGCCCTTCGGGGCGGTAAACCGGGCTGCCCGAACCCCGCCCGAGCCGCCGCCTATCACGAATAAGTCGTAGTCAAAGCTCACGGTTCTCTCCCGGGTTATGTGCCTGCAGTCTGCTGTGCCACCCGCCTGAGTGACTGTGCTAGGATCGCCCGGCGCCCGGCTGGTTTACAAATGCTGATCTTGCCGGGGAGGGTTCAGGCAGAGAGGACGGTGAAGGGAGCCGGCGGACAAGCCATGTGCGGTCGATATCACATCACCCGCCCGATCGAGGCGGTGGCCGAGGTCTTCGATGCTCTGATCCCTGATGAGGTTCGGCGAGCACTCGATCGCGACAGCACCACGGCTGCTGTGCCGACCGCGCTCGGGCCACGCTACAACATCGCCCCGACCCAGATGGTACCCATCATCCGGCTGGAGACCGAAGGCCCCCAGCGTGGGCGGCGCATCCTCGACTTCGCCCACTGGGGGCTCGTGCCTGCGTGGGCCAAGGATACGTCGCGGGCGGCGAACGCCATCAATGCCCGCAGTGAGACCGTGGCTGAAAAGCCGTCATTCCGGGCGGCGTTCCGGCACCGGCGGTGCCTGATGCCGACTTCGGGGTTCTTCGAATGGCAGACCCTGACCCCGGCCGGCACCACCCGAACGGTGAAGCAGCCCCACCGGATTTTTTTCAGCGACGAGCGGCTGATGGTCATTGCCGGGCTGTTTGAAGTCTGGCAGGCGCCGGATGGCTCGGCGCTGGGGTCGTGCACCATGCTGACGACCAGCGCGAGTGCGTCCATGGATGGCCTGCACGCGCGCATGCCCGTGGTGCTCGACAGCGAGGATGAGTGGGACGCGTGGCTGGCGCCGGGGGCGGAGCCGGATCTACTGCACTCGCTGTGCCGTCCCTTTGATAGTCCCGATTTCGTGCACCACCCAGTCGATCGGGCCGTGGGGCAGGTCCGCAACCAGGGGCCCGGGCTGTTGCACCCCATTGACGAGGGCGCTGCACCATCTTTGCAGGAACCTGCCGCGAAACCGGCGCAGGGAAGCCTATTCTGATGATCAGGCAGGGCCACACCTGTCTCTCGCCCGTTCTCACCTCGATTTTCCATAGAATTACAGACTTTAATCGGCCCATGTCTCCGCCTATTATGCGTGCTATCGATTTGATCGCCTGCCGCATTCGCCCAATTTCACAGACTGGATATTTCGCTGCACCATGGCCGCTTCTGCACCGCTGAATGTTGTAATCCTCGCCGCCGGTAAAGGCGCGCGCATGCGGTCCGCGCGGCCAAAGGTTCTGCACGAAGCCGCAGGTCTGCCGCTGCTGGCATGGGTGATCAGGGCCGCGCAGGGATTGAAGCCGGAACACCTGCATCTTGTGGTGGGGCCGGAGACTGAGGCCGACGCCGCGCAGGCTGCACTACCGGGGCAGCATGCGGTCACGAGCTGGTCGGTTCAGGCCGAGCGCAAGGGTACTGGCCACGCCGTGGCTCAGTCGAAGGATGCGCTGCAGAGTGCGGCGGGCTACACGCTGGTGCTCTATGCCGATACGCCGCTGGTGACGACGCAGGCGCTGGCGGAACTGGTCGCCGACACGCTCGCCGATGGGGCCGACCTGGCGCTCAGCACCTTTGAGACCGGGCAGCCTGCGGGCTATGGCCGGGTTATCCTCGACGCCGAGGGCCGCCCGTCCGCTATCGTTGAAGACCGCGATGCCACGCCCGAACAGCGCGCGCTGACCCTGTGTAACGGTGGGCTGGTGCTGGTCCGCAACGCCGTGCTGTTCGACCTGCTCGGACAGCTGCGTGAGGACAACGCCGCCGGTGAACTCTATTTGACCGACGTGGTGGCGCTTGCCCGCGAGGCCGGGCTGACGACGCGGGCAGCTGAGCTCGATCAGGCCCTGCTGGCCGGGGTCAACAGCCGCGCCGATCTGGCCGCCGTCGAGGCTCGGTTGCAGCAGCGGTTGCGGGCCGCTGTCATGGACGCGGGCGTGACCCTTATCGCGCCGGAAACCGTCACCCTCTGCCACGATACGGAAATCGGGGCGGATACCGTGGTCGAACCCAACGTGTTTTTCGGCCCTGGGGTCAGCATCGGCACCGGCTGCCGGCTGCGTGCTGGCAGTTATTTCGAGGGCGCGAGCGTCGGCGAAGGGGTCATCATCGGCCCCATGGCACGACTGCGCGAAGGCAGTCAGCTCGACCAGGGCGTCAAGGTCGGTAACTTCGTTGAGATCAAGAAGGCGCATCTGGCCGCTGGCGCCAAGGCCCCGCATCTGACTTACGTCGGCGATGCGGAAGTAGGCGAGCGGGCCAACCTCGGCGCTGGGACCATTACCTGCAACTACGACGGCGTGAACAAGCACCAGACCATCATCGGTCCGGGCGCCTTCATCGGGTCGAACGCCGCGCTGGTGGCGCCCGTTAGCATCGGTGCAGGCGCTATCGTTGGCGCCGGTTCAACCGTCACTGAAGACGTCGCCGACGACGCCATCATCACCACCCGCGCTCCGGCGCGCCTGAAAGCGGGCGCCGCCGAGCGCTTTCGCAATCGCCTGGGGCAGCTCAAGGCGCGCCGCAAAAACGGTGGCGGCTGAGCCCTCCGCTTTCGCCAGACGGCGCTGACCCGAAAGGAACCTTCCACCCCATGTGTGGCATCATCGGTATTCTCGGACAGGACGGGGTCGCAAGCGACCTGCTCGACGGGCTGCGTCGGCTCGAATACCGGGGCTACGACAGCGCCGGGATCGCGACGCTGGTCAACGGCCACATCGACCGCCGCCGGGCGGAAGGCAAGCTGCGCAATCTTGCCGATGTGGTGCAGGACAGCCCGCTGCCGGGCCGCACTGGGATCGGACACACCCGCTGGGCCACTCACGGCGTTCCGAACCTGACCAACGCGCACCCGCACGCGGATGAGCGCGTCGCCGTGGTCCACAACGGCATCATCGAGAATTTCGATGCCCTGCGCGCGGACCTCAGCGCACGCGGTATTTCATGGAGCACCGATACCGACACCGAAACCATCGTCCACCTGATTTCCGCAGCCATGGCTGACGGCCTTGGGCCGGTCGAGGCTGTCAAGTCCGTCATCGGGCGGCTGCAGGGCGCCTTCGCGCTGGCGATTATCTTCGCCGGTCACGACAGCCTGATGATCGGTGCACGCAAGGGCTCGCCGCTTGCCATCGGTCACGGCGAGGGCGAGATGTATCTGGGCTCGGATGCCATTGCGCTGGCGCCGCTGACCCGCGAAATCACCTACCTCGAAGACGGCGACTGGTGCGTGCTGACCCGGGACAGTCTGGAGATTTACGACAGGAGCAACGCCGCCGTAGACCGGCCCAAAGTCGAGAGCGCCGTTTCCGGCGACATGATCGGCAAGGGCAACTTCCCCCACTACATGCTCAAGGAAATCTACGAGCAGCCCTCGGTGGTAGGCGACACGCTGCAGGCGCATTTCAACCCGGCCGAAAAACGCCTCAACTTCGAAGACCTGTCGCTCGATTTCAAGGCGCTGGACCGGCTGACGATCATGGCCTGCGGCACGGCATTCTATGCCGGCCTGACGGCGAAGTACTGGTTCGAGAGCCTCGCGCGGATCCCGGTCGAGGTCGATATCGCCTCCGAGTTCCGCTACCGCGAGGCGCCCCTGTCGCCGCAGGGCGCGAGCATCGCGATTTCCCAGTCCGGTGAAACCATCGATACGCTCGAGGCGATGCGCTACGCCCGGGGGGAAGGCAACCCGGTGCTGGCGCTGGTGAACGTCACCGAGTCCGCGATTGCCCGCGAGGCAGACGCCGTACTCAAGACCCTCGCCGGACCCGAAATCGGGGTGGCGTCGACCAAGGCCTTCACCACCCAGCTGACGGTGCTGGCGGCGCTGGCGATCTGGGCGGGTCGGCAGCGTGGCGCCATCAGCGCGGATGACGAAGCGCGGTTGAGTCAGGCGCTGGTTGGCATCCCCGCACTGATGGCGCAGGTTCTGAACCACGATGACAGCATCCGCGAGATCGCGGGCAAGGTCGCCCAGACCCGCGACGTGCTCTATCTGGGGCGCGGGTCAATGTTCCCGCTGGCCATGGAAGGCGCGCTGAAGCTCAAGGAAATTTCCTACATCCACGCCGAGGGCTATGCGGCCGGTGAGATGAAACACGGGCCGATCGCGTTGATCGACGACGGTGTGCCGGTGGTGGTCTGCGCCCCTTCCGGCCCGATGCTGGAGAAGACCGCCTCGAACGTCGAGCAGGTCGCCGCGCGTGGCGGCAGGCTGATCCTGATCACCGATGCCGTGGGCGCCAAGCGGCTGGGCGGGACGGCGGAAGACGTGATCGTCATGCCGACGGTCGACAGTCTGGTCGCCCCGTTGCTCTACGCGTTGCCGATCCAGCTGCTGGCCTATCACGCGGCGGTGCACAAGGGCACTGACGTGGACCAGCCCCGCAACCTCGCGAAGTCTGTGACTGTCGAGTGAGGCTCGGTGCCGGATGATGCCCCCCGTCTGGGGCTAGGGGGCGATGAAGGTGTAAGACGCCGCGATCAGCAGGCCGCCGGCGAGCACATACCCCCCGTCGATCCAGATCAGATTGAGACCGCGCAGTCCGTAGAGGGTGGACAGCAGCGTAGAGAGCAGACCGAAGGTCAGCCACATGCCGATCGTCACGCGGAAAACGTTGACCTCAGCGGCTGCTGCCATGGGAAACAGGTGGCTTTGCAGGATGAAAGAGGCCGCCAGCCACGCGAGAAATGTGACGGCGTACGTCAGCACCATGCTGCGGCCATTGTCGTCCGCCGAGCCGCCGCCAATGTCGTCGCGCGACACCTTGGCAGCCGCCATCCAAGGACCAGACAGTAGCATGTACCAGAGCACACCGAGGGCGTAGGCGGCTATACCGCCGACAAGAACGGAAAGAGCAAACATCATCACACAGCCTTTCAAGACATGAGATTGACGGGCGAAGTTGGAACCCCACCTGGACAACGCATGTCACATTATACGAATTTTAGACTTTTTAAAATAAAGTGATGGAGCGGGGGCTGAGGGGCCTCAGGCAACGCGTTCCTCGAACAGCGTCAGCACCAGCGGCCCCAGCCCTAACGCCATGGCCCCGCGCAAGGGGAAGAACCAGCTTTCATCCCAGAAGCCCGCCCGTGCCAAGGCGTCCGTCATCAGCAGCACGAATAGAATGTTCAGGGCGAGCAGGCACCCGGCAGCAATTTTCAAAAGGGTCCAGCGGTTGCCGTCGATACTCAGCGCCAGCGGCAGGATCAGCAGCGACAGGCCGATGACCAGCGCGGGGTAGGACAGCCGGTAACCCAGTCCGGCAAAGACGCGGGTTTGGCCCTGGCTTTGGGTGCTGTTGGCTGCGTCGGCGCCGGTTGGCGCGGTCTGCCCGGTCACGCCCGATTGCGGGGTCAGTCGGACCGGCAGTGGCCGTGTGGGACCGGTCTCTCTGGTGAGGTTGGCGGTGACCTGAGTGTCCCTCAGCACAATGGTGCCGTCGGCGTGCACAGCCGCAACTTTGCCGGTCAGTGTCCGACGGGCCGGGGGCAGGGAAAACAACCCGATGACGGCGCCTGCGGATGGCCCATCCGATTGCGCTGCTGTGGCCGACACCGGCAGGGCCCAGAGCTCCCCGTGCTCGTCGATGAAATGCGGACCGATATTTACTGCCTCAACCAGGCTTGCGCCCTTAGGTTGCGTCCAGGTCCAGAACGGACCGGCCATGAGTCCGGCGATCAGCAGGGCGATCAGGGTGGTTGACAGGGCGAAGGGCCAAACTGACACCCCGGCTGCCCGCCATTGCCGGATCTCACCCCGGAGATTGAGGCGTGGAACGGCGATCAGGACGGTCAGCATCAGCGCCGTTGGCAGCAGAGTTAACCAAAGCGAGGGCAGGGGCGCCAAGACGCGGTGAAGGAAGCCCCGACTTTCTTCAGGCGGATCATTCAGGCCTTCCATCAGGGTCGGGACCAGCATGATCGCCGAAAGCACAAGGGCCACTGCAGCCGAGTATCCGGTTAACACACGCAGAAGGCGTCGGGTCAGCACCGCGGATAACCTCCATCTTTCATGCCGAAACTAGAACGAAACCAGGGGCAACAACAGAATTTTTATCTGGCAAAGTTGAAGGATGCTTCGTGCAATAACCGAAGGGCGAACTTTATCTGGAATTGACGGGCTGGCACCGTGACAGCCCAGGGTGGTCATGCTAATTCGCTGATAGCATAAATAGATAAATATTATCTCGAAATGCAAAACTCGTTTTATGAACTGTCCTTTGGTAGCGTGAGGGCAGAGATTTGGGTGATTTTGCGGATTGGCGCGGCGAAGGAAAACGGACATGGTGCAGGCTAGGCGGCGGGAGGACGGTCTGGATGAGACCGACCGGCTCATCGTGGCGGAACTCAAACAGAACGCTCGTATTTCAAACGTGGAGTTGGCCAAGCGCGTGAACCTGTCACCGACACCCTGCTACGAGCGGGTGCGGAAGCTGGAACGCACGGGTGTGTTGATGGGGTACGACGCCAAAGTCGACCGCTCGGTGCTGGGACAGGGACAGCTTGCCCACGTCACCATTGAGTATTCGAGCGATGATCAGGCGGCTTACGGCGATTTGCTCGCCGTGCTCTCCGCTGCCGACGATGTGCTGAAGCTGTCCGAGCTGGCCGGTGTCACCAAGCTCAGGATCAAGATTGCGGGAATCGATGTCACCACAATTTCTGAACGCCAGAAGCAATGGTTCCAGGGCAACCGTGCCGCTGTCCGTTACAGCACTGAGTTCGTGACCCACGCTCATATCGACCGGTTCTGAAACGCGACCTTTGGCGGGCTTGTCCGCCGCCGCTTCCGCTGCCATCTCTGGATGCTGCAACACCCCAGACACCAGGCAAGGAGCCACGACCATGGCCGAGAAAGAAGCAATATTCGCTGCGGGCTGCTTTTGGAGCATCGAAGACACGTTCCGCAAGATGCCGGGGGTCAAGGATGCGATCAGCGGCTATACCGGCGGCTCGACGCCGAACCCGACCTATCAGCAGGTTTGTATGGGCGGGACGGGTCACGCCGAAGCCGTCCGCGTCGTCTTTGACGACGATAAGGTCGACTACCGCACCCTGCTCAACGCCTTCTTTGAAATGCACGACCCGACGCAGGTCAACCGCCAGGGACCGGACATCGGCACCCAGTACCGGTCCGGGGTCTTTTTCAAGGACGACGGCCAGCGCGCTGCGGCTGAAGCGGCGATTCAGGATCAGTCACAGGTCCGGGGCACCATCGCCACCGAGGTTACCGAAGCCTCTGAATTCTACCCCGCAGAAGACTACCATCAGCGATACTTTGAAAAGCGCGGCTTTAGCCATTAAAGGAGGGGGGCGCGGGCGCTCCGAGTTGCTCGCGCCCGTTCCTTTGCCAGCCACGATCGAGGCCGCCCGCCCATGAATGATGACGACCTTCAGCCCGAACCCGTTTCTGAGCCTGCCGCCGCCGCCGCTGCTGCTGCCGCCGCTGAGGCCGCGCCCATGGGTGATGAGGCACAGCGCCTGTTCCCCGACGCACCGAGCGATGAGCCCGTCTGGGACGTCACCCACAGCATGCTGGGCAAGAGCCTGACCTTCACCGTCTGGCGCTCGCTGATCCGGCAGGAGATGCTGGACCAGTGCGATATCAAGTCCAGCCACCGCAAAGCCATCCTGCGCAAGACCGAAAAAGCGCTGCAGCGCACGGTCAAGGCCGGCCTGAGCCGTCTCGACGAGCGGCAGATGGAGCACGTCCACTGGAACGCCTTTATCCTCATGGTCGACAAGGCACTGGGCAACCAGCACCTGAAAATCAGGACCGATGAGGACTTGTGTGATCAGCTGATCGACCAGGCCCCCGGGCTGGCGGCACCCGCTGCGGCCTAGCCCGCATTTCCCGCGCGGACGGCGGCAGCCATGGATAGCACCGTTTCCAAAACCAGCCTCGATCTGGACGCGCTGACCGAAGATGAATTCCTCGGCGGACAGCTGCGCCTGCTGCAGCCCCGGCACGGGTATCGGGCCGGGATGGACGCAGTCCTGCTCGCGGCATCAGTGCCGGCTGAGCCCGGGCAGGCGGTGCTCGATCTGGGCTGTGGGGTCGGCACGGCCGGGCTGTGTCTGGCGCGACGGGTCGAGGGGCTGCGGATAACCGGGGTCGAGCTCCAGCCCGACTTGTGTGCGCTGGCGGCGGAAAATGCCGCGCGCAACGGGCTGGCTGACCGCGCGACCTTCATCGCCGGTGATCTGCGCGCCCGCGGGTCGATCCTCGAAGCCCGCAGCTTCGACCACGTGATCTGCAATCCGCCGTATGTCGCCGAGGACAGTGGCCAGAGCAGCGGCACCGAGCGCGCGGATATCTCCAAGCGCGAGACCGATGCCGACCTCGCCGACTGGATCGATGCCATGCTGTACTGGGTGCGGGAGCGGGGACACCTGAGCCTTGTCCACCGCACCGACCGCCTGCAGGACATCATCAGCCTGCTCACCCCGCGGGTGGGTGGGATCCGGGTCTGCCCGATCTGGCCCAAGCCGGGCCGCGATGCCAACCGCGTGCTCGTCCGGGGGCGGCGCGAAGCCCGTGCCGGAATGGTGCTCGGCCCGGGGATCACGGTGCGCGACCCTGATGACCGGGTTACGCCGGAAATGGAGGCGATTCAGCGCGATGGTCAGGCTTTGGATTTCTGAGCATTGGTCGTATAACAAACGGAATATTTCCGGGAGTTCTCCACCCATGTCTGCACTGCGCCCTGTGATCCTTCTGCTGGCAGCATTCGGAACGATGCTGGCGGCCCCGGCCGTGGCGCAATCCACCGGTGACGAGGGGGCGAACAGTCTCTCGGGTCAGCCCTCGCTCGTGCTGCCGTCCGACACGCTGGCTGGAGGCGACCTAAATGGCTTTGTGATTGCCGGCGGCCCGGTGAATGCACCCGGCTTCGGGCTCGCTGGCGCGCTGTGCACGGCTTACAACGTGCAGGTTAACCCCGATGCGCCGGTCTGTCTGGTGCGGGCAACGACCGGATCGGCTGAAAACCTCGCGCTGGTGGCGGAAGGCCGTGCTGATTTCGCGGTGGTGCAGTCCGACCGGCAGTACTTCGCCTTCAGCGGGCAGGCCGATTACGCCGGTGGCGATGCCATCGAGGATCTGCGCACCGTCTTTTCCTTTGCCGTGCTGCCGATCCACGTGCTGGCCAGCACGACGTCCCCGGCCGAGGGACTGGAGGACCTTGCCGGGGGCCGGGTAGGGCTCGGGCCGCTGGATTCCTCGCAGCGGCTGCTGGCGCAGGCAGCGCTCTTCGCCTCCGACGTGCCGGTCTCGCGGATGGCCCGGGTCCACGAAGGTTCACTCGCCACGCAGATCGAGGCGCTCTGTGCCAACGAACTCGATGCCGTCATCTTCCCCAGTGTGCTGCCGTCCACCTTGGTCAGCGACGCGCTGTGGGAGTGCGGTGCCCGCCTGATCCCGCTGGCTTCTGAAGGGGTCGACGTGCTGGTCGACTCAAATCCGTTCTTCGAACCGTTTCTGATCCCGCAGGACGCCTATGGCCTCGAAGTGCCGGTCGAAAGCATCGGTCTGTCCCTGACTTTGGTGTCGCGCGAAGTGGTGTCGCAGGGGCGCGTAATCGCTCTGCTGCAGGCCGCCTTTGCCGACTTCGACTTCTTCCGTTCGCTGCATCCGGCGTTGACCCTGCTCGACCCGGAAGGAGCCCTGCGGGCCGGGCTTGTAGCCCCTCAGCACCGGGGTCTGCAGCAGTACCTTGAGGTGCGGGCTCAGTACGGTGGAATCGAGGCGCTGGACTGACCCCTGTCGCCCCGAGTCGAAATCCGCTTGATAATTTTCTGCCATAATGCTTGCTCATTCCCGCGATACAGTCTGAGCAAAATAAGTGTTGGGTGAGCGGGTAAGAGAGCGGATGGATTTGCAGGCTATAGGCCGAGCAGGTGCAGCGATCGTCTTTGCAATGACGATGGGTGCCTGCTCCTCCATCGAATTGCAGGACACTGACCCAATCCGCGGGTGGATGTCTGCCCTGTCCGACTTCGGCCGTCTTGGCCGGGGCGACGGTGCAGCGGGCGATCTTGCCCTGAGCCAGTCGCTTCAGATTCAGATGCAATGGCGCGCTGAAGCGCTTGCTGAAAACGTATCCTTCGACCCCGGCAAGCGACCGCGCAAGCTGCCCAGTCCCTTCGTCAAGCAGCCGTGGGACAATGAAATCCCCCTGCTGGCCGACGAAGTGACCGCCCAGCTGAGCAGCGATTTTGGCTGGCGCAGCCTGAACCGCCGCCACGACTTCCACTCCGGCATTGATATTGTCGCCGCACCCGGCGCAACCGTATTCACGCCGGTCACCGGTGAGGTCATCCACACCAAGGTTGCCGGCACCGACAGCGGTGTCATCGTCTTCGATGGCGAGCGACAGCACACCTTCTGGCACACCCGGCCGGCTAAGGACTTACGGGTGGGGCAGAAGGTCGATCTTGGCGATCTCGTGGGCACGCTGGTGCCGTGGGGGACCCGCACGCATCTGCATTACTCCGTGCACCTAACCGGCAATACCAAGTCACAGCGGGCGCGGAAGGACTCCAACGCCATCGATCCGCTGACGCTGGTGCAGCGCCTGCGGGAGCAAACCTACGCCCTGAACGACCGTGATGGAGATAGCCTCAGCAGCCTCCTACGAGACGCCCAGCACCGGGCTGTGCTGATCGAGGCGGCGCGCAACGAAGACACTGCGGCGCTGGGCGTGCCTGAGGACGGCCAGCTGGCTGCCGGTGCCGAGGCCGAGGCCTCTGAGGATGCCGGCGACAGCCTGAGGGGCGATATCACCGAACCAGCCATCGACGAAGTCGTCGATGACGTCATGGCTGAGGTTTCATCGGATCCGGTTGAGCTGGAAGAGGTGGGAGCGACCGAAGTTGCACTGGTTTTGACCCTCTCAACATCGACATCGACGCTGTCGCCGGCGGGGGCTTCGGCCGATGTTCTGGCAAATGGCGAAGGTGAAGGCGAAGCGACGGCGACGTCCGGCGGCATCACTTTTAGCCTTAGCCGCAACGGCAGTCTGCGGTTGGGATCAAAGGCGCAGGACGCTGAACCCGAGGAGCCGTCCGAGTCCTTCAGCCTCGAAGCCATTGTGACCCTGCTGCAGAACCGCTGACCTTCGATACGGCGCTCAGCACTCAGAGTAACTTTCCCGGATTGAACCGATTTTCAGGGTCGAGCGTGGCCTTCAGCTGGCGCATGAGTGCGAGGCCGACGGGGTCCGCCGTTCGTGCCAGTTCGTCTTTCTTCAGCTGACCGATGCCGTGCTCGGCTGAGATGGAGCCGCCCATCTCCCCGACCAGATCATGGAAGGCGGCGTTGATTTCGCCCCAAGCAGCGAGGAAATGCGCCTCGTGTTCCGGGTCGCCCACAGCCTCGGCCGGGGCACACAGGTTGAAGTGCAGGTTGCCATCGCCAAGGTGGCCGAAGGGCACCGGGCGGCTGCCGGGATAGAGCCGTTCGAGCAGCGCCGTGCCTTCCTGGATCAGCGCCGGGATCATCGCAACGGGGACGGAGACGTCGTGCTTGATCGACGGACCGGCGCGGGTTTCCGCCTCCGGCACGCCCTCGCGGATTTGCCACAGGGCGCGTGCCTGCTCGCTGGTTTGCGCGATCACGCCGTCCTGCACCAGCCCTGCGGCCATACTGTCCTGCACAATGGCGTCGATGGTATCGCTGATCTGACCGCGCTCGTCGAACACCCCGACTTCGAGCAGGAGTGACCAGGGCGGCGTGACCGGCATCGGGGGGCGCAGGCCTTCGATCAGGCTCAGCGCCTGCTCGACGGCGATCCGGGGCATGATTTCGCCCGCCATGACCGCCTCGCCCAGCCGCCCGCGGAACGCGTTGAGGGTCGCCAGACACTGCGCTGGGTCTGCACAGGCCAGCCACAGCGTAACCCGGTCGCGGGGGCGCGGGAACAGCTTGAGCACGGCGCGGGTGACGATCCCCAACGAGCCTTCGGCGCCGATGAACAGGTGTTTGAGGTCGTAGCCGGTGTTGTCCTTACGCAGGTGGTTGAGGCCGTTCCAGACCTGCCCGTCGGCGAGCACCACTTCCAGCCCGAGCACCATATCGCGCATGTTGCCGTACTTGAGCACGTTGATGCCCCCGGCGTTGGTCGACAGGTTGCCGCCGATGCGGCAGGTGCCTTCTGCGCCCAGCGACAGCGGAAACAGCCGGTCTTCGGCCTCGGCAGCCTGTTGCGCGTGGGCGAGGATACAGCCGGTCTGGACCAGCATGGTGTTCCCGACGGCGTCGACGTCTTCGACGGCGCTCATCCGTTCGAGCGATAGCACGATTTCACGCCGGGGCTGGGTTGGCACAGACCCACCGACAAGGCCGGTATTGCCCCCTTGCGGCGTAATCGCCACGTCATGACGGGCGCACAGCCGCACCACGTCGGCGACCATGGCGGTGCTGTCCGGGCGGACCACGGCGAGGGCGTCGCTGGGGTACTTGCCGCGCCAGTCGAGCGTGTAGGCGGCCTTGGCCTCGGCTTCGGTCAGCACGACTGTGGGGCCAAACTGGTCGAGCAGGGCAGCGGTCACGGGCGGTTTCTGGGCCATTGTGTGCGTCCTTGGTTCCTTGCTTGCTCCGGTCCTGTGATCTCAGGCCCTCAGACCCTCGGGTTTCACCCGACCGCCTTTCAGTCCGGGGCGCTGCCCGCTGCCGCGCGGCGCAGGCGGTCGTTGATGGCCTCGCCCAACCCGGTCATCGGCACCGGGCCGACGGCGATGGCGGCAGGTCCAAGCGCGTCGAGGCGGTGCAGGGCGGCGAACAGGGCGGCGGCGGCTTCCGTGGTTGACCCGTTCGGGCTGAGCACCTCCAGCGCACTGGCAGCCTCAAAGCCCGTCGGGTTGGAGAACACCAGCGCGGCCTGATCTGGCGTCGCCGTCTCAGCGTTGAGGATCAGCGGCGCGCCCGGGGCGTAGTGTCGCGTCATCTGTCCCGGTGCGGTCTTGACCGCCGGGTCAGTGTCTGGGGTCAGTGCCTGTCCCAGCACCGCTTCGATATCGGTCTGGACGATGGCGCCGTGGCGGAGCAGGCGCGATTGCCCGGCTTCGGAGAGATCGACCACGGTGCTTTCCAGACCTGCAGGGCAGGGGCCATCGTCGAGGATCAGCGCGAGGTGTTCGGGCGCGTGCTCCCGTTGGCTGAGAAAACCGGCTTCCACGTGTTCCGCCGAGGTCGGTGATAACCGTCCGGAGGGGTTGGCGCTCGGCGCGACAATTCCGGCCTTGAATCCGGCCAGCAGGGCACGGAATTCCGGCGACACCCGGGGTACGCGCACGGCCTGTGTCGCTAGACCGGCGCTGGCCAGCGGGTCGATCGGGCAGTCCGGGCGGCGGGGCAGGACCAGCGTCAGCGGTCCCGGCCAGAAGGCTTTCGCAAGTGCGTGCGCGCGCTGATCCGGTTGCACCACGGCAAAGGCCGCTGTGGCATCGGCAAAGTGCGCGATCAGGGGGTTGAACCGAGGGCGTCCCTTGGTCTCGAAAATCCGCGCGACGGCCAGTGGGTTGGCGGCGTCACCCCCGAGACCGTAGACGGTCTCGGTCGCGAAGGCCACCAGTCGGCCGGCGCGCAGGCTGTCTGCAGCGCGGTCTAGGGTTTCGTGGCTGAGGGGCTGGCGAAGGGTCATGATTGGTCTGGTGCGTCTTTGGTCTGGGGCAATTGGTGTCTCTGGGGTCGGATCGGGCGGCAGGCTGCGGCGGTGGCACCAGCGCTCCGTCGACGCTGAGGCGGGTTGCACTGCAAAGGTTTTAGGGCCTCTGCCATGGCTTGTCATCCGGGAGGCGGTTGCGGCTGCCATCCCGGCGCGCACCCTCGTCGTTCGCCGCAGAGCCGCCTGCGCCGTGAAGCGGAACGATGCGGCGGGAAGCGCGTTCGCAGGGTGAACAAGCGACCGGTTCGGCGAAATATTTGGTCTGCCCCCTAGCCTAAGGACGACGGGGAGGTTAAGCCTGCCTCCACGAGAGCCTGCGCATGGGGGGTATCAGTGGGTTTTGACCTGGACGCGGTGAGGGCGGCTGCCCAATCCGGCTTCGCGCTGGAGGGCAAGGTTCTGCCCGCGTGGATCGACTACAACGGTCACATGAACGTCGCCTACTATCTGGTGGCGTTTGATACCGGTCTCGACGCCTTTGTCGATGCCCTTGATTTTGGTGAAGCGGCGCGGATGCGCACGCAAATGACCACCATGACCCTCGAGGGGCACGTGCAGTACCTCGGCGAACTGATGGAAGGGCAGACCTACCGGCTGCGCAACCAGCTCTACGACTACGATGCCAAGCGCATGCACCTGATCCAGCAGATGTTCGGCGTGAACCAGGATGGCAGCGAGTTTCTCTCCGCGACCATGGAGTGGATGAGCCTGTCGGTGTCGCTGGAGACACGGCGCTCAGCGCCGTTCCACGAAGACGTGATGGAAGCCCTCGCGCTGGTCTGGGAAATCCACAAGGACTGGGATGCGCCCGACTGGGTCGGCCGGGCGATCGGCCTGCCGCCCGGCAAGTCTCTGGTTCGCTGAGGTAGACGCACGCATACCAAGCCATGGCAGATCCATCGACCCGTTCCACCGCCTCACCCCATCTGGCCTTCCGCCAGCGGGGACTTGTGGTGGCCATGGGGTTGGCGGTGGTCGTGGGGGCCCTGGTGGGGTTGGCGGCCGTTGTTTTCCTTGAGCTGATCGCCTGGACCCAGTGGCTGGCGCTGGGGACCCGGGAGGAGCTGCTGATATCCGGCCTCAACCAGGACCACTGGTGGCGGCGGATGGCCGCGCCGGTCGTCGGTGGCCTGATCATCGGCGGGTTGATGCTGGTCTTTTACCCCAACCTGCCCCGCCCCCCGGGGGTGGCTCATGTGATCGCGGCGTCGGCGCTGCGGCGGGGAACCATGAGTTTCCGCGACGGGATCAAGGCGGCGACCCTCAATGGGATTTCTCTGGGTTTTGGCGCGTCCGTCGGGCGCGAGGGACCCATGGTGCACTGGGGGGCCACCATTGGCGCCTGGGGTGCGAGGGCGCTGGGGCTTGACCCGCGGGTGCGACGGTCCCTGCTGGCCTGCGGGGTCTCTGCGGCGGTGGCGGCCTCGTTCAATGCGCCGCTGGCCGGGGTGTTCTTCGCGCTCGAGGTCGTGGTCGGGCACTACGCCTTTTCCGTCTTTGCGCCCTGCGTGCTCGCGGCGCTGACCGCGACGCTGGTCGGTCGCGCGGTGCGGGGCGATGACCCGGCCTTTGTAATGCCGGAGATTGTTATCGCCGGCCCGATCGATTTTCCGCTGTTCGGGGCTCTGGGGGGCGTCAGTGGGCTCATGGCCGTGCTGTTCATCTTCATGAGCTTTCGGATTGTGCGGGTGGCCGAGCAACTCCGGCTGCCGTGGTGGTGCCGTCCGGCGATCGCGGGGCTGATCGTTGGCCTAATCGCGATCCAGTTGCCGCAGGTGCTGGGGATCGGCTATGAGGCGACACAGCTGGCGCTGGCTGGTCAGTATGGCTTGCTGCTGCTGGTCGCAATCCTGGTGGGGAAGATCATTTGCGCGACGGCCTGTCAGGGGCTGGGCTTCGGCGGCGGGGTCTTCTCGCCCTCGCTGCTGATCGGCGCGACGCTGGGGGCCGTATTCGGCCAGCTGGTGGGTTGGTTGCCATGGGAGACATCGGGGTCATCGGCCTATGCGATCGTCGGCATGGGGGCAGTCGCGGCCGCGGTGCTCGGCGCGCCAATTTCGACCGTGCTGATGGTGTTCGAGTTGACCGGCTCTTACCCCATGGCGGTGGGGTCGATGGTGGCGGTGGTGTTCGCGGTCGGGCTGTCGCGGACCCTAACCGGGCATTCGTTCTTCACCCGGCAGCTGCAGTCGATGGGGCACGACATCCGCGATGGCAAGGACATCTCTTTGTTGCGCAACACACAGGTTTCCGAGGTGCTGGATGAGGAGCCGGATACGGTGGCGCCGGACCTGCCTGCACCGGCGACGCTCGAGGCGGTGATCGCAAGCCGCTGGGGTCGGGTGTTCGTTGTCGGCGAGGGTGGCCGGTTGGAGGGGTTCATTACGCTTGAGACATCGCGCAGTGCCTTTGATGACCCTGACAAGACTGCGGCCGACCTGGCGTCTCCGGCATTATCGGTGACGTCAGCCTGCGATCTGACGACGGCGATGAAGCGCTTCGTGGAGAAGGGCGAGGCCCATGTGCCGGTGATCGAGGATGAGACCGGCCAGCGGCTGATCGGCGTCATCCACGACTTCGACGTATCCTATGCCTATCATCGGGCTATGCTGGTAGCAGAAGGGCAGGAAGAGATGCCCGAGGCCGCGCCCTGGAACCGGGACGACAGGACCTGAGTTGCGCGGGGAAGATATGTAAGCCGCGAAGCGGCGTCAAATCGAGCGCGCAACTTCTCTCGCTCTGCGCTCAAAACGCTTCGCTGTGAGCGACTCATTTCATCTGCGCTCAAAACGCTTCGCTGTGAGCGCGTTTTCCCTTTACGTCCAAAACGGCTGCGCCTTCGAGTGTGTGGGAGATCTTCGCTTGAAGGACAATCAAAGCGGAGCGTGTTGATTGTCGATGGAAAGATGTTGCGCCGACTTGGCCCGGGATTAGGGTGGCGCGCTCGGTCCTCGGCCGCTTCGCGGCCTTCGGCCCTCCCACGCGCACGCCTGAGTGCCTGATGAAGCTCAGCCGAGGAAGGCCAACCACTGATCCTCGTCCATGGTCTCCAGCCCCAGCTCTGCCGCCTTCTTCGCCTTGGACCCTGCATCGAGGCCGATGACCACCAGGTCGGTCTTCTTCGACACCGATCCGGCAACTTTGGCGCCCAGCGCTTCGGCCCGCGCCTTGGCCTCGGCCCGCGACATCCGGGTCAGAGTGCCGGTAAACACAACGGTCTTACCAGCCAGCTTCGCGTCTTCGCTGATCACCGGCGCAGTCACCGCCTGCACCTCGACCTCGTCCAGCAGGTCGTCCACCGCAGCGCGGTTGTCCGGGTTGGCGAAGAAGCGCGCGATATCCTCGACCACGCCCGGACCGATCCCATCGATATCCAGCAACTCGGCTTCCGCCACCTTGTCGCCCTCCGCCACCCGTCCAAACTGCTCGAACAGTGCCGCGGCCGTCTCGAACCGCCTCGCCAGCAGCCGCGCTGTGGTCTGCCCCACCTGTCGGATCCCGAGCCCGAGCAGCAACCGGTCCAGTGGGATCTCGCGCCGCGCTTCAATCGCCGCCTGCAGGTTGGCAGCCGAGGTCTCGCCCCAGCCCTCCAGGCCGGCGATCTCTGCCACCTGTGCGCCCAGCCGAAACACGTCCCCCGGACGCGCCAGCCAGCCATAGCCGAAGAACTGCTCGATGTTCCGCGCCCCGAAACCATCGATGTCCAGTGCATCGCGCGAGACGAAGTGTTTGAGCCGTTCAACCACCTGGGCCTCGCACACCAGATCGCCCGTGCAGCGTCGCACCGCCTCGCCCTCGGGCCGGATCGCGGGCGAGCCGCACACCGGGCAGGCGTCGGGGAAGACAAAGGCAGCACTGTCCGCCGAGCGCCGGTCCGCCAGCACCTCAACCACCTGCGGGATCACGTCGCCAGCACGCTGGATCACCACCGTATCACCGGCGCGGATATCCTTGCGGCCGAGTTCGTCTTCGTTGTGCAGGGTCGCCCGCGACACCACCACCCCGCCGACCGTCACCGGCTCGAGGTTTGCCACAGGGGTCAGCGCGCCGGTCCGGCCCACCTGCAGCGTTATGTCACGAAGCACCGTCACTGCGCGCTCAGCCGGGAACTTGTGCGCAATGGCCCAGCGCGGCGAGCGGCTGACCTGACCCATCCGGCTCTGGAAGTCGAAGCGGTTGACCTTGTAGACGACCCCATCGATGTCGTAGGGCAGATCCGCCCGCCGGGTCTCGATGTCGTGGTAGAACGCGAGCACGTCTTCGGCCGTCCGGCACAGGCGGTTGAGCGGGTTGGTCACGAAGCCCCAGTCCGATAACCGGCCGAGCAGATCCCAGTGCGTCTCGCCGACCGGGCCCGAGACCTGCCCCAGCGAGTAGGCAAAGAACCTCAGCGGTCGGGACGCGGTGATGCTCGGGTCAAGTTGGCGCAGGCCTCCGGCTGCCGCGTTGCGCGGGTTGGCGAAGACCTTTTTGCCCTCGGCCGCGAGCCCATCGTTCATGGCGGCAAAATCCGCCTTGGCCATGTAGACTTCACCGCGCACCTCGATCACGTTGGGAAAGCCCGCCCCGGCGAGGCGCGCCGGCACGTCCTGCAGGGTGCGCAGGTTCTCGGTGATGTTTTCGCCCACGGCGCCGTCGCCCCGGGTCGCCCCGAGCTGAAACACACCGTTTTCGTAGGTCAGGGCCGCGGACAGGCCGTCGATCTTGGGCTCGCAGGTGAGCTCCACCGGCTCGTCCTCGTCGAGGCTCAGGAACCGCCGCACCCGCCCGAAAAACTCGACCACATCGTCGTCGTCAAAGGCGTTGGACAGCGACAGCATGGCCCGCGCGTGGGTGACCTTGGCAAAGCCCCCTGCCGGCGCTGCGCCAACGGTCTGGCTGGGGCTGTCCGCCGTGACCAGATCGGGAAAGTGGTCCTCGATGGCCAGCACTTCGGCGCGCAGGGCGTCGTAGTCGGCGTCGCTGATGATCGGATCGTCGTGCTGGTAGTAGGCAGCCTCAGCCTCGGCCATGCGGGTGCGCAGCACCGTCAGCCGGGTTTCGGCCATAAGGCGGTCGCGCGGGATCTCAGGTTGCTTGGGGTCGGGCCCGGTCATCGCTGGCTGTCCCGCAGCAGCGCCTGCGCAGCGGCCTCGGCTTCGGGGGTCAGGCTGTCACCGGCGACCATACGCGCGATTTCCAGCCGCCGTTCGTCGGCGCTCAGCGGTCGCACGTCGGTGGTCATGTTTGGCGAGCTGTCACTCATGCCGCCAGCGCCACCGTCACGGGCGGCGGTGTCGCTCTTGGACACGCGCAGATGATGCGCGCCCTTGGCGGCGACCTGCGGGCTGTGGGTGATAACCAGCACCTGCACCCGGCGCGCGAGCTTCTGCAGCCGCCGACCCACAGCCTCGGCCGTTGCCCCACCCACGCCGGCGTCGACCTCGTCGAACACCAGCGTCGGCAGCGGATTGTCGTTGGCCAGCGCCACCTTGAGCGCCAGCAGGAAGCGCGACAGCTCCCCGCCCGAGGCGGTCTTCTGGATGCCGGTGAAGGCCGCACCGGCATTGGTGGCTGCGGTGAAGGTCACCGCGTCCACCCCAAGGGCGCTGCGACCCTCGGCGTCGGTGACGATCTCGGTGCGGAACCGTGCGTGTTCGAGCTTCAGGACCGGCAACTCGCCCATGACGGTCTGGTCGAGCCGCAGGGCGGCCTCGTGTCGGGATGCGCTCAGCCGCTGGGCGGCTTCGTCGTACTGCGCCCGCGCCTGAGCCAGCGCGGCTTCGAGGGCCTCCATATGTGCGCTGCTGTCGTCCAGCGCTTCCAAACCCCGGCGGAAGCGGTCCAGCAGCGGCGCCAGATCATCGGGTGTGCCGCTGTGCTTGCGTGCGAGTTCACGGTAGCGGAACAGCCGGTCTTCGACCTGCGCCAAAGCGGCCGGATCAGCCTCCAGCGCCTGTTCCACCGCCTGCAACTGCGCCAGCGCTTCGTTGACTTCGACCGCCGCACGGTCGACCGCCGCCAAGGCGGGCTGCAGGGCCTCGCCGCCGCCACGCTCCGAGGCGCGTTCGAGCGCGCGATAGGCCTGATTCAGGCGCGCATCAGCGCCCTCGCCGGAGGTATCACCGCCCTCGCCATCAGCGTTGCCACCGCCACCGCTGCCAGCGCCCCCGCCGTAAAGAGCGTGGGCGGCCTGCTCGACCGCTTCCTGAACCCCGGCCATGTTGGCAAGCAGGCCCCGCCGTGCTTCCAGCCGCGCGACTTCGCCGACTTCGGGGGCCAGCTCTTCGAGTTCCTCGGTCGCGTGGCGGAGATAGGATTCTTCGCGCTGGGCCTGGGCGAGGTCTTCGCGCGCGCGCTCCAGTTCGGCTTCAGCCGCCTGCAGCGCTTCGTGACTGCGCTGAACTGCCGACAGCAGATTGCCATGGCCGGCAAAGGCGTCGAGCACGCTGCGATGGTGGGCCGGTGAGAGCAGACCGTGCAGGTCAAACTGCCCCTGGATCTCAACCATGGTCTCACCCAGACGGCGCAGGGTGCCCGCCGAGGTTGGTTCGTCATTGACGAAAGCGCGGCTGCGGCCATCGGCCTGTATCACCCGGCGCAGCACCAGCTCGCTGTCGTCAATCTGCAGACCCAGCTCACGAAGTTCGTGAAAAACCGGGTGCCGGTCCGGAACGTCGAAAACAGCGGTAATCGAGGCCTGCCGCGCGCCGCGACGGACCATGTCCGGGCTGGCCCGTAAGCCGATGCATACCCCCAAAGCGTCGAGCAGGATCGACTTGCCCGCACCAGTCTCACCGGTGAGCGTGGTCAGCCCCATGCCCAGTTCCAGATTGAGCTGGTCGATCAGGACAAAATCACGAATGGACAAGGTCGTGAGCACAGCGCTCCCTCATTCCCGTATCAGCCGAAGGGGTTCAGGCGCCCCAAGCCCCCACCCTTGGACTTGATATGGCGCGGCAAGGGGCCTTCAACAATCTCATAGGCCTTGTGATACCAGGAACTGGCCGGAAAGTTGTGACCAAGCAGGACAGCCGTATGCTTGGCCTCCTGCGCCAGGCCCAGGCTCACGTAGACCTCGATGATGCGATAAAGCGCCTCTTCGACATAGGTCGAATCCGGAAACTCTCCGACTACGTTCTGATAGCGGGTCAGCGCTGCGAGGAATTCCTTCCGGTGGTGGTAGAACTTACCCGTCACCAGCTCCTTGGCGGCGCGTTGGTTCTTGATAGCATTCAGCTTGACGCTGGCATCGAGGGCATAGTCCGTGCCGGAGAATTTATTGATGACCTCTAGCAGATAGGCCTCAGCTTGCCGGGTGTCGCCCTCGTCCTTATCGACTTCGGACACAGAACGGTAGGCACTAACCGCACGCAGGTAATAGCCGTAGGCGATATCCGGATGACCACCATGGTCTCTGATAAAACGTGAGAGCACCCCGACGGCTTGTTCGTACTCCTGAGCCTCGAAAAAGTACCGACCGGAAAGGATCAACGCCCGGGGCGCTTCGACCGACGTCGGGAATTGCCGGTCGATTTCATCCAGCAACCGGGCTGCCTCGACGTAGCGCATGGCGTTGATCGATCGCTGAGCCTCTTCGGCCAGTTCGTCGATGGTATCCGCTTCGGTCTGCAGCCGCGCCACCCGCTCGACCCGATCCTCACAAGCGGTCAGGGTGACAAGAGCGAGCAAGCCGACAAAAAGGGGCAGGATCGATTTCAAGGCTTGGGTTGACCTCGCTTTTAGGGCCGTCGGGGCACATGGACGGCGCGTTGCATCCAGCGTTAACCACCAGAATTGCCGCCGCATAATCCTGCCGCCGTTTTAGCGCCGGAAGTGGTCCATGGCTACAACTTTGCTGGTGACACTCTCCTCGGTCCACCGCCAAGCGGTCTCATCGGCGAACAGAGTGCGCAGCAAGGCGGCATGCAGGGCGTGCCCTGCCTTGTACCCCTGATAATGGGCTAGGATCTGCACCCCGCCGAGGTACATGTCTCCCATGGCGTCCAGCACCTTGTGCCGAGCTGGCTCATCGGGAAAGCGCAGACCTTCCGGGTTTCGGACACCAACAGCGTCGAAGACGACTGCATTGGCGAGCGAGCCGCCCCGCACCAGACCCTTGGACTGCAGCGCCGGCAACTCGCTTGCTTCGACGAAGGAGCGTGCGGCAGCGATGTGTTCATTGAAAAATGCTGGCTTCGCCTCGCCCGAGAACGACTGAGCGCCGATTCCGTTGGACGCGAACTCGATCCTGGCTGTGAAGGTCGCCGTCTCCTCTCGGTTTTGTAACGGCATCAGGGTGGCGTGCCGATCATCGTAGGACACCCGCACCGCGCGTTGGAGTTCCACCATGGCGGCAACACAGTCCTGCTCGAAGACCCCGGCCTCCTCGATTGCCCTGACCCAGGGCAGGGCTGAGCCGTCGAGGATCGGCACTTCCGGCCCGTCGAGGGTAATGAGCGCGTTGGTAATGCCGTAGACTCGGAAGGCGGCCATCAGGTGCTCGAGGGTGGAAATGCTCGTGCCACCTTCGTTAGCAATGCGCGAGCACAGCGGCGCTGCAACCAATCGACTGGGTGCCACGGTCACGTCGGCAACTTCGGGAAGAGAGTCGAGTCTGCGGAATATCAGGCCGTGTCCGATACTTGCGGGCGTGACGGTGCAGGAGACCGGCACACCGGCATGGAGCGTGAGACCCGAGAGCCGCAGCGGCTGGGCGAGAGTTCGTTGGTTTGTCACGGGCCTTACCATTTCTTCGACGTGGATACGGGTGTGCGTCACCCCGCCCCAAAAAGAAAGGGCGAAGGTGCCTTGGCACCCCGCCCTGAGGGAGAATAGTGGTGGTAAGTCGGTGGTTTTGTGACTTCCTGCGGCAATCAGTTCATCTGGCGACGAAGGAAGGCGGGAATGTTGATTTCAGACTCATCAACGTCCAGCGGATCAACCCCAGTCGGTGTGGTGGATAGGCTGGTCAGCGTGGGCTGCTGACCTGGGCTGTTGAGACCACGGGTTGCGACTGGTTCTGCAGGCCCGCCTGACTCAAAAGCAGGTCGAGCAAGCTGGTCGAAACCGTTCTCTCGCACCCGGCGCTCGCGCTCTTCGGCTTCATGCACGTCCTGTGAGGTCGTTGCCTTGGAAAAGCCGCCACGGGCGAGGCCCTTGAGGAAGCCGAGCGCACCGCTGGGCCGAGCCGTCTGGCCGGGCTCGGGCGAGGTCTCAGCGCGGGCTTCATCGCGGGCTGTTTCTCCCATCCCGGCGAAGGGGTCGTCCCGTCCACCAAGGGGTTCGAACAGCTGCGGCTCGACGGCTGGCGCTGACGGCGCAGCAACGGGTGCTGGCGCTGCCGGTGCAGCAGGTTCCCGCCGCGCCTGTTCTGCGCGGGCCTGCGCGGTCATCAGGTTGCTTGAATGCTGAGCTGGCTCGGCAGCCTGCTGAGGCGAAGCCACGGCTTGAGCCGGAGCTGGAGCCGGTGACGGTGCAGTCGCGACTGGTGCCGGTGCAGCCTCGTAACGGTGCGGGGTCGCCTGCGCTGCGGACTGGCTGTTGTAAGCCTCCCGCATGTCCATCAACTCATTCCGCGCTGGCGGGGTGAGCAGGGTTTCAGGCAGCGGCGCAATCGGATTGCGCGGCTTTTCTATCACCTGTGCGTCTGCCGCTTCCACCGCCTGAGGGGCCGGAGCGGGGTCCGCGGCCGGCTTAGGTGGATTGGCGACGGCGCGCGCGAATTCCATCGAGCCGGGCACGCCCTGAATGGTATGGATCACACCGCCGGCGTTGCCGTTGACGGTGATGGCGCCGCTGCGCCCTTTGCTGGCCACGTTGGTGACGGGTGCAGGGGGGGCGATCGGGGTTGGTTTGACCGGTGCCGCGGCCGAAGGCGCGAGGCCCAGTTCCTGCCGCGCAAAACCGTTGGTCGGGGTGGCTTCCTGCTGTCCCAGTTCCTCGGCGATCCCGGTTGCGACGACCGAAACACGGACCGTGCCGTCGAGCGATGGGTCAATCGACGTGCCGGTGATGATGTTGCTCTCCGGCATGACTTCGCGGGTGATGCGCTTGGCGGCTTCGTCGACCTCGTACATAGTCAGGTCGGGGCCACCGGAAATGTTCAGCAGAACGCCCTTGGCCGACTTCAGGTTAACGTCGTCGAGCAGCGGGTTCTTGATGGCGCGCTCGGCAGCGTCCAGCGCCCGGTTTTCGCCATCGGCCTCGCCAGTGCCCATCATCGATTTGCCCATGACGGTCATCAGCGCGCGCACGTCGGCAAAATCGAGGTTGATGTTGCCCGGGCGGACGATCAGGTCGGAAATTGCCCGAACGCCGTCGTACAGCACTTCGTCGGCCATTTTCAGCGCGTCGGCGTAGGATGTGTTTTCATTGGCAATGCGGAACAGGTTTTCGTTCGGGATCACGATTAGGGTGTCGACCGTCGAAGCGAAGAGGTCGATGCCTTCCTCGGCCTGACGCATGCGCACCACGCCTTCGAATGCGAAGGGCTTGGTCGCGACGCCGACGGTCAGGACACCGCGCTCCTTGAGGGCTTTGGCGATCAGCGGGGCTGCACCGGTGCCGGTGCCCCCGCCCATGCCAGCGGTGATGAACACCATGTTGACGTCACCGATCTCGTCGAGCACGTCCTGCAGCGATTCTTCCGCTGCCGCGCGGCCCACCATGGGGTTTGCGCCTGCGCCCAGGCCCTGAGTGGCCATGGTTCCCAGTCTCACGCGACGGTCGCTGAGCGACATCTCGAGCGCCTGTGCATCGGTGTTGGTTACGGCAAACTCCACACCTTGGAGGTCTGCCTGAATCATATTGTTAACTGCGTTTCCACCGGCACCGCCGACGCCGAGGACAAGGATTCGAGGCTTGAAGATCGCCTTCTGATCCGGGACGCCCAAATTAAGAGCACACATAAAATTCTCCACCAGTATCTCGTGCGACTGAGTCGCTTATATTTTTTATGATCGTTGTAATGATCAGGGCCGTCATTTCACGCGGCCTTCTTGTTAAACAGGCCACCCACGAGCGGGATGGACTGCAAAATGGACTTCCGCTGCAGATGTGCTGAGCCGACCGAGCCGTTGGCCGCTGTCTGACCGGGAGCGGCGGCAAAATGTGCCAGTCCCAGAGCGGCTGAGAGCTCGAAGCCAATGTGAGACGCGGGCAAACCCGCCATCTCCCGTGGCCTTCCAATTCTGATCTGGCGGTCGAGCGCCAGGGTTGCATAGTCGCGCAGGCCGGTGAGGTTGGCCCCGCCGCCGGTGAAAATCACGCGGCGACCGGCGAACTTGCGAAGATTAGGGTGTTCCATGCGCTGCCGGATCAGGCCGAACATCTCGTCCAGCCGTGGCTGCAGCACGCCGACGACCAGCGAGCGGGTGATGCGGTCGCTACCGACCAGCCCGCCGTCCATCGCCTCGCGTGGGAGCCGGATCTCACGGTCGCTGTCTGAAGGGTTGCTCAGAGCGGAGCCATAGAGCGTCTTGATGCGTTCGGCTGCTGCTGTGTTGCAGTTGAGTGCGGCCGCGAGGTCGCGGGTCAGGTGGTCTGAGCCCACGGGCATGGTTTCAACGTGCACTGGGCCGCCACCATTGAAGACGACCAACGTCGAGACCGAGGCGCCGATTTCAACGAGGCAGGCGCCAAGCTGCATCTCCTCTTCGGTGACAACCGCGTGGTGGCTGGCCAGCCCGCCGATCATTACCCCACGGATGGTGAGGTGGCACTTGTCGACGGCATCGACGAGGTGGTCGAGGCTGGAGCGTGACAGGGAAACAGCGAGCAGGCGTGAACCGAGGTGGAAGGCGGTCATGCCGCGTGGATCACGGATGCCGTGGTTGCGGTCGACGCGGTAGTCCACGGGCAGGGTATGAATGCGCTGCATCGGCCGCACGGATTCCTGCTCGAAGGGCAGTTCCTGTGCAGCGTAGTTGAGCAGGGCATTGATGTGGGTGTCGATGACCGCGTGTCCGCCGACTTCGATCTCCAGATCGATCAGCTGGCTGCGCGGCTTACCGCCAGCGTAGGTCAGAAAGACATCTTCGATGGTCAGGCCAGCGGCGTCTTCAGCGTCGGTGATGGCGGCGAGGATGGCGTCTTGAGCCGCGTCCATGTCCACGATTTCACCGCCGCGAAGTCCCTTCGACGCGCGATGCCCCATGCCGAGGACTTTCGGTGAGCGGGGGTTGGTCGCGTTAACCACGAGACACGTGATTTTCGACGAGCCAACGTCAAGAACTCCAAAGAGCCCGCGATGTGAACGTAGCGTTCGCATGCTCAAAAATATTTCCGTCAAATCATGGCGCCAAAACAGCGCCGTTTGCCTTTAAAATCCCGGATCCACACCCTGACCCGAGGTTGCGGCCGACGCGTAAAATAAGCGCATCGTACCCCTTCAGCTCATAATGTAATCGAATCCGACACAAGAGTTAAGCTATTTTCTGTATTATCATGAAAATAAGTGGAAACATTCTCATCGTCTGAGAACAAATCAAGATCAAAATCCTCAGAGTCGTTTCGCTTTCGAACGATCATCCGATTGGGGATCCGCAGGTCGATATTGACAATATCGCGGTCGAACAGGCCGTATTTCAGGTCCGCTTCGCTCAGTTGCCGTAGCGCCAGCTCGGTGCCCTGCGCCGGTAGCTGCACTTTGATCCCCAGAGTGAGGAACAGGTCCCAGCGCCGGGTGCCGCGCCGATGCGCAGCGACCACGTACTGCTGCACGTTTGGCACTTCGGCGAGGGTGTCAATCAGCGCTGTTGCAGCGTCGGGCGCGCCAAGACCGGACACCACCGGTAGCTCTTCGAGGAACAGGGACGCTTGCTGGTCTGGGATTACTGAGCCTTCGGTATCGATGATCTGATGCTGGGCGTCGTTCTGCCAGATGGCCAGCGGCACTCGCTCAACCACCGTAACCGAGATGGTCTTGGGCAGGATGCGTTCGACCTCGGCACTCTGCACCCAGGGCAGGCCTTCGATTCGTAGCTTGGCGTCCGCTGGTTCAATGCCCAGGATCGGGTCACCATAATAGGCGCCGACAGCAGCCACAATTTCAGATTCGCGGGTGTAGCGGCGCCCTGAGATCGAAAATTCTTCTATTCGAAGCCCTAGGCCAGCCCCAGCGATCTGTGCTGCTTCGGTACCCCGGATACTGGCGATATCCAAGCGGCCACTGTACCAGGCCCAGCCACCCCCCCCGACAAACAGGGTGAGCAGGGTAAGGGGGACGGCGACACTGAGCACCGTGCCGATCTGGCGGGCGCGGGAAACGCGGGTGATCCGGCGGCGGCGCTGCTCCAGCGCAGACCGAGTTGAGCGCTCGGGCGCGGGGGCAGGGGGCGGCATCGCTGCGGCGCGGTCGGCCATGGACCCGGCGAAATCTTCCTCGGCCAGTCCAGCGCCAGCCCGTTCAGCGTCGATGGAGCGTGCATCGGTGAATTCAGTCTCGACCGCCGGAACTTCGGTCGCCCAGTCTGCATCCATGGCCGTTTTGGCGCTGGCGTCTGCAGCCGCCTGCATCGTCTCCGAGCCGGTCCCGAAGCCCGGTTCGAAGTCGTGATAATCAACGTTATGCGCCGAATCCCGGGAAGAATNNTNNCCGTNTTTCCGCCANAANCGCAGTCAGGCGTCGCATGCNGCGTTTTCNACCATCCANGNNACNAGNGNNNTAAAATCCATNCCNGTNGCNAANGCNTGNTCCGGCANNAGNCTGAGCGGGGTCAGNCCNGGNTGNGTATTTACCTCAAGAATCGCGATTCGGCCAGAGTCGGGATCGTAGCGGAAGTCCGCCCGCGTCGCGCCCCGACAGCCGAGGGTCTCGTGCGCGGCCTCCGACCAGCGCAGCAGTGCCTCCTGCACATCCCCGGACAGGGTGTCCGGGTTTACGATGTGCCGGGTCTGCGCCTCGGCGCTGTATTTGGCCTCGTAGTCATAGAAGGCGGCGTCGGTTTCCAGCTCCGTCACCGCCAGCGCGCGCGGCGCTTGNCCCNGGGCCTGCAGCACCGATACGGTCAGCTCCCGGCCCGGTACGTAGTCCTCGACCATGAGACTGTCGTAGGTTTCCAGACCGCTCAGGTCTGCCCGGCCGCTGCCGGGCATAACGATCTTGACCCCGACCGAGGAGCCTTCGTGGCTGGGTTTGATCACGTAGGGGCGGGGCAGCGGGTCGCCGCCCTTGCTCAGTTCATCCAGCGTCACTGGGCGGTCGTGGACAATGGGGATGCCCGCCGCGGCGAACAGCAGCTTGGAGCGCGGCTTGTCCATGGCCAGCGAGGACGCCATCACGCCCGAATGGGTATAGGGCACGCGGGCAAAGTTCAGGAGCGCCTGGATATTGCCGTCTTCACCCCATTTGCCGTGCAAAGCGTTGAAGACCACGTCGACACCCCTGAGCGCCCGGGGCAGGGTCTCGGCCACGTCCCAGCCGGGGTCAAGGCTGGTGACTTCGTAGCCGGCGCCGAGCAGCGTGCGTTCGACCTCGGCCGCGCTGGTCAGCGAGACCTCGCGCTCGGCCGAAAGCCCGCCCCGGAGCAGCAGGATACGTGCGGTACTCATAGCCCCAGCACCTCTTCAGCCGGGGTTACAACGGCGCCCGTTGCGAAGGCGCCCACGCGCCGGATTTCCCAGTGCAGCAACAGGCCGCAGTCGCGGTAGACCCGCTCCCGAACCGTCTCGCCCAGTTGTTCAATATCGAAGGCCGTGGCCTCGCCGGTGTTGATCAGGAAGTTGCAGTGCTTCTCGGAAACCTGCGCCCCACCGACGCGCAGGCCCCGGCAGCCGGCCGCGTCGACGTGCTTCCACGCGCTGGGGCCGTGGGGGGCGTCTTCGGGCGGGTTCTTGAAGGTGGAGCCGCCGGTTTTCTCCCGGATCGGCTGGGTGTCTTCGCGCTGGTTCTGGATTGCGGCGAGTTCGTCCTGAAGCGCGGCGGGGTCGCCGTCGTCGGTCTCGAAGGTCGCGGAAACGAACAACCAGTCCGGGGGTAGGGCACAGTGTCGGTAGGACAGGCCCAGATCGGCGGCGGGCAGGTCTTGCAGCACGCCATCGGGAGAAATCACCCGCGCGGAAACCAGCCGCTGGCGGGTCTCGCCGCCGTGGGCGCCGGCGTTCATGCGCAGCGCCCCGCCGATAGTCCCGGGAACACCGACGTAGAAGCCCAGCCCGGCACGGCCCGCCTTTGCGGCGGTTTTGGCGACGGTGGCATCCAGCGCAGCCGCGCCGGCGGTCACGCGACTGCCGTCGATGCTGATGCTGCCGAAGGCCTTGGCGCTCAGCCGGATCACCACACCGGGGACGCCGCCGTCACGGATCAGGCTGTTCGAACCGACCCCGAGGATGGAAACCGGCACGTCTCTGGGTCGGTCGCGGAGGAAGTGGGCGAGGTCGTCGGGGTCTTCGGGTCGGAAGAAGACCTGCGCTGCGCCGCCGACGCGGAACCACGTCAGCGGACCGACCGGGTGATCGGGCTTGTAGCTGCCCCGGACCGCGGGCAGGGCGTCGATCAGCGCCTCCGGATCATCACCCTGCCGTGTCACGATGGCGGCAGCGGCGTTCAAGGGGCACCGCCCCCGGCACCCAGTTGTTCAGGCAGGGCGTTGGCCCAGGTGGTGATGCTGCCCGCGCCCAGACAGACGACCAGATCGCCGGGTTCGGCCCGCTCCCGCACGCGGGCGGCCAGATCACCGGCATCGGCGAGGTAACCGGCGCTGCGGTGGCCCCGCGCTTGTATCCCCGCGACCAGCGCGCGGGCGTCGGCGCCCTCGATCGGGGCTTCCCCGGCGGCAAAAACGTCGGCGATCAGCACGCTGTCGGCCTCGTTGAAGCAGGTGCAGAAGTCCTCGAACAGTGAACTGAGGCGGGAGAAGCGGTGGGGCTGGTGGATGGCGTGAACCTTGCCGCCGGTGCTCTCGACCCGCTGCCGGGCGGCGCGCAGGACGGCGGTGATCTCGACNGGATGGTGGCCGTAGTCGTCGATGACGCTCNCCCCCTGCCACTCGCCGGTCAGCGTGAAGCGCCGCCGGACCCCGCCGAAGGCCTCGAAGCCACTTTGGATGGTCTCCGGCGCGACCCCGAGTTCAAGCGCGACGGCAATCGCAGCCACGGCGTTGGAGACGTTGTGGTCGCCGAACATGGGCAGGTGGATATCCGGGATCACCTGACTGGCGCCGGTCGGGCTGACCCGTTCGGTGACATGGACGTCGAAGGTCATGCCGAGCCCGTTGGAGGCGACGTTGACCGCGCGCAAGTCGGCCTGTGGGTTGAAGCCATAGGTCAGCACGCGCCGGTCTTCGACGGCGGGCAGCAAGCCCTGTACCGTCTCGTTGTCGATGCAGGCCACCGCAAAGCCGTAGAACGGGATGTTGCCCATGAAGGCGCGGAAGGCGTCGTGGAGCGCGTCTTCACCGCCGTAGTGGTCGAGGTGTTCGGGGTCGATGTTGGTCACCACCGANACGGTGGCCGGCAGGCGGGTGAAGGTGCCGTCGCTCTCGTCGGCTTCGGCGACCAGCCAGTCGCCGTCGCCGAGGCGGGCGTTGGTGCCGTAGGCGTTGATGATGCCGCCGTTGATCACTGTCGGGTCCTTGCCCCCGGCGTCGAGCAGGCAGGCAATGAGCGAAGTCGTGGTGGTCTTGCCGTGGGTGCCGCCAACGGCGACGGCCCACTTCAGGCGCATGAGCTCACCCAGCATGTCCGCGCGCCGGACCACGGGCAGGGACAGCGCGCGGGCTTCCAGCAATTCCGGGTTATCGTCCCGGATGGCGGACGAGACCACGAGCACGGCGGCGTCCTGGACGTTTTCGGCGCTGTGGCCGACCTGCACGGTGATCCCCTGCTCGCGCAGGCGTTTGACGTTGGCGTTTTCGCCGATGTCGGAGCCCTGTACCTCGTAACCGAGGTTTTTCAGGACCTCGGCGATGCCGGACATGCCGATACCGCCAATGCCGACGAAGTGAAAGATGCCGGTATCCAGCGGCATGTGCCGCATCGAGGACAGTACGTTGTTCATGGTGTGGCGATCTCCTGCTCGACCATGTCGGCGAGCTTNTCGGCGGCCCCGAGCAGGGCGCTGGCGCGGGCCTTGGCGGCCATGTCAGCGAGGGCCTCGGGGGCTGCCAGCAGGGCCGAGATGTGGGTAGCGACCCGCTGCGGCGCGTCGGCGCCTTCACGGACCAGCAGGGCAGCACCAGGGTCGGTCAGCAGGCGGGCATTGCGCCCTTGCTGGTCATCGCGGTGCACCGACAGCGGNACAAAGATCGCCGGGCGTCCGGCGGCGGCCAGCTCGTGCACCGTGGTGGCGCCGGACCGGCTGAGCACCAGATGGGCTGCGGCGAGGCGCTGGGGCATGTCGGAAAAGAAGGGCGCGATTTCGAGGNNTCCCAGCGCGAGTGNAGCGAGGCGGGCTTTGGTCTCGGCACGGCTTTCGTCGCGGATCTGNGCGACCACATGCAGGCGTGCGCNCTCGGCCGGGCTGAGCCGGTTCAGCGCGGCAGGAAGCAGGCTGGCAAACACGGCCGCGCCTTGCGACCCACCGAAAACCAGCAAGTTNAGGGCGCCATCGGGCTTGGGGGGCGCGAACGCGGTCTCGCCCACGGCCGCGATATCGGCCCGGATCGGGTTGCCGACGGCGCTGACCCGGTCCTGCGCCGACGCGGGCACGCCCTCGAGCTGCGGGAAGGCAGCGGAAATCTGCCGGACCTGCCGGCTGACGAAGGCATTGGCGCGGCCCATGATGCCGTTCTGTTCGTGCAGCAGGGTGGGCAGGCCCAAATGCTGAGCGGCGAGCATGGGCGGGGCGGAGGGAAANCCACCGAANCCGACCACGGCGGNAGGCTTGTGGCGGCGGAGCAGGCTGCGGGCCTGCACATAGCCGCGGGCCAACCGGAACAGCCCGGCGGCGCGGCGGTGCGGNGCGCCGGAGACCAGCCCGCCTGCAGAAATCACATCAATACCCGCCGGGTCAAAGTCACCGGAGAAAGCCAGACCACGCTGATCCGTCACCAGCCGCAGGCTGTGGCCGCGCGCAATCAGGCTGCGGGCCAGCGCCAGCGCTGGAAAGACGTGACCACCGGTGCCACCGGCGGCCAGGGTGATCAGGCTCATAGAACGCTCTCTTGCCGGGGTCGCCGCCGGGTCAGGGCCAGAAAGATGCCCATGGAGATGGCGAGCGACAGCAGGGACGAGCCCCCGTAACTCAGGAACGGCAGGGTCATGCCCTTGGTCGGGATAAGCGCCAAAGTTGACGCCATGTTGATCAGGGCTTGCAAACCCAGCTGCGAAACCAGACCAGCGGCGGCCAGCGCGGTGAACAGGCTGTCGTGGCGCGCGGTCAGCGCGACCCCGCGCAGCACCAGCAGCGTGTAGATCAGCAGCACGCCGATGCAGGCCATCAGACCGAATTCCTCGCCCAGCACCGAGAAGATGAAGTCGTTGTGCACGTCTGGAATCGCGTCTTTGACCAGGCCTTCGCCCGGCCCGACGCCGAGCCAGCCACCGTCGTTGAAGGCGTCTGCGGCGCGCTTGAGCTGGTATTGCTCACCCCCGGCNGTGATGAAGCCGTCGATGCGGCTTTGCACGTGCGGCATGAAGGTATAGGCGGCAAAGCCGGCGGCCCCGCCAAGCCCCCCCAGGCCGACGATCCAGATCATGCGGTAGCCGCCGAGGAAGAGCTGAAAGCCCCAGATCGCGGCGAATAGTACCGACTGGCCGAAGTCTTTCTGCAGGGTCAGCAGGCCGAGAATAAGCACCAGCAGAACGAAGTTGANGGGCAGCGCCCAGCGGGTCTGCATCCGCCGGTCGAGCGCGAACAGCCACGCGCTGACCACGAAAAACGCCGGTTTCATGAACTCGGAGGGCTGGAGCTTGATCAGGCCGAGGTCGATCCAGCGCTCAGCGCCCTTGATCGTCGAGCCGTAAACCAGCGTCGTCGCCATGCCCGCGAGGCCGAGGACCACGCCGAGCACGCTCAACCGCCAGATCCACACCGGCGAAAACAGGCTCAGCACGAAGAAGATCAGCGCAGCAGGCACCAGAAAGATCAGGTGCCGGTTAACGAAGTAGTACGCGCCCAGTCGCAGGTCTTCAGCCATGGCTGGTGAAGCAGAAAAGGACAGTAAGGCCCCGATGGCCATCAAAATCAGCACGATCCCAATCGTCGTGCGGTCCACCGTCCACCACCAACGCCCGAAAACAGACGTATCAGCGCGGGAGACATGGCTCATGTCAAAATCCCCTAGGTCAAATATGTCGCTGCCAGAGCTCGAAATGCATCGCCCCGGACTTCAAAAGATGGGAATTGATCCCACGAACCGGCCGCTGGGGCCAGTAAAATCGTCGCAGAATGTGCCGATTCGCCCTCGGCCGTGGCTAAAGCAGCGCCAAAGGCCTGCTCCAGATCGCTGAAAATGGCGGTCTGCACGCCCTTTTCGGCCAGCGTCGCCGCGAATTCAGCGCCGCTTTCGCCATAGCAGAAGGCCCCGCGAACCTGTGCGAGGTCGTGCAGGGCGGCCTGCAGGCCGTCTTCCTTGGCCTGTCCGCCGAGCAGCCAGTAGATGTTCGAATGTGCCCGCAGGGCGACGGCAGCGGCTTCACCATTGGTGGCCTTGCTGTCGTTGATGAAGGTGAGGCCGTTGCGGCTGCCGATGCGTTCCTGCCGGTGGGCGAGACCGGTAAACCCGGCGATGCCGGTGGCGATGGCATCGACGCTCAGGCCGGCGTGCCAGGCGAGGCCCGCGGCAACGGCTGCGTTCTGCCAGTTGTGGGCGCCAGAGAGGTGCGGCAGGTCCGCCATGTTGAGGATCGCCTGTCCGTTCAGGCGCAGGTCACCCCCTGCCGCCGACAGACCGACATCGAGCGTCCGCGCGGTGGTGACGGGCAGCACGGTCGCCTGGCTGTGATTGGTCAGGGCGGCGGCGATGGTCGGGCCGTAGTCGTCGTCCACCCCGATCAGCGCGAGGTTGCCGGGTTGCTGTCGGGCAAATATGCGCAGCTTGGCGTCAATATAGCCCGAAAGCCCGCCGTGACGGGACAGATGGTCGGGGCTGATGTTGAGCAGTGCCGCGCCTGCGAAGCCCGTGCTGCGGCACAAGTCCAGCTGGTAACTCGACAGTTCGAGCACGAACGGGGCGCCCCGCGGCGGCGGGTCGAGCGCCAGCACGGCTTCACCGATGTTGCCGCCGACGGCAGGATTCAGCCCGGCGACGGTCAGAACGTGGCCGAGCAGGGCCGTTGCCGTTGATTTCCCATTGGTGCCGGTCACGCCGATGAAGGGGTTTGTCTGCCCGCAGGCCTGCCAGAGCAGTTCGACGTCGCCGACCACGGGGATAGATTGCGCCTTGGCACGGGACACGGCCGGGTGAGGACTGGGGTGGGTCAGGGGGATCCCCGGCGACATCACCAGCGCAAAGTGATCCGCATCGAAACCAGTCTCGGCGAAATTGCGGGCCTGCGCAGCGGGGAAGGTCGACAGCGTGGCCTTGAGCCTGTCAGGGCTGTCATCCCAAACTTCAACGCCGGCCGCGCCCCCGGCGAGAGCAGCCGCGACCACCGCTTCGCCGGTCCGCGACAGACCTAGAACGGCAATCTTCCGGTTTTGCAGGGGGTGGAGGGGGATCATCGCCTCGCCTGTCCTGTGCTGATGGGGGGCGCTGGAGCGCCACGACGTCGAGGGGCCGGGTCAGCGGATCTTCAGCGTCGCCAGTCCGATCATGGCGAGCACGACAGCGACGATCCAGAACCGGATGACGATGGTCGGCTCCTGCCAGCCCATCTTTTCGAAGTGATGGTGGATCGGCGCCATGCGGAAGATGCGGCGGCCGGTAAGCTTGAACGAAACGACCTGAATGATGACCGACAGGGCTTCCATGACGAACAGCCCGCCGATGATGGCCAGCACCAGCTCATGCTTGGTGATCACGGCGATGGTGCCGATGGCGCCCCCAGCGGCCAGCGAACCGGTGTCACCCATGAACACCTGCGCCGGTGGGGCGTTGAACCACAGGAAACCCAGCCCGGACCCGACCAGCGCCGCGCACAGCACCGCCAGTTCGGAGGTATGGGGGATAAGGTTCAGGGCCAGATCCGCCGACCAGTCGGGGCGGCTGACCACGTAGGCGATCACGGCGAAGGAGCCTGCGGCAATCATGATCGGCACGATGGCCAGACCGTCGAGGCCGTCGGTCAGGTTCACGGAATTGGAACTGCCGACAACGACGAACAGGCCGAACAGGATCATCAGCGGCCCGAGCGCGAGGTACCAGTCCTTGAACACCGGGAACAGCAGCTTGCCCGCCAGATCCGGGGGCGAGTTGACGTAGATCATGGCACAGGCGATCAGCCCGATGCCGACCTGTCCGAAGATTTTGAAGCGTCCGGCGATCCCGTTCGGGTCCTGCCGGGACACCTTCATGTAGTCGTCGATGAAGCCGAGCAGGCCGTAGCCGCTGGTCACAAACAGCACGATCCAGACGTAGGCATTGCGCAGATCGGCCCAGATCACTGTCGAAATCAGCATCGACGCGAGGATCATGGCCCCGCCCATGGTCGGCGTGCCCTTCTTGGTCAGCAGGTGGGTTTCGGGGCCATCGGTGCGGATGGGCTGCCCCTTCTCCTGCACCGAGCGCAGCCAGTTGATGATCGGCGGGCCGATGAAGAAGCAGATCACCATGGCGGTGAAGACGGCAAGACCGCCACGTGTGCTGGTGTAGCTGAGCAGGTTAGCGAGGGTGTAGTCGCTGGCGTAGGGGTCAAGCAGGATTGGAATCATGAACTGGCGTTACCGCTTTATGCGCTTTGTTTCAAATCAATTACGGGGTCAGTTTCTCGACGAGAAGGTGCACTTCGGACCCCAGAGAGCCTTTGATCAACCATGTGTCACCGCCGTGAATGGACTGTGCAATTCCTGTGTAGAGGTCGAGGGCTTTGGGTGCAGACAGGCCGCGCTGGCCGGGTTCAATCTCGGCCAGCACGGTGTCGCCGTAAGCCCCGCAGACGTGGACAACATCGATCGGCATTGCGGCGATCAGACGGCCAATCCGTGCGTGCTCGGTGGCAGGATCGTCNAGCTCCAGCATGTCNCCCAGCACGGCGATCCGCCGCCCGGTCGTGGGGGTTTGAGCCAGCAGGCGGAGCGCGGCTTCCATGGCGGCGGGCGAGGCGTTGTAGGACTCGTCGATCAGCTGGGCAGCCCCGCCGTCGATCCCCGGCAGGCTCAGGGTCTGGCCCCGCCCGCGCAGTGGCTCGACAGTCCCGGCCGCTGCGATGAACGCCGCCGTATCGGCTGCCGGATCGCGCAGGCCTGCGGCGGGCAGCACGGCGAGCAGGCCCGCCAGCGCGCTGTACCACTGATCACCGGCCAGTTGCAGGCTCACCCGCGTGCCGTTGATCGCTTTCGAACCATCTCCGGCATCCGTGTTCAGCCGCAGATCGGCGGTCTCATCAGTGCCGAAGCTACGGACGGTGCCGGCGTGGCGCTGGGCGGTCGCCAGCAGGCGGTCAAAGTGGGGGTTGTCGGCGGGCAGCACCGCCAGCCCTTTGGGTTCTGCGGTCGATCCGTCTTCGGTGTTCAGGCCTTCGAAAATCTCGGCCTTGGCGTCGGCGATCTCTTGGGTGCCGTTGAAAAACGCGCTGTGCGCGGCGGAGACCCAGGTGATCAATGCGGCGTCCGGGCGGACCATGCGGCTCAGAGCGCGGATTTCACCCGCTGCGTTCATGCCCATCTCGATCACGGCAAACCGGGTGTCCACGGGCATTCGCGCCAGGGTCAGGGGAACGCCGTAGTGGTTGTTGAGATTGCCCCGGGTCGCGTGGGTCGGGCCCAGCGCTGCGAAGCCTGCGGCTGCCAGTTCTTTCGTCCCGGTTTTGCCGACCGAGCCGGTGATCCCGAGCACGAAGGCGTCACTAGCGGCGGCGCGACGGTCGCTGCCCATGGCTTCCAGCGCGGCGGTGGTGTCCGGCACGACGATCTGCGGGGTGCTCAGGTTCAGCGGACGCTCGACCAGCAGGGCAGCAGCACCGGCCGCGACGGCTGCCGCGGCGAAATCGTGGGCGTCGTTGTTCGGGCCGCGCAGCGCGACGAACAGGTCGCCGGGAACAAGGCTGCGGGAGTCGATGGAAACGCCGGTGACCGGGGTTGCGCCCTCGCTCGCCGTATCATGGTGCAGGGTGCCTTGGGTGGCTCTGGCGATGTCTGCGACGGTCCAGAGGCTCATGATCCTGCGCCTCCGTTCGGACTGCTGCCCCAGAGGGCTGCGGCGGCCTGCCGTGTTTGCTCGGCATCATCGAAAGGCAGGGTCGTCGCGCCGACAACCTGCCCGGTTTCGTGGCCCTTGCCCGCGATTAGCAGCAGGTCGTCGGGCGCCATGGCCGCCAGCGCGGTGGCAATCGCGTCGGCGCGGTCGCCGACCTCCAAGGCTTCGGGTGCGCCACGCCGGACGGCGGCGCGGATGGCGGCAGGGTCTTCGCTCCGCGGGTTGTCGTCGGTGATCANGCTCCAGTCGGCGAACTGCGCGGCGGCTTCGCCCATCNGCACCCGCTTGCCGGGGTCGCGGTCGCCACCAGCACCGAAGACGACCNGCAGCCGACCCTCACAGTGCGGGCGGGCGGCTTGGAGGGCGGTCGCGAGGGCATCCGGCGTGTGGGCGTAGTCGACCAGCACCCGCCCGTGCGGCGCTTTGGGGTGATGGGTAACNGGCATCATCCGTCCCGGCACGCCCAGCGTGGTTCCGCCCTGCGCCAGTCCCGCCAGTCGCGCGCTAAGCGCTTCCGAGGCCACATCTGCGCCGCCAACCCGCGCNAGCCCCATCGCCACGGCGATGTTCTCNGCCTGAAACGTGCCNAACAGGGGCAGGTCGAAGTCCTTCGCCTGCTCGCCTTTCCATGCCAGNTGCAGGGCCAGTCCGCCCGACCGCGGCCGTGCTGCGTAGGCCAGATCGGCCGTCTCCGAGCCCAGCGCGCCCAACCGGAACAGATCGAGGCCNAGCGCGGCGAGCTCCTGTGTCTGCGGCAGTCTTTCGTCGATCACCACCCGGGCGCCGGGGGTGAGGTGGCGGGTGAACAGCGTCCGCTTNGCCTGCCAGTAGGCGTCCATGGTTCCATGGTAATCGAGGTGATCGCGGCTGAGGTGTGTGAAGCCAGCGGCNGTNAANTCCAGCCCGGCCANTCGACCCTGTTCGAGGCCATGCGACGAGGCCTCTAGCACGGCGTGATCCATGCCTGCCCNCGCAGCCGCGCCCAGTGCCTGTGCCAGCGACAGCGCGTCCGGGCTGGTCAGGCCGGGCAGCGCGAACAGGCCTTCGGGTCGCAGCCCGAGGGTGCCGATCGATGCTGTCCGCGCCGGGTCAAGCAGTAGGCGGGTGAAGTGCGCAACCGATGTCTTACCGTTTGTGCCGGTGATCCCNATCAGCCGCGCAGGCAGGGGGCCGTAGAACCTTGCCGCCAGACGGGCCAGCGCGCGGGGGCTGTCCTCAAGGGTGATCCAGCATCCCGAGAGGGCGGCTTTTTCGTTATCCTGGGGCGGGCGCTGNGCCAGAACGCAGGNAGCGCCGGCTTCGAGCGCGCGGGTGATGAAACTGTGGCCGTCGACCTGATGTCCCGGCAGAGCTGCGAACAGGCTGCCACGGGTAACCGCGCGGCTGTCGATGCAAAGGCTGGAGATCGCGGGGTCGTTGCCGATGTCCGCTNCAGCGCCGACCCCGTCTGCTGCCGGGCCGCTGACTTCAGGACTGAAGCCATCGTCGTGAAGCCACCGGAGCAGGGTCTGGACGCTTTGGGTCATGGGTCAGCGGCTGGCGAGCGCGTCGCCGTCCTCAGGATCCGGCTGGGGTTCGAGGCCCAGCATGGGTGCGGCTCGCTCGACGATGCGGCGGAAGGCGGGCGCTGCCACCCAGCCGCCGGTCGCGTAGCCGTAGGTGTATTCCTGCGCTTCGGGGTCGGGGTTCTCCACCATCACCAGCAGGGTGTATTTCGGGTCGTTGATCGGGAAGGCACCGAGGAAGGTCGCGCGCCGTGCATCTTCGTTGTAACCGCCGCCGCGGGCGATGTTGGCCGTCCCCGTCTTGCCGCCGACGCGGTAGCCCTCAGCGGCTGCAAACCGCCCCGTGCCTTCCCGCACCACGTACTCCAGCATATCTCGCATGGTGGCCGAGGTTTGCTCGGAAATGACCCGGTGCCCCGTAGTCAGAGGCTGGCCTTTGGGCTGGCGCACCAGCGTCGCCGGGCGGAACACGCCGCCGTTAACCATGGTTGAAAAGGCATTGGCGATCTGCAGCGGAGACGCCGCGACACCGTAACCGTAGGAGATTGTCGCCGTGCTGGCCTTGCCCCAGCGCGCCGGATATTCCGGGGTCGAGGTCTCCTGAATTTCCACCGTGCTNGGACTCAGCAGCCTGAGGTCGCGCAGGAAGCTTTCCTGCGCCTCGCTGCCAACCCGCAAGGCGAGCTTGGAGGCGCCGATGTTCGAGGAGCGGCGCAGGATGTCGCGCGGGTTCATCTGGTCTTCGTAGCGCTTGTAGTCGGAGATTTTATGGCCGCCGACCCGGATCGGCTTCGAAACATCGATCATCTCATCGAGGCGGACGACNTCGGCCTCGATCGCAGAAGCCAGCGTGAACACCTTGAACACCGAGCCCAGCTCATAGTTGCCATAGGTGGCGCGATTGAGCCGCTGCGCTTCGGACTGGGTGGCGGGGTTGTAGGGGTCGAAGTCAGGCAGGGANNCCAGCGCGATTACNTCGCTGGTGTTGGAATCCAGCAGAACGGCGGTGCCGGCGATGGCGTTGAACTCCTGAATCGTCGCGGCGAGTTCTTCGGCGNCGATGTGCTGGACCCGCACGTCGATCGACAGTGCAATCGGGTTCAGGCCTTCCTTCAGGGTTTCATCGAAGTAGGCCTCGACCCCCGCCTGCCCGAATGTGTCGATGTCGTTGAAGCCGACAATGTGTGAGGTCAGGTTGCCGTGCGGATAGACCCNGTACTGTTCTTCGAGAAAGTTTAGGCCCGGCTCACCGAGGTTGAAAACGGCGGCTTCCTGATCCGGGGTCAGGCGACGTTTGATGTACACGAAGCTCTTGTTCGAATTCAGGTCAGCGCGCAGCCGGCCGACGTTCAGCTCCGGGAAAATCTGNGCCAGCCCGTCGATGGTACCGTCGAGGTCGACGATTTTCGCCGGTACGGCGTAGGCCGCCTTTCGATAGACGTTATCCGAAAGCAGGCGGCCATTGCGGTCGGTGAGTTGGCTGCGGCGGAATTCCTGCGCGCCNGTGTCGAGCTTGGTGGTGATGGTCGGGACCGGCTCACGGCCTTCAGCGAGCACCGCCAAGTGCACAATTTTCGTGCCGATGATGGTGAACAGGGTCAGAAAACCCAGCCCCAGCAGCCACAGTCGCCACAGGCTGACCGCGCGGCCGAGTCGATGGCTGCCCTGAGCGTGACGGCTGCCGGTCTTGCCCCCGCTCAACATGCGCTGCGGGTTGGAGGCCAGATTGGCATCGAGCACGTGGCTCGTAGGATCAGGGGTGTAGGCTGTCATGATCGATGCGTCACTCCGATCCACCGCGGCGGCCGGACTGGTTGATCATCGCGGAGATCAGGTCGGGTGCGTGGATGGGGCGCAGGGAACCGATGCGGCTGGCCTCATCGCCTTCGATTGAATGCAGACCCAGCGCGGAATTCGAGGCTTCGTCGATGGTCAGCAGCGCCACGGGCCGCATTTCATCCGGGCGAACCGGGATGGCGTCGACGGGCGCGATCGCGCCCGCTCGGGATTCCTCAAACCCGGCAAGAAAGTCGTGGCTCAGCTTGGTCAAACGCCGCGGCTGGTTCAGCTGGGTCCACTCCAGCTGTAGCTGCCGGATGCGTTCGCGGGTCTCGCTGATGTTGCCAACGGCGGCGTTGCGCTCGTCGTCCAGCTGCTGCACCGAGATTTTGAGCTGGAACAGGGTGATGACCAGCCCGATAAAGATTGTGGTCCAGAACAGGTGGGATACTCGGATCATGGCCTCGCGCTCCCTTGTTCTGCCGTCGTCGGCCCGCGGGCGGCACTGGCGGACAGGTCAGGGTCGTTCCACGCCGGTGCAGCGGTTCGGCTGGCGGCCCGCAGCTTGGCGGAGCGGGCGCGCGGGTTGGCGCGGCTCTCGTCGCTCTGTGCTTCCATCGGCTTGCGCGTGAGCAACGTGAAGCTCGGCTCGCGCGCAGGGGCGGCTTCGGCCTCCCACGGCAGCCGGCGGCCGTCGCTCTGGCGCTGCTCGCTGCGGGCGCGCAGGAAGGTCTTGACGATGCGGTCTTCGAGGCTGTGGAAGCTGACCACGACGAGCCGTCCCTCGGGCGACAGCAGGCGCTCGGCGGCTTCCAGCCCGCGCTCCAGCTCGCCGAGTTCATCGTTCACGTGGATGCGCAGTCCCTGAAAGGTGCGAGTGGCGGGGTCGATGCCGTCCTTGGCGCGGCGGACAACCGAGCGGACGATATTGGCCAGCTGCCCGGTGGTCTCTATACGGGCTTCGGCCCGTGCGCCGACAATGGCGCGGGCAACGGCGCGGGAGCGCCGCTCTTCACCGTACTTGTAGATCACGTTGGCAAGGTCGCCTTCGTCCATGGCGTTAACGACGTCCGCCGCTGACGGGCCGCGGGAGGTGTCCATGCGCATATCCAGCGGGCCATCCTTGCCGAAGGAGAAGCCGCGCTCAGCTTCGTCGATCTGCGGTGAGGATACGCCCAGATCCAGCACGATCACGTCGGCCGACGCCAGACCCAGTTCGCCGGTCACCTGTTCCATGTCAGAAAAGGCGGCGTGGTGGACCTCGAGCCCGGGGAGCTCTTCCATCAGCGCTTTGCCGTAGTCCACGGCGACCGGGTCGCGGTCGAGCGCGATGTAGCGGCAGTCCGGTTGCGCCCTGAGCAGGCCACGCGCGTAGCCGCCGCGGCCGAATGTGCCGTCGATCACGATGGCGCCGGCCGGAATGGCCGCCGAGGACAGCACTTCGCGCAGCATCACCGGGTCGTGGGCGTGCGGTGTGTCGATCAGCTCGGGTGGGACAGCGAACATGGTGGCAGAGGGCCTACAAAACAAACGGCGGGGTCAAAATCATCGATGAAGCGGCGCGCACTGCTGAAAACGCAGCGCATAACGCATCTCACAATATCTCAGGATATGGTCAGAGTAAATTGAAAACGCNAGAAAATTTCTGNTTTTCAGAGTCGTAAAATCAGCAGAAATTGGATTCGTAACGGGTCGATGCTCAGGGCTGGCCCGGCTCTGGCCCGGCTCTGGCCCGGCTTAGGGCGATGGGGCGGCCGATGATGCCCCCGGTGAGCGGCGTGCAGAGGGCCTGTAAGCCGGGTTCTGTGGCGAAAACGGGCCAGGCCCGTTCCCCCGATGGCCATTCATCTGGACCAGGGGTCGCCCCCTGGTTCTCGCGCCCTACCACCGCAGCCGCCCGAAAACCGGCGCTGTCCCGGCGAGGCCGGAACACTCTGCGTTACTTGGGCTTGCTCCGGGTGGGGTTTACCTTGCCGCTTCCATTGCTGGTCGCGCGGTGCGCTCTTACCGCACCCTTTCACCCTTACCACCGGCACCGAAACGCCGGGGGCGGTTTGCTTTCTGTGGCACTGTCCCTGGGCTCGCGCCCGCCGGGGGTTACCCGGCACCCTGTTTCCGTGGAGCCCGGACTTTCCTCACCAACCCCGAGGGGTCAGCGCGACCATCCGGCCCTCTGCAGGTGCTAGTCCTCGGCCAAGCGCGGGACGGTGTAAAGGTCTTTCAGCCGGGAGAAAGCTGCATTGATCCGGGCGAGTTGCTTGTCGGCAAGGGCCATGAGTTCGTCGGGCAGGCCCAGCGACGCCAGCTGGTCGGGGTGGTGTTCGCGGACCAGCGAGCGATGGGCCTTGCGGATTGTTTCCCAGTCCGCGTCGCGTTCCACCCCGAGAATGATAAAGGGGTCGTCTTCGAGGTCTTGGCGGTATATCAGCGCCAGACGCTCGAACTCGGCCGCTGACCAGCCGAAGATATCCGCAACGAACGCGAGGAAATCTAGCTCGGGTGGTGAGACCTCGCCGTCGGCGGAGGCGATGTGGAACAGGCAGGCCATGAGCCGTTCCAGTTCCGGGCTGCGCGGGTCGAACAGCCGCGCGATGCGCCGGGCATAGCCGTCAAAGCCCGCCACATCCTGCCGGGCGAGGTTGAACAGCATGCCGACATTTTCGTGCTGGTCTTCGGGAACGTGGAAGACCTCGCGGAAGGCGCGGACCTCGTCGCGGGTGACCTGGCCGTCAGCCTTGGACNGCTTGGCGCCCAGGGCAATAACCCCGATTGTGAAGGCCTCNGACTTGTCGCCCCGCTCACGCGCACGGCCGAGCACGGCTTCGAAGCCGACCTCCAATGCGCGCAAAATCCGTTGCCAGAGCGTCATAAATCCGCTTTCTCTGATCGCGAAAGAGCCTGTGCTAGTCATATAAGCTCGCNGGNGCGAAGGCCAGTCGCAGCCGCGCACGGTGGGTGAACAGGTGCTGTGCAGCCTGGGGGCAGCTGNTCCCGGTCAACCAAGCTTGAGGGCGCGGGTTGAGGGGGGCGAAGGCCGGCAGGTCCGAGGGACTGAGTGGCTGAGTGGCTGAGTGGCTGAATGACTGAGGGGCTGTTTGGCCGAGTGGGGCTGAGTGGCGGGGCTCTGGTCGCCTGACCGGTCGGGTCTGTCTGTGAAGTAAGGGGAGGCGGTTTTGCCCTTTGATAAAATTNTGATCGCGAACCGGGGCGAGATCGCCTGCCGCGTGATCCGCACGGCGCGCGCCATGGGCATCCGCACGGTTGCGGTCTTTTCCGACGCTGATGCCGGGTCCAAGCACGTGCAGATGGCCGATGAGGCCGTGCGCGTCGGGGAGGCTGCGTCTGCGGCGTCCTACCTGCAGGGTCGGCGGATTATCGACGCTGCGCTCAAGACCGGCGCCAAGGCGATCCACCCCGGTTTCGGTTTTCTGAGCGAAAATGCTGAATTCTGTGAAGCGGTGCAGGCGGCGGGACTGGTCTGGATCGGTCCGCCAACGGGCGCCATTCGTTCCATGGGCGACAAGATCGAGTCCAAGCGCCTCGCNGCCGCCGCCGGTGTTTCCANCGTGCCCGGCTACGTCGGGGAGATCGACAGTCCCGAGCAGGCCGTCGAAATCGCGACCGAGATCGGTTTTCCGGTAATGATCAAGGCTTCTGCCGGGGGCGGGGGCAAGGGCATGCGCATCGCCGAGAGCGCCGAGGACGTGGCCGAGGGCTTCCGGGCGGCGCAGGCAGAGGCCAAAGGTGCCTTTGGCGACGNCCGCATCTTTATCGAGAAGTTCATCGTCAATCCGCGCCACATCGAAATCCAGATCCTCGCCGACCAGCAGGGGAACATTGTGCATCTGGGCGAACGCGAGTGCTCGATCCAGCGCCGGCACCAGAAGGTGATCGAGGAGGCCCCCTCGCCNTTGATCGACCCAGAGACCCGGGCNGCCATGGGCGCGGAGGCGATCGCGCTGGCGCAGGCGGTCGACTACGCCTCGGCCGGTACGGTGGAATTCATCGCGGATCAGGACCGGAATTTTTATTTTCTGGAGATGAACACGCGTCTGCAGGTCGAACATCCGGTGACCGAGTTGATCCACGACATCGACCTGGTCGAATGGATGATTCGGGTCGCTGCGGGGGAGGCGCTGCCGTTCAGGCAGTCCGAGATCGAGCACGAGGGCTGGGCGGTCGAAGCCCGGGTCTACGCCGAGGACCCGTTGCGCGGGTTCCTGCCGTCNATCGGTCGGCTGTCGGTCTACGAGGAGCCGCTGGGCGAAGGCGTACGGGTGGATTCAGGGGTCCGCGAGGGCGACGAGATTTCCATGCACTATGACCCCATGATCGCCAAGGTGATNGCCTTCGGGGCGGATCGAAGCGAGGCGANCGAGCGGCTGGCCGGGGCGCTGGATGGGTACGTGATTGAGGGGCTCGACCACAACGTCGCCTTCGTCAATCAGGTGCTNGGCGCTGAGCGGTTCCAGTCCGGCGCCCTGACCACCAACTATATCGCTGAGGAATTCCCCGAGGGCTTTACCCCCGCGCACGTCGCCGGCGGTGCCGATGAGGGCATGCTCGTGGCGCTGGCCGGGCAGGTGCTGCGCGTTAATCAGGCGCTCGAGGCCGCGGATACAGATGGCGCTTACACGGTGCTGGTGGAGCGGCAGGCCTACAGACTGCGGTTTGAAGACAGCGCTGAAGGGCTGAGCCTGCACGTGGAAGGGCCCGAGCCGGGGTCAGCGCAGTTCGGCGCGGATGTTCGTGACTGGCAGGCGGGTGAGCGGGTTTACCGCTGCACGCTGGGTGGCCGAGCGCTGGTGNTGCAGGCCCGCCGGCACGGGCTGGTGTGGACAGTNTCGCATGGGGGGCGGTCGGTGAGCCTGACCCCGATGCGGGNTGAGGTGGCTGCGCTCTACGATCTCATGCCNGAGCCGAAGGTTGTCGACACATCGCGGCAGCTGATCTCGCCNATGCCCGGGCTGTTGAAGTCGGTCGCNGTCGNGGTGGGGCAGGCGGTTAAGGCCGGTGAAACCCTCGCTGTCGTCGAAGCCATGAAGATGGAGAACCTGCTGACGGCGGCTGTCGATGGCGTGGTCGAGAGTATCCCGGCGACCATTGGCGGGACGCTTCGCCGTGATGAGGTAATTCTGACCCTCGAACAGGGCTGATCGGGCCTCGTCTGTATCTGCTGACCATGCCGATAAGGATGCTGCGCGGGGGAGATTTGAAAGCCGCGAAGCGGCGTCAAATCGAGCACGCAACCTGTAAACAGTCAGGCTCAAAACGCGTCACTGTGAGCGTGCGCGAGATTTTCGGTGGAACGACATTCAAAGTCCTTCGACAGGCCCAGGATAAACTCCGCATGTCGAGTTTTAACCCATAGGTGGCGCGCTCGGACCTTGGCCGCTTCGCGGCCTTCGGTCCTCCCACGCGAAACTTGAGTGAAATCTTCCTGCGGAGCCTTGCTCCGTAGGGCCGTTGAATTGCGCGGGCCGACCCTGATAACGGCGAAGCCGTTGAGGGGGCGGGACGCCACCTGTGCCGGCCTTTGGAGGTTAGATACCAGTAAACCTGCTGTTGGACTTTGTTCGGTCACGACGACTGCCTGATTGCGACGCTCGCCCCTGACCGCGCTTCGCGCGGCGGAGGCAAGCGTCGCGCAACCCATTCGGCTCCAGCAACCCTTCGGGTGCTGGTTCAGGCGACCAGCAGTACGTGTTTCTTCTTGCCCGAAGACAGCTTGACAGCGCCTGTATCCGGGTCGACATCGGCTGCGGTGATCTGCAGGTCCTCGTCGTCGACCTTATCGCCGTTGATCCGTGCGCCGCCGCCCTTTATCAACCGCTTGACCTCACCTTTGGAGGCTGCAAGCCCGGCCGCAACAAAGGCGTCCTGCACCCCCATCCCCGCCTCGATTGCGCCAGCGGGGGCCTGCACCCGCGGCAGGTCAGCCGAGACACCGCCACCACCGAAGGTCGTCGCCGCTGCCCCGGCCGCCGCTTCGGCTGCGGCCTCGCCCCGGCACAGCCGCGTCGCTTCGAGCGCCAGAACCTTCTTGCCTTCATTGATTGCAGCGCCCTCAGCCTNCCCGAGCGCCTCGCATTCTTCGATCGCCAGTTCGGTAAACAGCTTGAGGAAGCGACCTACATCGGCGTCTTCGGTATTCCGCCAGAACTGGTAGAAGTCGAAATCGCTGAGTTTGTCCGCGTTCAGCCACACCGCACCGCCGGCGGACTTGCCCATCTTCTGCCCCGACGCCGTCGCCAGCAGCGGGACCGTAAGGCCGAACAGATCAGTACCGTCGATCCGACGACCCAGTTCGATCCCCTGAACGATATTGCCCCACTGGTCAGACCCGCCCATCTGCAGCGCTGCGCCATGCCGGCGGGAGAGCTCCAGGAAATCATAGCCCTGGATGATCATGTAGTTGAACTCAAGGAAGCTNAGGTTCTGCTCGTTCTCGAGGCGGCGCCGGACGAAGTCCATCTTGGTCATGGCATTGACGGAGAAGTGCCGCCCGACCTCACGCAGAAAGTNGATGTACTTCAGCCCCTCCAGCCAGTCCGCATTGTTGGCCATGATGGCCCCGGTCGGGCTGTCGTCATAGCGCAGGAACCGGTCGAAGATGGTCCGGATCCCGGCCATGTTCGCCGCGATTATTTCATCGGTCAGCAGCGGACGGGCTTCGTTCTTGTCCGACGGGTCGCCGATCTTGGTCGTCCCGCCACCCATGAGGGTGATGGGCCGGTTGCCGGTCCGCTGGAAAAGCCGCAGCATCATGATGTTCATCAGGTGCCCGACGTGCAGTGAATCCGCCGTACAATCGTAGCCGATATAGGCCGTCACCGGCCCGGCGGCGAAGGCCTTGTCCAGCCCCTTAACGTCGGTGCACTGGTGCAGATAGCCGCGGGCGAAAGCTTCCTTGAGGAAGGGCGATTGCGCTTGGGACAGGGACTGCTCGGTGCTCATACTGCTGGGTCTCTCACTGCTGGGTCTTTCACTGCTGGCTCGCCTCAGCTCTCGTCCGCTGCGTCGCCGTCCTCGGCATCCATGGAATCGAGGAGTTCGTCGAAGTCCATTTCCACGTTTTCGTCCTCGACCTCAACCTCAGGTTCTTCCTCTTCCTCAGGCGGCAGCAATTGAGGGGCGGCCTCGATGTAGCTACGGATCGAGCCCTCCAGCTCCTTCTCCTTGCCGGTGAAGAAATGGTTGGCGCCTTCGATTACGTGATAGTCGATGTCGATACCGCGCTGCGCCCGCAGCTTTTCGACGAGTTTGAAAACCTGATCCTGCGGGACGAAATCGTCCTGGTTGCCCTGAATGAACAGGCCCGAGTTCGGGCACGGCGCGAGGAAGGTGAAGTCGTAGAGATTGGCCGGGGGCGATACGCTGATGAAGGCGTTGATCTCCGGGCGGCGCATCAGCAACTGCATGCCGATCCACGCGCCGAAATCGTAGCCCGCGACCCAGCACCCGCGCGCATTGGGGCGGTGGGTCTGCAGCCAGTCCAGCGCCGTAGCGGCGTCGGACAACTCCCCTTCGCCCCGATCATACTCGCCCTCCGATGCGCCGACCCCGCGGAAATTGAAGCGCAGCACGTTGAAGCCCGCATTCACGAAGGTATGGAACATCAGGAAGGTCACCGTGTTGTCCATGGTGCCATGGTGCTGCGGATGCGGGTGTAGAATGAGGGCGATGGGCGCCGATTCGTCGTCGTTACCTTCGTAGCGGGCTTCGATGCGACCTTCGGGACCGGGGATAATCAACTTGGGCATGGGGCGTCTCGCTTCTGTGTCTGATCAAGCCTTTAGATCAAAGCGCGTCGCCAAAGAAGACCTTGGATAGGAGGGTTGCTTATTGCGCTGAGGTCTCGCCGTCGGTGCCAGCGCCGTCGCCGGCGTCAAAGTCCGGATCAGAATCCGGGCTGTCGCCGAAGTCTTCGCCAAAGCCTCCGTCGGCATCGTCAGCGAAGCTGTCATCGCCGCCGCCAAAACCGAAGCTGAACCCAGTGCTGGCGTCTTCGGGGGGATTGCCTTCGCCAACCCCGCCGCTGAACATGGTCTGGCTGATCAGGTCAACGAGGTTCACCGCGTCGCTGGTGTCCTCGATGATGTGTCCATCGACCATCATGGTCATGGACCCACCCGGCACCAGCTCGATGAAGTTGCCGCCCAGCAGCGAGCCGAAGCTGATCTTGGCAGCCGTGTCGTCGGGTAGGGACAAGCCTGCGTTCAGGCTGATTTCAACCACCGCGTCGAAGTAGGGCTCTTCCAGCCGGGCCGCGATAACCCGGCCGATGGGGACGCCGGACATCTTGACCGTCGCGCCGGGGTCGATGCCGTCCACATTGCCGAAGACAGCGAAGACCCGTTTGCCCTCGCCGCCGCCGGCAAGGGGACGTCCGGAGAGCAGCAGGCCGCCAAAGAAGATGGCCACGCCGACGACCAGCGCACCGAGAATGATTTCAAGAGATCGGTTGGTCGGAGCCATGCTGACGCGCTCAACCCGCCTCGTTGGGGTTCCAGGCCTGATAGTCGCCTGTGGTCGCTGCGCGAGGCTTTGCGGTCCGGGGATCGCCCTCGGGGACGTAGGCCCCCGGCGAACCGGTCTGGTTGGGCTGGTGCTCTTTCTGCCACGCGAACTTGGTCAGGCTGACTTCAGTGGGCGCCTGATCCAGTGTGTGGTTCATCCAGCCCTGCCACTCGGGTGGCACGCGGCTGGCTTCTTTCTCATTGCGGTAGATGACCCACCGGCGCTCCTTCAGCGATGAACCGACCATCGGCTTGGCGCGCCGCTCTTTATAGTAGCGGTTGCCCTCCTCATCGGTTCCGACGAGCGTACCATTGAAGAAGGTGTGCAGGCGCGTGGCAAAGGACGACATCTGTATTTCCGATTCGGGTGGAAGGTGCGGTTGAAACCACCCGGAACTTAAACGCGGCGGATTCAAAATGCCAGCCCCGGCGTTTTCGCGCATAATCTGGCGCGGACAGACGGGTTAAGGCTGCCGAGTCCCATCAGTCTGACAGGGCTGAACACAGCGATTTGTCCTGGTGCGACAAATTTTCTTCGCCTTATTTCCGCATAATTTCAAAGGCCTCAGACACTATATCTTGTGTTTAAGCCTCCCAATGAGACGAAATGTTGATTTTTTCTGTGGAAAACCTTGGGCAATTGTGAGACTGTTGGGGGCCCTGAATGGCACAGCAAGGCCATTCGGTGGAGCGAGAACCCATGAGTCAGAACCGACCTAAAAGTTCTTGTTTCGTTCCGGAATTTTGTTGCATCATGGTCGATGTTACAATTGCGTGACAGTTTTCCACGCAATTCAACCCGGAAGGCCAAGGCAAGCGATTTTCGGCGCTGGACGACAGCGCTTGTTAGTCGCATAAGCCGCTTCTTTGGACGCCGATTCCTTCGGCAGCTGGAGAGCCCGCGACAGCAAGTCATTTTTGCGGCGGGAAGAGGGATAAAAACTCGGGGGTGCGACGCCGCGCGGGATTTAGTTACCGCGGTTTACAGGTTTAGCGCTTAAGAAAATTATTGCGAACGGGTGCGCCTTGCGAGCCCGTAAGCGGGTGCCTTTTCCGTGCAACCAGACGGACTGGCATTAGCATAAGGGGTTGGTTACACATGCGTATCGAGCGGCGCTTCACCGCGGATTCCCAGTCGGCTTACGGCAATCTTCAGTTCCGTCAGACTTCATCTGAAATCAGAAACCCGGACGGGTCGCTGGTCTTCTCTGCGCCCGACATTTGGGTGCCTGAGAATTTCAGCCAAGTGGCCAGCGATATTCTGGCGCAGAAATACTTCCGGAAGGCCGGTGTGCCCGCGCGCCTCAAGCGCGTCGAAGAGTCCAGCGTACCGTCGTTCCTGTGGCGGTCGGTTGCAGACGAAAAGGCACTGGCCAAGCTGCCGGAAGAAGAGCGCTACGTCGGTGAGACCGACGCGCGTCAGGTGTTTGACCGTCTGGCCGGCACCTGGACCTACTGGGCATGGAAGGGCGGCTACTTCGACAGCGAAGACGACGCGCAGGCCTACTTCGATGAGATGCGCTACATGCTGGCGAGCCAGATGGCCGCGCCCAACTCTCCGCAGTGGTTCAACACCGGTTTGCACTGGGCGTACGGCATCGACGGCCCTAGCCAGGGTCACTACTACGTTGACTACGAGACCGGTAAGCTGACCAAATCCAAGTCGGCCTACGAGCATCCCCAGCCCCACGCCTGTTTCATTCAGTCCGTGGCCGACGATCTCGTTAACGACGGCGGGATCATGGACCTGTGGGTGCGTGAAGCGCGCCTGTTCAAGTACGGATCCGGCACCGGCTCGAACTTCTCCGCCCTGCGCGGCGAAGGCGAGAGCCTAGGCGGGGGCGGAAAGTCCTCGGGCCTGATGTCCTTCCTGCGCATTGGCGACCGGGCTGCCGGTGCGATCAAGTCCGGCGGCACCACACGCCGCGCGGCGAAGATGGTCACGGTCGACGCCGACCACCCTGATATCGAGTCCTACATCAACTGGAAATGGGTCGAAGAGCAGAAGGTCGCCAGTCTGGTTGCGGGTTCAAAGAACCTGAACAAGCACATGCAGGCGATCATGACGGCCTGCCAGTCCATGGACGGCGACGAGCGCCTCGATGCCAAAGCCAACCCCGCGCTGAAGCAGTCGATCCGCGAAGCGCGTCGGACGCAGGTGCCGGATAACTACATCTACCGTGTGATCGAAATGGCGCGGCAGGGCTTCACCGAGATCGAGATCCCGACCTACAACACCGATTGGGACAGCGACGCCTACCTGACCGTTTCTGGTCAGAACTCAAACAACTCCGTGCGCGTGACCAACGACTTCCTCGGCAAGGTTGAGCGTGGCGAGAACTGGGACCTGACCAGCCGCATCACCGGCAAGGTGATGAAGTCGGTCAACGCAGCCGACCTCTGGGATCAGATTTCGTTTGCGGCCTGGGCCTGTGCAGACCCGGGTCTGCAGTACGACAGCACCATCAACGAGTGGCACACCTGTCCCCAGTCCGGTCGAATCAACGCGTCGAACCCCTGTTCCGAGTACATGTTCCTCGACGATACCGCCTGTAACCTCGCTTCGCTGAACCTGATGAAGTTTGTCGGCAGCGAGCCCGGCACGCTGGACATCGAGGCCTACGAACACGCCTGCCGTCTGTGGACGCTGACGCTCGAAACCTCGGTGCTGATGGCGCAGTTCCCGTCCAAGGAAATCGCCAAGCTGTCCTACGAATACCGGACGCTGGGTCTGGGCTTTGCCAACATTGGCGCGCTGCTGATGTCCATGGGTCTGGGCTACGATTCCGACGAAGGCCGGGCGATCTGTGGCGGTCTGTCGGCACTGATGACCGGTGTGTCCTACGCGACATCGGCGGAAATCGCATCCGAGCGCGGGGCCTTCCCGGGCTACGAGCGCAATGCTGCTTCGATGCTACGGGTCATCCGCAACCACCGTCGCGCTGCCCACGGCGAGTCCGAAGGTTACGAAGACCTCACCATCCTTCCTGTCCCGCTGGTGGCCGATGACTGCCCGGTTCCGGCGCTTGTCGACGCCTCCAAGACTGCATGGGATCGTGCGTTGAGCGAAGGCGAGAAGCACGGCTACCGCAACGCCCAGACCACCGTGGTCGCCCCGACAGGCACCATCGGTCTCGTCATGGATTGCGACACCACCGGGATCGAGCCGGACTTTGCGCTGGTGAAGTTCAAGAAGCTCGCCGGCGGCGGCTACTTCAAGATCATCAACCAGACAGTGCCGCTGGCGCTGCAGAACCTCGGTTACAGCAGCGATCAGATTGACGACATCATCGCTTACGCAGTCGGCACGGGTTCGCTGTCCAACGCGCCGGGCATCAACCACGACAGCCTGCGCGCGCGCGGCTTCGACGAGGAAAAGCTGCAGGCGATCGAAAGTTCGCTGAGCACGGCGTTCCAGCTCAAGTTTGCCTTCAACCGCTTCAGCCTTGGCGACGATTTCTGCCGCGACGTGCTCGGCTTCACCGACGCGCAGCTGAATGACTTTAACTTCGACATGCTCGCGGGCATGGGCTTCAGTGCTGAAGACATCGAGGCAGCGAATGAGCACATTTGCGGCACGATGACGGTCGAGGGTGCGCCGCACCTGAAGGCCGAGCACATGAAGGTCTTCGACTGTGCAAACCGCTGTGGGGCCAAGGGCACGCGTGAGCTGTCCACTGACTCCCATATCCGCATGATGGCGGCATCCCAACCGTTCATTTCCGGGGCGATTTCCAAGACCATCAACATGCCGAACACGGCGACGGTCGGCGAAGTCAAAGACGCCTACATGCTGTCCTGGAAGCTGGGGATCAAGGCGAACGCGCTCTACCGTGACGGCTCCAAGCTGTCCCAGCCGCTGAGCGCAGCCCTGCTGGTCGACGCCAATGCGGACGCTGACGAGGCAGCCGATGCGGCCGAAGCACTGGCACAGGCCAACCCGGTCAAGCAGGCCGAAGTGGTCGCAGAGCGGATCGTTGAGCGCATTGTCGAGCGTATGCCCGAGCGTAAGCGCCTGCCCAACCGCCGCAAAGGCTACACCCAGAAGGCGATCGTAGGCGGCCACAAGATCTACCTGCGTACCGGCGAATTTGAGGATGGTGCGCTGGGCGAGATCTTCGTCGACATGCACAAGGAAGGCGCGGCCTTCCGGTCGATGATGAACAACTTCGCCATTGCCGTATCGCTGGGCCTTCAGTACGGCGTGCCGCTGGAGGAATACGTCGACAGCTTCACCTTCACCCGCTTCGAGCCGAACGGGATGGTTGAGGGCAACGACGTGATTAAGATGGCGACGTCGACCCTCGACTACATCTTCCGCGAGCTGGCGGTTTCCTACCTCGGCCGTAATGATCTGGCCCACGTAGAACCGGCGGACCTGCGCACCGACACCCTCGGCCACGGCCATCAGGAGTCGGCCATGTCGGGTGACGGCGAAGGCGAGGACGACGATGCGCTGCAAATGGCGCTCGATTTTGCCTCCGCAGGCTACCTGCGCGGCGGCAAAAGAGAGGTGAAGAACCAGCTCGTGGTGGTCAAAGGCGGCAAGAAGGAAGGCACCACTGGCGCGACGGTCGGCGCAGAGACGACGGTTGTCACCGCGCTCTACGACCAGCAGTCCGGTGAGACATCCTTCGATACCACCAACCTGAGCCCCGGCCACAGCCATGACCACGACCACAGCCACGGCGGCGGTGCGACGGTGCAACTGGCGGCGGGCGAGTCCGAGCGCTTTTCCATGGCGAGCGGCGCAATCGACGGCGCCGACGACAAGATGCGAAACATGGAAGAGGCACGGATGAAGGGCTACACCGGTGACGCCTGTGACAGCTGCGGGAACTTCACGCTGGTGCGCAACGGGACCTGCCTGAAGTGTGTTACCTGCGGCTCGACCACGGGCTGTAGCTGATCGGTTTACTCGAATCTCCGATGATCAGAGCGAAGGGGGCGGTTCGGTTTCGAACCGCCTCTTTCATTTTCGGATGCAGTCCTTTGTTTCAGAAGGCTTACTCGCCGGCGAGGAAGGCCCTGAGCTCCCAACGCTTGTCATTGCCCCAGAACATCTCGCCCTCATCGACGATGAAGTGCGGCGAGCCCCAGCAGCCGCGTGCGATCAGGCCGTCTGTCACCGCGCGCAGGTGGTCTTTCAGGTTTTGATCCTGCAGGCGGGGTTCAAGCGTCGCTGCATCCTGCGCCCAAGCCGGGCTGCCCGCGGTCGCGGCCGCCTCGGCCAGCACCTCCGTCTGGGTGATTTTGCGACCCCGGCCGAAGTACGCGCTGTAGGCCGCGCGGGCAAAGGCCTGCGCCCCGTGCTGCCCGACCTCAGCCTCGATGGCGTAGAAGGCACGGCATACGGCGACCGACTTAAAGGGGAAGTTGCCCGGCATGGTCAGCGGCACGCCAAGACGCTCGGCTGAGCGGATCATATCGTGGGCGACGTAGCGGCTCTTGATCGGGATTTCTACCAGGGCCGGGATGCCAGTCTGCTTCATCGCTGCGCCCATAAGGTAAGGCCGCCAGACGATTTCCAGTTCAGGAAAGTCAGCGGTGATCTGGTCGGTCACTGTGGCGCCCAGATAGCCGTAGGGCGAGGAAAAATCGAAGATGAACTCCAGCTTCTGAGACATGGCTATCCGATCAGTGAATAAAGCCTGAGGCGCGGCTTTCCACCCGTTAGCGCCGCACTCAGACGAGGAAGGCCGCGGCGAGGCCGAGGAAGACGAAAAAGCCAACCACGTCGGTAATGGTGGTCAGGAACACAGCGGACGCGTTGGCCGGGTCGATTTTCAGCCGGTCGAGGATAATCGGCACCATAGTCCCTGACAGCCCGGCGACGATCAAGTTGATCAGCATGGCAACGGCGATGACGGTGCCGAGGATGACATCCTGGAACCACAGCGCCGAGAACACGAAGGCGACCAGCGCAAAGCCCACACCGTTGAACAGCCCCACCAGCGCTTCACGGGTGATGAACTGCACCGCCTTGCGTGCCCGCAGGTCCTTCATCGCCAGCGCCCGGACGGCAACAGCGAGGGTCTGCGTGCCGGCGTTACCGCCCATCGACGCCACGATCGGCATCAGGACGGCCAGTGCCACCACTTCGCGGATCGTGCCTTGAAACAAGGAGATCACCATCGACGCCAGCACGGCGGTGCCGAGGTTGACGCTCAGCCAGATAAAGCGATTGCGCGCAGTTTGCAGCGACGAGCGGTTGATATCGGACACGCTGCCCAGACCGACCAGCCGCATCAGGTCGTCTTCGGCTTCTTCGTCGATCACGTGCACGATGTCATCGAGCGTCACCACACCGACCAGTCGGCCGGTTTCGGCGTCGGCCACCGGCGCCGAGGAAAAGCCGTACTGACGGAAGGTGTGGGCCAGTTCTTCCTGATCCAGCTCAGGCGGGAAGACCCGGAGGTCGCCCTGCGCAACGTTGGTCAGGGCCACCGCGCGGCGAGTGCGCAGCACGTGGCTGACCGAGACGGAGCCGACCGGGCGGTAGGCTTCGTCAACCAGATAGATGTCATAGAAGTCATCGGGGAGATCGGGATTGGCGCGCAGGAAGTCGATGGTCTGACCCACGTTCCAGTCGGCCGGGACGGTCACGAATTCCCGCGCCATCAGGCGTCCGGTCGAGGACTCAGGGTAGCGGAGTGCGTCCTCGACGGCCCATCGGGCGGCTTCGGGCAGATTGGCGAGGATCTTCTGCTTGGCCTCTTCGTCGAGGTCTTCGAGCATGTCGATCCGGTCGTCGGAATTCAGCTCGGTCAGGCGCTCGGAAATGACGTCGTCGTCGAGGGTGTCGAGGACGTCTTCGAGGACCACGCCCTCGACCTCGATCAGCAGCTCGGGCGGCAACTGGTCGCCAAAGACTTCCACGACTGCCGTCCGGTCATCGCGGGACAGGCCTTCGAGCACGTCGCCAAGGTCGGCAGGGTGGAGCGCCAGCACCTCCGCGCGCATGGCTTCGAGCTGGCCGGCGCGAATAGCATCGACGAGTTCGGGGAGCAGGGCTTCGATGGTGCGGGCGTTATCTGGGTCCGGAGTCGCGGCGCGGGCTTGTGTTGGTTCGTTCATGAACACCCCCCCTGCGCTATGATTTTCACTCTGTCCGGGATCAGCTCCTGAAGATGGTGCGGCCGAGAAGACTCGAACTTCCACGGCCCAAGGGCCACAACGACCTCAACGTTGCGCGTCTACCAATTCCGCCACGGCCGCACATCTGC
>PAGB01000026.1 GCA_002711265.1 Rhodospirillaceae bacterium
GGCTCACGTCGGTGGTGATCCGGTCACGATCGATGGCCATGGACAGCGCGGAGCGGACCATCGGGTCATCGTAGGGTGCCATGGTGGCGTTGAAGGCGTAGTAGTAGGTGCCGCCGTATGGGGTCACGTACAGCTCATCGCCGAACTCGTCAGCCAGTGCGTACATCGCATCACCCGGTGGGATGGTCGAGGTCACGTCGAGCTGGCCTTCGCGGAACAGGTTCAGTTCCTGAGAGGCTTCTTCGATCGGGTAGAAGCTTACGGCATCCAGAGAAACGTTGGCTGCATCATAAAAGCCGGGGTTCTTGGTCACGGTCAGCTTTTCGCCGATGGTCCACTCGGACACCTTGAAGGCACCGTTCACGACGATGTTCTCAGGGCGGGACCACTCGTCACCCAGCGCTTCAACAACGTGCTTCGGCACGGGGTAAGCGGTGTTGTGGGTGGTCTGCGCGATGAAGTACGGCGCAGGCGAGGCCAGCGTAACTTCGAGGGTCTTGTCGTCGACAGCGCGGACCTGAACGTCGTCCATCGAGCCTTCGCCGCCGTTGAACGACTCACCACCGGCGATGGTGTACATCAGGTAGGCGTAGCTGGCCGCGGTCGCAGGGTCGAGAATGCGCTTGAACGAGAATTCGAAATCGTGCGCGGTGACCGGGGTGCCATCGGACCAGTTGTGGTCACGGATGGTGAAGGTGTAGACGAGGCCGTCGTCGGAAACCGAATGGCTCTCGGCAGCACCTGGGATGATGGTGCCGTCAGCGGCCTCGGTGTAGAGACTCAGGAACTGATCGCGGGCGATCGAGGATTCCCACGTACCAGAAATCTGGTGCGGGTCGAGCGAGCCCGGCTCACCGCCGTTACCGACATTGAGCACGCCCTGCGCATGGGCGGCGCCGGCTGCAACGAGCATCGTCGTCGCGACCAGCATTGTTTTCAGAAATGGGTTCTTCATGAAGTTTTCTCCCTAGCTAAAACACGGCCCTCTNTCGTTGCCGTGCTGAGGGCTCNTANCCCNGNGNAGNTGANGCNCAAAANCAAGNCNTAANTTTCTATGCGACGGTCNTTGAANNGGGAGAAATTCCTTCTNTGGNGGCGAGNAGCANAAAAACATNGCGGGAAANCCCCGNAACGGACGATAAGANCTACGNNAAGAGACAAAACTATNTAAATAATACGNCATTCACANNTTNTGTGCCGNNAGGGCNTTNAGCGTNGCCTGAGCNCGCTCGTGCAGGTCTTCGGGTGTGGTGGAGAGNTCAAGGTCACTGTCCCCNAAACGNCGCTGGCGNTNCACAGTGCCNGTGGTCAGATCGGGGCTGATCCCGAGCTCTTCGAGCGTGCGGACCACCTCTTCCATTTCCTCNGCNCGGCGCCGGCCGTGGGNCGCCATCCGNTCGAGGTTGTAGGCNGTNCGGCCGCCCCAGTCGAANCCNGGNTANCTGGCNTCGAGNGANGCNATNACCTCGTCTTCGACCCCGGCCCGGATCGNCGCCAGTGCCATCTCCGCGCTCAGCGCTTCNAGGCCTTTGACNNCGACCGAGCGCAGCATCTTNATCGCCGAGGCGCGCCCGGTTTCCTCACCNACNGCGCGCAGGTCCATGCCCCAGTCGNCCAGCCTTNCCAGCGCNGCTGCTGCGAAAGGCCCGGCGAGCAGCATGGGGGTCTTGTGCAGGCGCGGGTGGATTGGCGCCATCACGGCGGTATCCACGTAGCCAACCCCAAGCCGGTTCAGCCAGTCGGCGGCTTNACGNTTGGTCCCCGGCGCGACGGAATTCATGTCGAAATACAGCGGCTGNNCGGGNGGNTCGTCCTGATCGTCTTCCATGATNCCGGCCACGCTTCGCGCCACGTCGAGNGCTGAGNCNGCGGTCACCGTCGAGAAGATCAGGCTGGCATCGCTCAGGGCNTGNTCGAGCGCGNGGCAGACGGTGACACCNGCCTGNGCCGCGCGANCATCGATTTCACCTGCGGTCTCTGCCTCGAAGCTCTTCACGTCGAAGCAGGCAATGGCGAGGTCNNCGAGGGCGGTNTCGCTGCGGAGCCCCTGAGCGATGGCGGANCCNGCTTCGCCGAAGCCGATGATGGCCAGTTTCACGGTNTGGATGCTCCTGCGGTGGTTNGGTCTTTAGGGGTTNGCCAAGTCAGGGNGNGGAAAACCGNTCNGGGCGGAACTCGGAGAGCAGGGCCGAGGGCGCCCCGCNGTCGATGAGTTCATNCGCGAGCAGCTCACCGATTAGCGGTCCGAGGGTNGCGGCACTGTGCATCACAGCCGCCGACAGGCCCGCAATACCCGCGATCGCGCCGACGGCCGGGAAGCCATCGGCCGGAACGGGCCGCGTACCGACCAGACTGTGCGCAAGACGCAGCGGCTCCGGCGTGTNCAACCTCGCCTTAACACGCTCGATGACTGTCTGTGCGAGGTCAGGGATATCCCGCCCGGCTTCGAAGGCGCCGGAGAAAATCTCACCCATTCGGATGGTGCCATCAGGATCCTGCCGGAAGTGCACGTCCGGGCTCATGATCACCTGTTCAAGAATGGGGGNCTGGGGCTGGCTGGCCAGGATCAGCCCGGCTGCGTTCTGCATGGGCAGGTCNAAGCCGACCTCCCGCAGCAGATCGCTGGTCAGAACACCGGCAGCGAGGCAGACTTGGTCAGCCCGATGCTCGCCNAGTGCNGTTCGCACGCCGACGCACCGTTCGCCTTCGGTCAAAAGGCTCTCCACACCACTNCCCAGCTGGATTGCAGCGCCCTCTCCTGCTGCAAANTCCAGCATCCAGCGGGTCATGTCGGCGAGCGCGACGCCCGCTTCTTCTGGGGCGTGCAGGGCGCGTTCCGGGGGATCTTGCACCCTTGGCGCGAGCGCGGCAAAGCGCTTGGCGTCAACCACGCTGCAGCGGTAGTCAAAGCTCTCAAGCAGTGCCACGTGACTGTCGAAATCCTCACCTCCGTCTTCCCACCAGAGCGACCCGCCAAAGCGGAGTATGTGACCGAGGTCGAATGACTGATGAAGCTTGCGATAGTGCGCCAGCGCCTCGATCCGCAGCCGNAAATANGCNNCCGTNTCNGGNTANTTGGCNTTGAGCCAGGCGAAGGANTTNGACGANGCNCCNGCNGCNGGNGCGTGNCNNTCNATCACCGTNACCCGCTGCCCGAGCCGGGTTAGGGCAAANGCCAGCGANGCCCCGACGATGCCTGCGCCGACGATGATGAAGTGCTGTGATNCCATGCGCCGAGAGTGACGCGACGACCCGGGCCTGTCCAGCCCCTAGCAGGCGACGGCGTTGACCGCGAGCCCACCCTGTGAGGTCTCTTTATACTTTTCAGACATGTCGATGCCCGTCTGGCGCATGGTCTCGACGCAGCTGTCGAGGCTGACGAAGTGGGTGCCATCCCCGCGCAGGCTGAGGCTGGCGGCGCTTACGGCTTTGATCGCGCCCAGCCCGTTGCGTTCGATACACGGAACTTGCACCAGTCCGCCGACGGGGTCGCAGGTCATGCCCAGATGGTGTTCGAGGGCGATTTCAGCGGCATTTTCGACCTGCATCGGGCTGCCCCCAAGCGCTGCACACAGCCCGGCGGCTGCCATGGCGCTGGCAGAGCCGACTTCTCCCTGACAGCCGACTTCGGCACCGCTGATGCTGGCGTTGGTCTTGATCAGCCCGCCGACCGCGGCAGCCGTCAGCAGAAACGTCGGGATATCGGCTCGGCTGGCGTGGGGGACGTGGTCGACGAAGTAGCGCAGGGTGGCCGGGATAACGCCGGCTGCACCGTTGGTGGGCGCGGTGACAATCTGCCCGCCGGCCGCGTTCTCCTCGTTTACCGCCATGGCATAGACGCTGATCCAGTCGTTGACGATGTGCGGCGCCGGGTCGTTCTGGCCAACTTCGGCGACCAGCTGGCGGTGGATGTCGTGGGCGCGGCGGTTGACGCGGAGCCCTCCGGGCAGTTGTCCCGAGCGCTCGAGACCCCGGTCGATGCAGCTGCTCATTACCTGCCAAATGCGGTCGATGCCCGCGTCAAGTTCGGCGTCGCTGTGGCAGCAGGCGAGCTCGTTGGCGCGTTTCATCGCGGCAATGGAATGCCCGCTGTCGGCAGCCATCTTCAGCATCTCCTCCGCCGTGCGGAAAGGGAAGGGAACCGCGTCACTGCCTGCTGTGCCGCCCGCGCCATCGCGACCGGCTGCCAGTTCGGCAGCCGTCACGACAAAGCCGCCGCCAATGCTGTAGTAGATTTCCCGGCAGATTTCGGCGCCGTGCTCGTCCAGCGCGATCAGCTTCATGCCGTTGGCGTGCCCGCGTAGAATCTGGTCGTAGTCGAACAGCAGGTCGGCTTTGGGGTCGAAGGCCATGGGAGGCAGGCCTCTGACCCTGATTTCCCGGTTGGCGGCGATTTGCGCGAGGTCGCGCTCGGCCTGTTCGTGGTCGTAACTGTGGGGCAAGTGCCCGGCGAGGCCGAGGATCAGGGCACGGTCGCTGGCGTGACCTTTCCCGGTGAAAGCGAGCGAGCCGTGCAGACTGGCGCGCAGGTGGGCCGGCGCCAGGCCCTGCTCTTGGAGCTGATCGAGGAAGCGTCCTGCTGCAACCATTGGTCCCATGGTGTGGGACGAACTCGGACCAACCCCAATTTTGAAGACGTCAAAGATACTCAGGAACATGACACACCCCGGCGCGTGACAGACTTTGCTGCTGCGATTCACCGGAGACCTACGCTTTGTCCGGCAAAGCTTATGGCGTACTCGCGCCGCACTCTGTCGATTTCATTCCAAAAACTGTGCTCTTTTTGCCCGATTCGAGGGATTTCTAACCTGCCAGAGGATCATCAACCGGAATGTGAAGTCCGCTGAGCGATAGGTCTGTCATATAGATGAAACAAAATAACGTGTTGCCCGTTAAGGATGAAATATGGACCTTAGGGTGGTGGCCAAAGAAAGAGAAAGAGGAGCGGCGAGGTGCGAGTATCTCAATTAGCTGCCATGGCGGTGGTTTTGGCTCTGGGCCTGTCTTCGGTGGCAGGTGCGCATCCCTACACGAGCTGGGAAGAGGACGGCATGTCGTCGGACGCCCATACCCATATCAACAGTGGGACCTACGACTTCCGGGGTCAGGGCGCGGTCGAAGGCTACTTCGCCGAGGACGGTTCGTACGTCGTGGCCTACGGCTACTTCAATTCCGAAGGGGTCTGGGTGCAGACGGAATATATCCCGGGTACGGTGCTCGCCGGTGGTGCGATCGAGGGCTATACGACGGTGACGGGTGGCGGCATCGTTGAGATTTTCGGCTACGAAGACGGCTGGGATGACGCCAGCGAGCCGAGCATCGTACGGGCGAGTGTCACCACCGAACTGGCCTCTGCCACTGTTCAGNGCGAGGATGATCTCTCATGGATCGGCAAGCGTGGCAAGGTGGCGGACCCGTCGCTGGGCCGTCTGCGGGATTGCTGGTGCGCCACATCGATCGACGATCGTAAAGTACCGGTTTACCGCACAACGAGCTCAGGGCACGGTGTCGCGATCCACAACATTGGCGGCGGGATGAAAACCTTTGACGTTGAACGTTTCCACAAGGGTCATTGGCAGGTCAGCTGGCGAGACAGTGGTGGAGAAATCCACTACGGCTGGTCGCCACTGGACCGGGTCGCCTGTAAGAAGGTCTCCTATTACTGAGATGAGGATCGCGTTGCGGCCTCCGGGCCGCGGCGCCGCACCGTGCCGGTGACCTCGATCACCGATGCTGCAACGATCAGAAACGCGCCAACCGCCTGTAGTGGGGTCAGCACTTCGGCGAGCAGCAGCATGGCCGAGGCGAGGCCAAAAATCACCTCGGTCATCAGCAGAATACCCACCCGCCCTGGCGGTAGGATCGTCGCTGGCCAGATGGTGAAAACCAGCACAATCGGAAAGCATAGACCAATGACAAGCCCCCAAGGCAGGCTCTGAGTGATTTGCGGCAAGGTCGGCGTTGCCCCCATGAGCGTCGCGCCAAATGTGAAGATGAGCAGGAGCGTCACGGTCAGTCCGCCCACCATGAACGCCGTGATCTGATCCACGACCTTCACCCCGCCTGAGCGGAAGAGAAAGGCCGTCCCGATTGCCCAGAAAATGCTCGCGAAGAAGGCCATCCAGTCGCCCGCATTTCTCGGCCAAGGCAGCTTAATGCCGAGGTCAAGCACGATCAGCAGCCCCAAAATCCCGCAAATTAGAGACAGCACGCGGCGGATGCCCAGTGCTTCGCGCAGGAACAGCACGCCGATGGTCGTTCCCCAGACCGGGGTCAGATAGAACAGCAGGATGGTCCGATTCACCTCGGTCAGCACGATCGCGACGCCGTAGAAGGAAAATGCGGTACCGCAGAACGCCATCACGGCGAGGAAGGTCCAGATCTGCCCGGCGATGATCCGCCAGCGGTAAAGCGCCAGCGGCACCAGCACCAGACAGGGCAGGGCGAAGGACATGACGCTCGGCCACGCGCCTTCCAGTCCCAGCTTTTCCATTTCCCGCAGGGGGATCCAGAGCACGCCCCACATGGCACCGCCGAGGATGAGCATGAGGCTGGCCTGCAGCGTACGGTCTTTCATCTCAGGTCCCGGGGCAGTGGTCTGGCGTTCTTCTTTGCTGTCTGGAGACTGCGCCCGATCCGGGACGGCTGCCGCCAAAACGCTGCAATCCTTCGCCGGAAAGCGGNTGGACGCAAGCCCATTTGCGACCCGGTCCGGCGGTATCGCATGGCACAGCTCCATTGCTGAGCGATGACAAAGCGNGAGCAGACGCGTTTATTGAGACCAAATTTTCAGGGAGCGACAAACCATGGCAAACCATGCAGGCAAGGCGGTCGACGTTGCTGTCTACGGCGCAACCGGATTCACCGGTCGACTGGTGGCTGAATATCTGGCCAAAACTTATCCGTCAGGCAGTGGCCTGACCTGGGCGATGGCCGGGCGCAGCGCGGAAAAACTCGCCGCCGTTCGCGACGAAATCGGCGCGCCTGCGGATATCCCGCTTATCGTCGCAGATTCGGCCGATCCCGCTTCGCTCGAAGCCATGGCGGCGCAGGCAAAGGTCATCCTGACCACCGTTGGTCCCTATCAGGTCTATGGCAACGAGCTGGTCGAGGTCTGCGCGCGGACCGGGACCGACTACGTCGACCTGTGTGGTGAACCGGCATGGATGCACGATATCGTCCGCAGTCATCAGGAAACGGCAGCCGCTTCGGGTGCCCGGATCGTGCTGTCCTGTGGCTTTGATTCGATCCCCTCCGACCTTGGGGTGCTGTTTCTGCAGCAGGAAGCTCAGGCACGATTTGGCAAGCCCTTCAGCCGGATCGATGGTCGCGTCGTGCGGATGAAAGGCACCTGGTCCGGTGGCACGTCTGCCAGCTTCAAGGCCACCATGGCCGCAGCGGGCAGCAACCCCGAGATCATCCCGATCCTCAAGAACGCCTTTGCGCTGACACCGGGTTTTGAGGGGCCCAAGCAGCCGTCGATGTCCAAGCCGCGCGAGGACGATGCGGTCGATGGCCAGTGGGTTGCGCCGTTCATGATGGCGCCGATCAACACCAAGAACGTACACCGCTCGAACTTCCTGCTCGACCACCCCTGGGGCGAGGATTTCCAGTACAGCGAGATGATGCTCTGCGGGTCGGGTGAAGAGGGTGAAGCCCGCGCCCAGCGCCTTGCCGGGCTGGGTTCGGCCATGGTTGGCGACAAGACCCCGCAACCGGGTGAAGGCCCGAGCCTCGAAGAGCGTGAGAGTGGCTACTACAACCTGATTTTCGTCGGCCGCAACGAGGCTGGCGACAGCCTGACCGCGCAAGTGCAGGGCGACCGCGATCCTGGCTATGGCTCCACCTCGAAGATGATTGCCGAAAGCGCGGTCTGTCTGGTCCTCGACCGGACGGACACCCCCGGTGGGGTCTGGACCACGGCGCCGGCCATGGGGCAGGCGCTAATCGACCGGCTGCAGAACAACGCCGGCCTCAGCTTCGCGCTGGTGTCCTGACGACCGGGACGGGATCGCGGCAGAGGGCCGGGTCTAGGTGATCCGGCCGTAGAAGGTCTGTCTCGCCGTCTCTGACAGCGATATGCCTGGTTCCCCGTTATAGGCGAGAACCACCAGATACCGGGTCACGTCTCCCTCTGTCGGGGTGACCCGATGCAGCGCATTGCGGCCGCGGAACAGCACNAGTGTTCCGGGGTCGATATCCAGTGCCACCGGCGCAAGGTCGCCGTCCAGCGCGGCTTCAACGCCTTCGAAATTCATCTCCCCCCGCTCTGCATCGCGCAGGTCACGGATGTATTCGTAGACACCGCCGCCGGTCGGGCGCTGCAGCAGCAGGGTGATGGCGAACTCCGAATTGTCGAAGTGCCAGCCCAGCTCCTTGCCCTNGGGCGCGTAGTGGATGTTGATGCTGCTCAGCGGATCGGCGTAGGGGAANAGCGCGCGTTCACCGAGGACNGCGCACAGGAAGGCCTTGAACACCGGCGAGTTGTAGAGCTGGCGAAGGGCAGACTCNTCCTGCACCTGATCATCGCAGATGCAGCCCTTGGTCGACACGATCTGCCGGTTGAAGACGTGGTCTTCGCCCAGCGCCGGGTCGGACGGGGTCAGATAGACGTTGTGCGAGGAGGACGCGAAGAAGGCACTGCCTTCGCCGGCCTCAGCCTCAAGCACGAGGGCCTGCAGCGTCTCCGGCAGCAGAAGACCGGGCAGACTCAGAACGCCCTCGCTGTCGAGTGCGTTGCGGCATTGAGCCTGAAAGCCGGGGTCGTCGAGCGGAAACNGCTGGGTGTCGATGATCTGATCCAGCGGCAGGCTCAGGTGCACTGCCTGTGNGCGCGCGGGCGCAGCGGTATNGGAAGCGGGGGACCGGGTAAGAGACACTGCAACCCATCCTTTTGCGAGTTGACGACCACAGGGGGCGCCGAAAACCGGGGTTATCCTTGCGGCTCGCCAGCCTGCGGACAAGCCGCGTGGGTCAGGTTTCTGTGCATAAGCGACACTNCGCGACGCGTTAGCGGGGCTTGCAGCAGCAAGTCTGCGGTCGCATGCTAGGGGCCAGATGGAAACAGGGGAGGCCCGACCGCGCATGGATCGCGAGACCATCGGCGTCTATGACGCTCGCCACGGGGAATACGTCAGCCGCTTCGGTGATCAGGGCCCNAGTGACTCGCTGCAGGCCTTTGCCGGTGGTCTGTCAGCGGGGCAGCAGGTGCTCGATTTGGGCTGCGGGCCGGGCAACGCCGCGCGCAGCATGGCGGCGATGGGGCTNTCCGTGACCGCGCTGGATGCCTCCGAAGGGATGATCGCCNGGGTGCGGGATATCGAAGGGGTTGAGGCGATCCACGCCGACTTCTTCTGGCTCGATCAGCACCGGGCGGCGTTTCACGGCATCTGGGCGAACTTTTCGCTGCTGCACGCCACCGAAGACGAGCTTGACCTGCACCTCGATGCGATCCGGGCGGCGCTGTTGCCCCCGGGGCGGCTGCATCTGGGGATGAAGACCGGATCGGGCACCAAGCGCGATCACTTGGGGCGTCGCTACGCCTACTTCAGCCGNAATGANCTGCTCGCGCGGCTGCAGCGGCGTGGGTTCAGCATTCTGTCGGTGCACGAAGGCGAGGAAGTGGGACTGGCCGGAACCCCGGACCCCTTCGTCCTGATCCTCGTCGAGTTGAGTGAGGACTCAGAGGCTGTATGACGCCACCGGCGTCGGGAACAGGCTGGCGTCGATTTCAACGCCCAGTCCGGGCGCGTCGCCGAGCAGAATGCCCCCATCCCTGATTGGGGCATCGATCGCGCCCACCGGCAACNTCACCATGTCCCGCACGTCGAGGATACAGCGCAGGAGGTGCGGGGGCACCGTCGAACCAAGGTGCGCTAGCGCGGCGAAACTCAGCGTTGAGCCGACCGTGTCCTGCACGCTCATCACCAGCCCGGCAGCGCGGCAGATATCCCGCTGTCGGCGCGAGGGCGTCAGGCCGCCCGCNTTGGTGATCTTCAGGCCCAGACCGTCCGCGGCATCGGTGCTGATCATGTGCACAAGGTCGCTGTCTTCGAGCACCAGTTCGTCCAGCATGATCGGCACGCNGCAGCGCTGACGCAGGGACAGCGTTTCCCGCCAGCTTGCGCAGGGGGCTTCGAGCACGAAATCCAGCCCTGCAGGCAGCAGGTTGAGCAAACGCAGGGCCTGTTCGGGGCTAAGCCCACCGTTGGCATCGACGAGAAAAAACTCGCCTGTCTGGCGACCATCCAACGCCGCCCGGATGCGCTCGGCATCCAGCGCCGGGCCGCCCTCGGCATCGCTGGCGCCGATCTTGANCGAGTGGCCGCGATAGCCGCGCGCGCGNTGGTCGGCGACGCNGGCGCGCATATCCTCCGGGCTGCCAGCGTGGATCGAGGAGATCACCGGCATCCGCTGCCCGGTCGAGCCGCCCAGCAGTGCATGGACCGGCAGTCCCAGCGCCTTTCCTGCGAGATCCCAGACCGCGAGGTCGATGGCCGCCTTGGCATGATTATGGCCNGCCAGATGCTGGTCCATGGCATCCCAGACCCGGTCAGTCAGCCTCGGGTCGCGACCGAGTACGCCCGTCGCCATCTCTTCGATCCCGGCGCGCACACCGCGCGCGTGCGCGGCGATGTAGGTGGCGCCGAAGGGCGTGCTCTCGCCCCAGCCCTCCAGCCCGGTATCAGTGCGCAGCCGGACAAAGGTCGCATCGAAGCTGTCGTAGTCTCGGCCATGGGACAGGCGATAGGTGCCGCCGGCGTAGGGCAGGTCCAGCTGGAAGACATCAAGGGAGGTGATTTTCATCGCCCGCAGACCGCTGTGAACAGACCTGCGGGTTCTAAGTGAAAACCGGGGCCGCTCCAAGACGTGGCGCAGGCCCCGATGCTGAGGCGAGGCTCAGGCGTGGTTTTCGGAGCGCAGTTCTCAGACGGCGGCCAGCGCAGCAGCGGTGTCGAGCATGCGGTTGGAGAAGCCCCATTCGTTGTCGTACCAGGTCAGGATGCGGACGAAGCGCCCCTCCAGCACTGTGGTCTGTGTNAGGTCGAATATCGAAGAGGCGGGATGGTGGGTGAAGTCGATCGACACCAGCTTTTCATCGTTGGTGGCGAGAATCCCCTTGAGCGGCCCCTCCGCCGCCGCGGCGGAAATGGCGCCGTTGATTTCCTCCGGCGTCGTATCGCGGGCGGCATCGAAGGTGAAATCGNCCATGGAGACGTCTGCGGTCGGCACCCGGATGGCGCTGCCGTCAAGCTTGCCCTGCATGTGCGGCAGCACCAGCCCGACCGCGCGNGCAGCCCCGGTCGAGGTCGGGATCATCGACAGCCCGGCAGCCCGCGCCCGGCGCCAGTCCGAATGCGAGGTGTCCACGATGCGCTGATCACCGGTGTAGGCGTGGCAGGTGGTCATATAACCGCGCTCGATCCCGATGGCTTCGTGCAGGACGTGAACGACCGGCGCCAGACAGTTGGTGGTGCAGGACGCGTTGGAAACAACAGTGTCCTCAGNGGTNAGGCCATCGTGGTTAACGCCGTAGACGATGGTGCGATCGGCGTCACCGCAGGGGGCGGAGATCAGCACTTTCTTTGCGCCGGCGGCCAGATGCTGGCCTGCGCTGTCTTTCTTGGTAAAGCGCCCCGTGCATTCCATCACCACGTCGACGCCCAGTTCGCCCCAGGGCAGCTTGGTCGGATCGGGCTGGGTCAGCAGCCGAACCTGCTTACCGCCGACCACGAGGGTGTCTTCGCCCTCGACGCTGACGTCCATGGGCAGCTGGCGATGCACGGAATCCCACTTGAGCAGGTAGGCCATCTCGGNGGCATCGGANAGGTCGTTGATGGCGACAAACTCGAGGTCGTCGCGNCCGCTTTCCAGCGCGGCGCGAAAGGTCAGGCGTCCGATGCGGCCGAAGCCATTGATGGCAACTTTGGTGGTCATGGTTTTTCCTGTTCAGACTCAGNCCGGCGGCGTGGGGGCTGTGACAGGTGCCGCCGGTCTGCGGGGTTCTTTTTTGGCCGCGCTNACGGCGGCTTNCGTCCCCATTATAGATAGGTGGAGAGTGCTATAACACAGAAGTGTACGAAAAGTTTCAAGGGCGGGCTGAAAATGAAACAGAGCAGCCAGCGGCTTTTGTTGGAGCGCTTTGTTTCGAGTCTTGGCATAATGGGGCGAAGAACGCTTGGAGAATGTTCTCCCTGCCGTCACGCGCCGACCCTTCACCGGAGCAGGCGACAAAGGAAACACCAGCATGCGCCGTAACCGGAATGCAAAGATCGTTACCACCATCGGACCGGCCAGCCGCGAGAGCGCGGTACTCGAGGCGCTTTTCCAGCAGGGGGCCGATGTCTTTCGCTTGAATTTCTCCCACGGCGCGCACGAAGACCACCAGCTCTCCTATGAGCGGATCCGGGTCATGGAGGCAAAGTTCGGCCGTTCGACCTGCGTCCTTGCCGACATTCAGGGGCCCAAGCTGCGGCTCGGCACCTTCCGCGACGGCGCCGTGGAGGTTGAGCCGGGTGACATCATCACGCTGGTCCTCGATAAAATCGAGGGCTGCAAGGAGCGGGTGACGCTGCCGCACCCGGAGATTTTCGCCGCCATGCAGGTCGGCGGGCGCCTTCTGGTTGATGACGGCAAGGTCCGGCTGCGGATCATCGAGGTTCGCGATGGTGAGGCAGACTGCCGGATCGAGGCCGGGCGCAAGCTGTCGGATCGCAAGGGCGTCAACGTCCCCGATGCGGTCCTGCCGCTGTCAGCCCTCACAGAAAAAGACCGTGCAGACCTGAAGTTTGCGCTCGATCTCGGGGTCGACTGGGTGGCGCTCTCGTTCGTGCAGCAACCCAGCGACGTGATCGAAGCCCGGCGCATCGTCGGCGACCGGGCGCAACTCATGGTCAAGATGGAGAAGCCGTCGGCCATCCACCACCTCGACGAGCTGGTCATGCTCGCCGACGGCATGATGGTCGCACGCGGTGATCTGGGGGTTGAGATGCAGCCCGAAGACGTGCCGCCGATCCAGCGCAAGATCGTCACCGCTTGCCGCCGGGTGGGTAAGCCGGTGGTGGTCGCGACGCAGATGCTCGAATCCATGATCACCAACCCCGTGCCCACGCGCGCTGAATCGGCCGATGTAGCGCGCGCAGTCTACGACGGGGCTGACGCGGTAATGCTGTCGGCGGAGAGCGCGGCGGGGCAGTACCCGCGCGAAGCGGTGGCCATGATGGACCGCATCATTCGTGAGACCGAGCAGTCTTCGCACTATCATCAGTC
>PAGB01000027.1 GCA_002711265.1 Rhodospirillaceae bacterium
TTCAGCGGACTTGTTTGCGTTAATGGCGCGGTACAGATCGACACCACCCAGAGCAACCTGGAATACGCCGGACATGCCACCGATCTGCCAAGCCTGGCCGCCAACGGCCAGAGGAGTCAGACCAGCATCACGAAGCGCAGGTGCTGCAGCGACGAACTCGTCCCAGTTGGTTGGGACATCAACGCCAGCAGTTCCGTAGGCATCGCGGCTCAGCCACATCCACTGGAAAGAGTGAATGTTAACCGGCACGCAGTAGATGCGGCCTTCGTAGGTACAGGAATCGAGCAACTTGGATGGGCGAATGAAGTCAGCCCAACCCTCAGCTTCTGCGAGGTCGGTCAGATCAGTCATCAGGCCTGCCTGAACCAGATCTTCCGCGTCACGACCAGTGTTCAGCTGCGTCGCTGCCATTGGGTCGCCACCGGCAATCCGTGAAAGAATGACAGCACGGGCGTTATCACCGCCAGCGATTGCCGCATCTTCCCACTCGTGGCCGGAAGCATTTACTGCGTCGGCGAATACGGACACGGCCGCAGCTTCACCACCAGAAGTCCACCAGTGGGTGACTTCCATCTTTTCCGCCCCGGCAACGCCAACAGACGCAACGAGGGCAGCAGCTGCGACTGCAGCCGACTTAAGTTTCATCATGAGGTATTCCTCCCTTGGAAAGACAAGCTTTCCCGTGAACAAATCGGGCCCTCCAAAGCCCTGCAATCGATTACAATACCTAGCAGAGGGTAATGAAAAGGATTACACTCCCAACGCAGCCTATATGTAAACGATTGCACCGCTGTTTGCAGGAATATGAATACGAGAGTCAAGCGTCAAACTGTGCACAAGGTATCAATGGTCATTATTTGTGCACGAAATCCATTCTCGATAAGAACCGTTACCATGAAAACTGAAGTCCCCACCATCCAGGATGTTGCCCGCGTCGCCGGCGTATCGACAGCGACGGTCAGCCGCGCCCTGAGTTACCCGGAGCGGGTCAGTGAAAAGGCGCGGAGGCAGGTGCTCGAGGCGGTCGAAAGGACCGGCTATGTGGTCAATGAAGCAGCCCGCAACCTGCGCCAGCAACGGGCTAACGCCATCGGCGTGATCGCACCGGACCTGTCCAACCCGTTTTTCTCGTCGATCATTGCAGGTATCGAGCAGATCGCCGGGCCCAATGGCTTTGGCATGCTGGTCACCGAGAGCTCCATGACCGGACAGGGGGCCTTCGACCACGCCAGTCTGCTCGCTGCAGCCCGGGTGGATGGATTCGTCGTGCTCGATGGCCAGATAGACCTCGGCCGCCTGCGCAACCGCGTGACGAGCCTGTCGCAAGTGCCCGTCGTATCCGCCTGTGAATATCCGGAAGACCTCCCTGCCCCCTCAGTCACTGTCGATAACACCGGCGGCGCGGAGAAGGCGGTCCGCCACCTCGCGGACCTTGGCCACACCAAGATCGGGCACATCACTGGCCCCCGCGGCAACATTCTGACCACCACCCGGCTGCAGGGCTTTCGCGCTGGGCTGAATTCGATCGGTCTGCCCGTGCGCGAGGACTTCATCCTGCCCGGCGACTTCAACCTCGAAGCCGGAAAGCTGGCTGCTGAAATCTGGCGGACCATGGACGACCGTCCGACGGCCATGTTCTGCGCCAGCGACCAGCAGGCCTTCGGCTTCATCTCCCAACTCTCGCGGCAGGGGTTCCGGGTGCCGGAAGACGTCTCCGTCATCGGCTTTGATGATATTGAAGTCTCCGGGTTCTTTGTTCCGGCGCTGACCACGATTTCTCAGCCGCGGCTGGAGTTGGGACGGATGTCGGCCCGCATGCTACTCGACCGCATCAACGGCGAGAGCCACCGGGAAGGTCTTCACCCGCAACTCGACGTCACTCTGGTGGTGCGGGACAGCACGGCTGCACCTAGGCCCGAATGAGGGCTGAATGAGCGCTGTCGGGCCTCTGGGCTGCCCTTTTTGACTTTAAATCCGCCTGCGGCAGTGTCAGTCTTCACCCCACAGTGAAACAGCGACTTGCAGCCATGCCCAGCATCACCGAACCCGCCCGCCAAACCCCGATCGTGCACAAAACAGACGTCCTCGTGGTCGGCTCCGGTCCGGGGGGACTAGCCGCCGCTTTGGCCGCCGCGCGCGCAGGGGTAGAGGTCACTCTGCTCGAACGCTTCGGCTGCTTTGGCGGCAATATCACCGTGGTCGGGGTCGAGGGCTTTGCCTGGTACCGTCACGAGCAGACCGTCGAGGCTGGCGGTCTGGGCTGGGAGTTTGAACAGCGCGCCAAGGCCGAAGGCGCCGCTGTCCCCGAAAGCCAGTCCCTGTCCTACGAACTGGACTCCGAGGGCTTCAAGCTGGTCGCCGACAAACTGGTGCTCGAAGCCGGCATCCACCCCATGCTGCACCGGGCCTTTGTCGCTCCGATCATGGAGGGACCGCGCGTCACTGGGGTGATCGTTGAAAGCAAGGCCGGCCGCGAAGCCATCCTCGCCGAGCGGGTGATCGACGCCACCGGTGACGCCGACGTTGCCTTCCGCGCCGGGGCGCCCATGAAGTCGACACCGCGCGAGGAGTTGCAGGCAGCCTCGGTCATGTTCCACCTCGCCGGGGTCAACAAGGCGGCTTTCCTCGACGGCATCCGCGAAAACCCCTCGACCTACGCCAGCTGGTCCAGCGGTGAATGGCAGATCGAGACCTCGGGCAAGGAAGACGAGATGTACTCGCCCTATCTGGGCAAGCCCTTCGATCAGGCGCGGGCCGAAGGCCTGATCCCCGCCGATCTGGATACCATCGCCGGGACCTGGGGCGCCGTGCACGACAGCGGCGAGCTCACCTACATGAACCTTGTCCACCTTGCCGGAGTCGACGGCACCGACCCGGACAGCCTGACCGAATTCGAGATCGAGGGGCGGCGGCAGGCCATGCTCGCCATCGACGCGCTGCGCGCCTACACGCCGGGCTGCGAAGGCGTGCGCCTGCGCAACTTCGGCATGAGCATCGGCATCCGCGACACCCGAAAAATCGATGCGATCTACAACATGACTGAAACCGACGTGCGAGAGCAGGGCCGGTTCGAAGACAGCGTTGGCATCTACCCCGAATTCATCGACGGCTACGGTATCCTGATCTTGCCCACCACGGGGCGGTATATGCACGTACCCTTCCGCTCCTTGGTGCCCAAGGGCATCGAAAACCTGCTGGTTGTCGGTCGCTCGACCGGGGGTGACAAGGTTGCCCACGCTGCCACGCGCAACATGGCCTGCTGCGCGGTCAGCGGACAGGGCGCGGGCATCGCCGCGGCGCTGTCGGTCAAGGCGGGCACCGCCATGGAGCAACCTGATATGACAGCGGTTCAGGCTGAACTTACCCGGCAGGACGTACGCTGGCAGTGACTGACACCCGCAATCACCAGCCCCCTGGCCCTCCCGTGAGACGCCCTCCACCATTATTGATCCGGAAGCAGGAACAGCCCGCGCCATGAAGCACGACATCCCCACCCCGCAGGCTGGCAACGGTCTGGCGCGGATCCTCAGCGTGATGAAGCAACTGCGCGACCCTGACGGCGGCTGCCCCTGGGACGTAAAGCAGACCTTTGCCACCATCGCCCCCTACACGGTCGAGGAAGCCTACGAAGTTGCCGACGCTATCGAACGCGACGACTGGGTCGATCTGAAGGAGGAGCTGGGCGACTTGCTGCTGCAGGTGGTGTTTCACGCGCAGATAGCGCAGGAAGCCGGGCTGTTCGACTTCGACGACGTCGCCCACGGCATCGCCGACAAGATGGTGCACCGTCCCCCGCACGTCTTTGAAGACACGGCCTATCCCGACGAGGCTGCGCAGAAGGCCGACTGGGACCGGATCAAGACCGAAGAAAAGCACGCCAAGCAGACCGCCAAGGCCGCTGCCGGCCTCACCAGCCCGGACGTCGACCCCCGCGCGACGCTGCAGGATATTCCCATCATCTTCCCAGCCCTGCTCGCGACCGACAAGATCCAGCGCAAGGCAGCGCGGGTCGGCTTCGACCACCCGGAAATGCACGAAATCTACGGCAAGGTGGATGAGGAGCTGGCGGAGGTGAAGGAAGAGGCTGAGCGCAGCCCGCCGGACCGCGACGCGCTGGAGCTGGAAGTCGGTGATCTGCTGTTCGTCGCCGCGGCCGTGGCTCGGCGGCTCAATATAGACCCGGAAAACGCCTTGCACCGGGCCAACGCCAAGTTCACCCGCCGCTTCAATGCGGTCGAACGGGCGCTGGAATTCCACTGGGACGACCGCCATATCGACGAACTACACGCCGCCTGGAACGCCGTGAAAGCCGCCGAGAAGGCCGGCAAAGCCCCAGCAGCAGGCGACTAAACTCCCTCGATCAGCGCCCGCAGTTCGTCGGTCTTTTCCGATAGCAGCGCCGGGTCGCCTCGGGTTTCGACGTTGAGGCGCAAAAGTGGCTCGGTGTTGGACAGACGGACATTGAACCGCCAGTCAGCAAAGCTGTAACTGACCCCGTCGATATCCTCCCGCTGACCCGTTCCAGCAAAGGCGGCTTCGACCCGCGCGAGCGCAACCGCGGTGTTATCGAGCCGAAAGTTGATCTCGCCCGAACAGGGAAAGGCAGCCTGCGCCGATGCGACGTGCTCGGACAGCGACCGGTCGCCCTCGCCCACCAGCTGTGCGATCAGCAACCAGGGGATCATGCCGCTGTCGCAGCTGTAAAACGCGTGAAAGTAGTGGTGGGCGCTCATCTCCCCGCCATAGGCCGCGCCGTGCTCGCGCAGCGCCCGCTTCAGGAACACGTGCCCGGTGCGCGACACCACCGCCCGGCCACCGGCGGCGGCGATAGCAGCCTCGGTCGCCCACGTCATGCGGTTGTCGTAGACGATCGGCGTCCCGGGTGCCGAGCGGCCGAGGATGGCCTGCGCCAGCAGCCCGACGATGTAGTATCCCTCCACGAACCGGCCTTCGCCGTCGAAGAAGAAGCAGCGGTCGAAGTCGCCGTCGAAGGCGACCCCGAAATCGGCGCCCAGCTCCCGCACCGCGTCGGTGGTTGCCTGCCGCCGATCGGGGAGCAGTGGGTTGGGAATCCCATTGGGAAAGGTCCCGTCCGGCTCGCCGTGCATGAGGCTCAGCCGCACCTGCGATGGCATTCGCTCAGCCAGTGCCTCAATCACCGGACCGGCGCAGCCGTTTCCCGCGTTGAGCACAACGTGAAGGGGTCGAATGCCTTCAAGACTAGCAAAGTCCATCAGCCGGTCGATGTAAGCCGTAGGACGCTGTGGACTGCGCACCTGCCCTTTGTTCGCAGACACCGGCAAAGGCGCCTCGGAGGCTGCCCAGTCCCGCACAGCATCCATACCGTCCTGGCTCAGTGGCGCAGCCGCCTTACCAACAAATTTAACGCCATTGTACTCAGCCGGATTATGGCTGGCCGTGACCATCAGACCGCCATCTGCGTTCTCGTACCCTGTCCAGAAGTAAACCTCTTCCGTCCCGCACAAACCCAGATCAATCACATCAGCACCAGCGCTGACCAAGGCTTCGATCATTGCTTCGACCAACCCACGGCTATGCAACCTCACATCGTGCCCAACAACAAAGGTCTGCCCGCCGGTCGCATTCTTCACTCCACCTGCGATCCGCGCTGCAACGGCCGGGTTCAGCTGCTCTGGGACAATTCCACGCACGTCGTAAGCTTTGAAAATTCTGGGGTCCACGATCCCTGCCTTCCGTCAAATTGACCGTCTAAATGACGAGTTTTCGTCAAATTGGTAAGTTTAGGGCTTTGCCCTAAGAAATGGCTCGCAAGGGCCTACCACCTACAGGTCGCAAAGAGCTGCAAACCTTCACTTTATACACTACCTGAGGGCAAGATGGCCCTAAGAACGATTGGCGCCAATTATGCAAGCCACCAACAGTGTAACCAAGGCAGACAGGATGGGAACCCATGCAAGAGACTATCTGGAACCGATATGGCGGCTATAGCTTTGTCGCTCAAACGGTCCGCGATTTCTATGACCGTCTGCTGGTTTCAAAAGCCCTTGCGCCCTACTTCGACGGCGTGAATATGGAGGGCCTGATCGAGCATCAGATCCAGACGGTCGGCGCTGTTATGGGCGGGCCCTACGACCTCGACGTCGAAGCCCTGCGGCGGGCGCACCGCCATCTGCGGGTCCAGCAGACGCACTTTGATGAGCTGGCTGTGATCCTCGACCAGACCCTCGATAGCCATGGCCTCAGCGCAAACGACAAGGCCGTGCTGCTCGATGCGGTCGANTCCGTCCGCTCGGTGATTGTCGATCCGACNGCTGGCGCGACCGGAACCTGATCAGCCATGGCACCGGCNGCGTCCGAAACCCCTCGCGGCGATGGTCTGATCGCCTTGCTCGATGCGATGATCGCGCCGGTCGGGCTGTGCGCACTGGAAAGCCACGCGCTGGTGTGGTCCAACCCGGCATTGCAGCGGATACTCGCTGAGCATGGCCTGTCAAAAGCGGTGTCTATCCGCAGCCTGAGCAACGGCCTGCCCCCGCACGGCCCAACGCTGAGCCGGTTCGAGGCAACCTTCCCCGCCGCATGCAGCACGCGATCCCTGACCGCCTCGTGCCAGATCGGGCCGGTTCTCCGTCTGGGCGGGGATGACGTCGTGCTGTTTCAGGCCGCACCGCACGACGATTCCAATCTTGCGCAGGCGACGCTCAATATCTTCTCCCGCCACCTGAACGTCCGGCAGGAAGGCTGGGACAGCGAACGGGCTGCGCTGCTGGATGAAATCGAAACCCTTAAGGCGCAGGTTGACGCCAACGTTGGAAGCGTCCGCCCCGATGACACAGCCGAATAGCGCCGACCTACGCAACCGGCCATCGCATAAGCCGGCACGCTGTGCGTTTTAAAATTGCGGAACGGAAGGCGTGACGCATAAGCAAAGGAGCCACTGGCCCAACACCTGAGAAATACGCATCCGATCAGTTGCTTAGCGCGTTTGCACGGGCATTGCAGCCAAGAGCGTGGTGCTGGCGTGGAGCCAAAAACGACCAACAGCCTCCGCGGCTGCGGTCAACAAGGCGGCAATCGTTTAGCACTTACAAGCCGCAACTCGCGAGGGCTGGTTAAACTTGCCCATCCCGCCGCTTAACCGCCCTCGCCTTCTTTTCCGGATCAATCGTCTGACGGCAACAGTGCGCAGGACTGCGCTTCGAGCGCTGCCTGCCGCGCTTCACAGGCCTGCAGGCTCCGGTCTCGTAAATCCACCATTTCAGTCAGATCCGCCCGCCATCGCCGCGCGCTCTCAAAGGCCGCTGCACACTCATAGGCAAGCGTCTGGCGGTCGACGTCTTCCTCCGCTCCACCTTCCCAGCCCATTAACGCGGTACACTTACCGACAAAAAGGTCAAAGAAGGCCTGGTTCGCGGCCGACTGATCGGTCACGCGTGCCAACGAAGCGCGCGTTTCCTCGAGCTGGCGCTCACTCTCCCGTAGCGCGACCTCACGGTCGTTGAGCTCACCCTCCAAGCCATCGACAAAGGCCATTAGCGAGCGGTTCTCCTGGTCCAGATCTCTATTCGTTTCGCCAGAAGCAGCGATTTGCGCATCACGCTGCTCGAGACTGGTGAGGAGGCCATCGACTTTCTCAGTCAGTATTTTGTGCTGTTCTTGGGCCGTCGAAAGCTCGAGCTTCACCCTGTCCCACTGTTCTAGCGCTGCGTCTTTGTCAGCGATTGCCTGTTCGGCCTGGGACCGATCAACCTCTGCTTGCTGCAGCGCTGCATCGATTTGGGTTTGAAGCGTCACGTTCTTGGACAGCACAGTCTCCACGGTGATATCCAGCCGGGACACCTCTTCCAGCAGATGAACCCGGTCGGCTCGCGCCTCATCACGCTCAGCCTGCACCGCTGCAAGGGCCGAGCGAAGGGCTTCGATTTCGTCATTCAACGCCTGTTTCTGATCCGCATCTGCCTCGATCTGCTGGTTCAGCCCTTGGTTTTCGAGCGCAAGCGAAGCGCGGGCGGCCTCGGCTTCATTGAAGGAAGCCACCGTGTCACTCAGCTCGCCATTCAGGGTTTGCATCACTTCCGTCAGACGCAGGATCTCTCCAAGTCGCTCCTCAGAGAGTTCAACGGCAGCGTCGCGTTCGTCGACGAACAGCGCCGCACGCTGGGTCAACTGTTCAACCCGTCGGGCAAGGCCATCGCGTTCGCTCTGCATGGTATCGCGCTCGTCGGTCATGGCGGCGAGGCTGGCGCGGAACCCATTGCGTTCATCGAGTATCTCAGCCAGTCGTCCCTCCATCGCATCGCGCTGCGCAGTCAGGCTGTCCACCTGCTCCTTCAAGCCGGACGTATCGGCTTCTATGATCTGAACCTGCTGCCTGCGGGAGACGAGAGCCATCAGTTGGCGGTTGGCACGCACGCTGGCCATTCCGCGGCCGGCAGCCTCATGGCTGGCAACCTGCCCCTGCCAGTTAAAGTCGTCGTTTAAGGCTGTCTCATAGGCAGTCGCGGTCAGCGCGAGGCCGTCGATCATTCGCTGTAGTCGCTTTTCTGACTGCTCCCAACCAGCCTCGATTCGGTCGCGTTCGTTGGCAATCGTTTCAAGCGCGCCCTGTCTGACCCGGTCATCGTCACGCAATGCGTCGATCTCCGCAAGCAGAGCAACTTCACGATCTTGGTTTGTCGGCTCGCAGGCGTCGAGCGATTCAAAGGGGCACCCCAGAGCGGCAAGAGCTTGTTTTGCAGTTTCCAAGTCCGCAACAACCTTTGGGTCCGCTTCAACCTGAATGACCGTAACTTCCTTGACAACTTCAACGGGTTCCAGCGACTCAAGTTCGGCAATGCGGCCAAGTGCAAGCGTAAGCTGCTGTTCCAACGCAGCCTTTTCCTGATCGCAACGCGTTACGGCTGCATCAAGTGCAAGAATGCGATCCTGCAACGCGGCTATCCTCGCCTGCGCATCAGCGATCTGGGCCTCCAGACCGTTTACCTGCTCCGCATTCTGGTCTTCGGCGTTGGCGAGAACGGCTTCGAGGCTTCTAACCCGGATACGGGCTTCGTCCAGCTCCCCAAACACCCGGAGCAGATCAGCATCCAGCGACTGGCCCAAGCGATCCAGCGCGTCACGCTCCTCACGCATGGTGCTCAGCTCAGCGCGCAGGCGCTCAGCGTCGTCGATGTAGGGCTGCAGGTCGACGCTTTCCCCCTGCGCCGCCCGGGACAGCAGGCTGACGTAGGAGCTGATGGAAGTCAGGTTGTCGGAGGGCAGTAACGCACCGCCGGTTCCCGCCGGCACACAGGCGAGCTGCCCCAGCAGGACAGGGTCCACGTCGATGGCAAGGATATCGACGGTGATACCGCGGTCCTGCAGCGTTGGCACGAGCTCACAGATATTTCGGTCACAGGCGTCAATGCCGTCGGTGACCATGACGATCGATGCCTCTTCAGCCTCGGCGGGCAAGGTATCCATCGCCACTTCAAGCGCGCGGTAAAGCGGGGAGCCGAACAGCGACTCTTCCCCCTCACCCGGCTCGGCCGGCTCCAGCGCCTGAATGGCGTCGAGCGTGCTGCGGACATCGTCGCTGCCGAAGGGGTGGATTATCGGAATGTTATCGCACTCGTTGACCCGGTCGTTGCCAAAGCTGACAAGTGAGGCGCGGCGCTGGGTCAGCGGACCGGGCGCAATCTGCAGCATGGCATCGCGGGCCACATCCATGCGGCGGCGGCCTTCGACCTCGTCCAGCATCGAGCGCGAGGCATCGAGGATCAGGGCGACCGGAACATCATCGCTGAGCCCGGAGGTTCCCTGCCCCCCCGCACTGCCACCAGTAAACACAGACATAAGCACCAAGGCGCCAGCCGCCCCGATCCGGGACAGTCGAGCGATGATTGAGCCAGGCATGTAACACTCCGCTAAGTACCGGCGAAGACGCAGGGTTTCCGGCTCAAATCAGGCCGGACCGAGAGCTTCGCCCCAAGTGCACAGGCTGTTTCCGACCCATGGTCGCAGCCTTATGCGAGCGGCTTGTTATAGCACGACCAACCCAAAAAAATAGAAAAATCGGAGATTTTTAGACAATATTATGCGGCTGTTACCGCGGCGAGTTCAGCTGCAGTCAGACGCGCGCCCACCCGCTGGATCACAGCCGCTGCGGCCCGCGCGCCCCAGAGACCACAAGTCTCGAGCGCTTCGCCTTGCGTGAAACCATGCAGGAAACCGGCCGCATACAAATCTCCAGCGCCCGTAGTATCGACCCGCTTGACCACTTCGACCACTGGAACGTCAATGGCACTCTCCCCCGGTACCAGAAGTTCTGACCCCTCGTAGCCCTTGGTCAGCGCGATCAGCTTGACGTTGGCAGCCAGCCCCCGCAAACGCGCCTGGGCAAGGTCTTCGGTCTGATACAGGCTTTTGAGTTCGTCCTGATTGGCGAAGATAATGTCGATCATGCCAGCGTCGATCATGTCGACAAATTCGTCGCGCCAGCGATCAACGCAAAAGGGGTCGGAGAGCGACAGCGAAGTCAGGCGACCCTGAGCATGGGCAACCTCAATAGCGAGGCGGAAGGCGTCCTTGGCCTCGGGCTGGTCCCAGAGATAGCCTTCCATATAGGTGACTGCAGAGCCACCAATCACGTCGGCATTAATGTCGCGTGGCGCCAGGCGGGTGCTGGCGCCCAGAAATGTATTCATGGTTCGCTGACCGTCAGGTGTCACGAAAATCAGACAGCGCGCGGTCGCAGGCCCTTCCGTGCTGAACGGGGTTTCAAACAGCGTTCCGGTCTGGGTCAGGCTGGACTGGAAGGCTCGGCCCAGCTCGTCATCTTTGACCTTGCCAACGTAGGCTGAACGCCCACCCAGCGCTGCGATGCCCACGGCTGTATTGCCGGCCGACCCGCCGGACTCCATCAGCCTTTCATCACCCATGACACTGGTCAGGAACTCCGCTCGGTCTTCGTCGATCAGCGTCATACTGCCCCGATTGAGGCTATATTCAGCGATGGCGCTCTCCGGTGCCTGCCACAGCACGTCAACGATGGCGTTGCCCATCGACGTAACGTCGTAGCGCGCCGTCTCCGGCATACCGCGGTCTAGCATCAGGATAGCTCAGCCTTGATCGCTTCGATCAGGTCGGTGCGCTCCCACGAGAATCCGCCATCTTCGTCAGGGGTTCGGCCAAAATGCCCGTAGGCCGCGGTGCGCTCGTAGATCGGCCGGTTCAGGCCGAGGTGGGTTCGAATGCCCTTAGGGCGCAGATCCATGACTTGGCCTACGACCTCACCGATGCGGCTGTCATCGACCGTGCCGGTTCCGTCGGTGTTCACAAAGATCGACAGCGGCTTTGCTACGCCGATCGCGTAGGACAGCTGGATCGTGCAGCGTTCGGCCAGCCCGGCTGCGACCACGTTCTTGGCCAGATAGCGCGCGGCGTAGGCCGCCGAACGGTCGACCTTGGTCGGGTCCTTGCCGGAAAAGGCACCACCGCCGTGGGGCGCCGCACCGCCGTAGGTATCGACGATGATCTTGCGCCCGGTCAGGCCGGCATCGCCATCGGGGCCGCCGATGATGAACTGTCCGGTCGGGTTGCAGTAAAAGCTGTCTTCGCCCGGCATCCAGCCCNCGGGCAGCACGTCAGAGACCACGCCNCGGACAATGTCCCGCACCTGATCCTGCGTCGCAGAAGCGCTNTGCTGGGTCGAGACCACCACGTTGGTCGTCGCCACAGGNACGCCGTTTTCGTAAACCAGCGTCACCTGCGATTTGGCATCGGGACCGAGGCGGTCTTCACCGCCCTTTCGCAGCGCAGAAAGCCGCTGCAAAATTTCGTGGGCGTATTGGATTGGTGCTGGCATCAGCGTCGGGGTCTCGTTACAGGCATAGCCAAACATGATCCCCTGGTCACCCGCGCCCTCTTCGGTGAACAGGCCTTCGCCCTCGTCAACACCCTGGGCGATATCCGCGGACTGGCCATGAACGTAGCAATCAACGGCCGCGTTCTGCCAGTGGAAGCCATCCTGCTCATAACCGATGCGCTTGATCACATCCCGTGCCGCCNCGATCATCTCGTCNTTGCTGACATCGCCTCGGACCTCACCGGCCAGTACCACCCGGTTGGTGGTGGTCAGGGTTTCGACCCCGACCCGCGCTTCCGGATTGCGCGACAGAAACAAATCGACAACCGCATCGGAAACCTGATCACAGACCTTATCCGGATGACCTTCGGAGACGGANTCCGAAGTAAATACATAGGCAGACATTGAAAAACTTTCCCCGAGGAATTGCATCAGCAAACCNNCCTGTTAGACCACGCAGAACAGGAGTTTTCAACACTTTGGTGCAGGGTAAATCACGACGCTGAGAGGAATTCTCAGGGCCCGCATCTGGCCTACTGCCAGCCTGATTTGGCGCGCGTGTTAGTATCAGCGGGGCAGAGCTGATGCGGTTAAACTCAGCCCTGCCCAAAACGCTGCTACTTGAGATAAAGGGGAGCCTCGATCACTTCTGGCTCATGCGCGCGTAANGGAACCGTGACAGCAGCAGAGCCGCCGCCGTATTCCTTGCAGACCAAATCACTTTCCCGAACCCATCCGTACTGGATGCCGTCTTCACCCTCGGGGTAGTAGCCGACCCGCCAGTGTCCCTGATGGTAGCCAGTGACGTCGATGAGACGCTTTCCACCCCCGACATAGGCCTTGGCAGGGCCATGCCACCGGCTGGCGGTCAAGTAGACTGGGACCTTTTCACCCGATGCGCTACGCGCGCAAACACAGTCGTAGGGACGGGCAACGACGGGCGCAGCAACCGGATGATGGGCCGGGCCGTGAGCATGNACATGGNTGCGCCCCCAGCCGTGGCTATGCGNATGGACATGGCCGCTGGCAGCGGGCGTGGCAACCACAATGGGGCTCTTGGCATAAACGATTGGCTTTGTTGCTGAAGGGCTTGGATGGGCAAGGGCGGTTCCAGCCGACAACACGAAACCCAAGGCCACGAAACCAAGACGGAGTGCGTTATTCGCCATGCTATATTCCTCAATGCATCAAAGTATGTGATCCGCACCGCCCGACGTTCGGTCGATCGGGCGCAGATATATCACGGCACTTATCGCCCAGACTCAAACACCACCAAACAAAATTGAATAACTTTTTGTAAATTCGTTTCATGCGTNTCTTCTGCGTTGCAGATGGTCACCATAATCGGATCTGCGGCAAAGATTACGGTCCACCAGTTTACCGTTGCACCCTGCCCTTGCCTCGCTACAGTCCGGGCGTGTGAACTTTGCGTGCCACGATATGACAGAATAAGGATCCTCAACCGTGCAGATCTCCGACCTCATGGCACGCGAAGTCGCCTTCGCCCTCTTTGACGTGGTGGGCGTGGAAGACCTCTCTACCTTACCGCGCTTTGAATCGCACAACCGGGAGANCTACGAAGCGGTGCTGGAAACCGCGCGCAAGATCGCCGACGACTATTTTGCCCCGCACAATCGCAAGGGCGATCTGAATGAACCCCGTGTGGTCAATGGCGTAGTCGAGCTGATCCCGGAGGTCGCCGAGGCCATGGATGCCTACCGCGAAGCTGGCTTTTTCGCCGCCCACCACGACGAGGAAGACGGGGGGCTGGCCCTCCCGTGGGCTGTGGCGCAAGGGGCTTCAGCGTTTTTCCAGGCCACGAACATCGCGACCTCAGGCTACCCCTTCCTAACGGTCGGTGCGGCCAACCTGATCAAAGCGCATGCATCCCCCGAGCAAAAGGACCGCTGGCTGCCTTCTATGCTAGAGGGCAGGTTCTTTGGCACCATGTGCCTTTCGGAGCCGCACGCGGGCTCGGGCCTCGCCGATATTCGCACGACTGCAACCCCAATCTCGGATAAACCCGGGCACTACAAGCTGCGCGGTCAGAAGATGTGGATTTCTGCAGGCGATCACGAACTCAGCGAAAACATCGTCCACCTCGTGCTCGCCCGCATCGAAGGCGCACAGACAGGCACCAAGGGCATTTCGATCTTCATCGTGCCCAAGCGACGCACTGATACCGCAGGAGAGATCGGCTCTTCCAATGACGTGCGGCTGGTCAGCCTGAACCATAAAATGGGCTACCGCGGCACCACCAACACCATCCTNGCTTTCGGTGAGGACGATAGTTGTGAAGGCGAGCTGATCGGTGAAGCGGGTCACGGACTGGCCTATATGTTCCACATGATGAACGAGGCGCGGATTGGTGTCGGCCTCAGCTCGGCCTGTCTGGGGCTGGCGGGCTATGCAGAAAGTCTGCGCTACGCCGGGGAACGCCCGCAGGGCCGTCACGCTGACGAGCGTGATCCCACATCCAAGCCAGTAATGATCATCGAGCACGCCGACGTGCGGCGCATGCTGATGNTGCAGAAGTCGCTGTGCGAACCTGCGCTGGCGCTGTGCTTCTNCGCCGCCCGTCTGGTAGACGTGGAGAAATACGACGCCGACCCCGATCAACGGGCGCGGACACACCAAATCCTCGACCTGCTTACCCCTGTGATCAAAGGCTGGATCAGCGACGCCACTCTTCGTGCCAATCACGAGGCNATACAGATCCACGGCGGCTACGGCTACACGCGGGACTTTCAGGTCGAGCAGATCTATCGCGATAACCGCCTCAATCCGATCCACGAGGGGACCAACGGCATTCAGGGTCTCGACCTGCTGGGTCGCAAGGTCATGCGGGATGGCGGCCGGGGGCTGGCAGCANTTTCAGCCTTGGTCCAGAACGACCTGGAGCAAGCGATCGCGGGCGGCTTCTCCCCCGATCTCGCCGCACAACTGCAGGCCGCGATGCAGGAGCTGGCAGGCGCAACAACAGCCCTTGGGGCAGAGTTCCAGCAGAGCGGGCCACGACAGGGGCTGTCACAGGCTACACTGTACCTCGATGCCTTCGGCTTAGTGGTGATGGCATGGATGCATGCCAAAATAGTGTCCGCTGCGAAATCCAATGGCGCGCTCAGCGCTGACTACGTGGAGGGTAAGGTCTTGTCGGCGGGTTATTTCTNCCGCCACGAACTCTCTCGTGTTGCCGAGCTGTGCGAGCGAATGCGCAAGCCCGAAGACACGTTCGCNGTCGCGCACGCCGCTAACTTCTGACGGGCCAGCTGGAAGCTGCAAACGCGCGCTTTCACACCTCGGCTTCGAAGACCCGGAACCGGCTACCAGGCGCGGAAGTAACCACCGCGGTCGAGGATTGGACGCAACCCGCGATTGAAGCGCTCGACAAAGCCTTCGATAATCTCCTCGGCGTTTTCGATGGCGTTCTCTGCACCGATAACCCCGGCCTGCGCCTGCACGCGCATGATGTCGCGCAGCACCTCCGCTCCTCGGTTGACGAGGTCGTNTTCGCCACCAGCCCGGGCACTGACCGCCAAAGCATAGAGGCCTGGCGGAACCGGGCGGAATTCACCCAGATAGGGCAGGAACAGCTGGTAGGCCGGTGCTTTGGTCTCCCGTATCCATGCCGTCAGCCCCGCATCGAAGTCTAACACCGACTGATCGTGATCCTCGAACACGTCCTCACCGTAATAGAGGTTGAGGTAACCCAGAGCGTGACCAATCCGGATAATGTCGATCATCTCCGCATCACCTTCAGGGCCGTCGGGGAAGAAGCGTCGNAGCTGGCCGAATTTTTCGGGGCCAGAGGCCAGCGCGCTGAAAACCGGCCCGAANTTGGCCGGGTTGAGCCGAAGGTCTTCGTTCAGGCGGAAGGTTCGGTTCATTTCCAGCTGTTCGTGTTTAACCCTCAGCACCAGACGGGCATCCGCCCAGAAATCAATAATTTCGGAGCTGCTGACCTTCTCCGCATTCTTTATGTAAAGGTCCGAACGATGGCTTCGGTTGACCGAAAAGTCGTACAGAGTCTCACTGATGATGCGATTGGGGTAGCGGTTAAGGCGCTCGACCATCGACACAGGCAAAGCCTGAGCCTTGGCGTTGTTAAGGTGNGCGGCATCCCCGCAAAGTTTGAATCCGCGACGCAGGAACAGAGGCAAAATCTCGTGGGCGAAGTAGTGCTCCCACTCGATGTTCATGAACTCCTGATAGACCTTCCGCGCGCCCGCATGGGCCGAGCGGCGAAAGCGGTCGGCGATCAGATTTTGAGAGAAATAGCCAGCCTGCTCACCCACCAGCTCATCCATTAGATGCATGGCACCCTTTGTCTGTTCGATGGGTTCCTGCCCCATAGTGTCGATGAACAGCTTGAGGAACTCGCGGAAAGGATCGAACTGGGTATTGAAGACTGAACAGTTGTAGGTAAAGAGCACCAGACCACCGTCTTTCACCTGCTCAAAGGTGTCAAACACACCCGGGCGGTCCTCNGAAACCATCTGCCCGTAAGTATCCAGACTGAGAGCGACATCCCATTGCTTACCGGTCTGGGCCCGATTGAAATCATCGAGGCTGCCGTGATGAACGGTGACGTTCTCGTTGCCCAAGGACGACTTCAGGGTTTCAGCCGATGCAGCTAGCTCCGGATTGTGATCGACGCTGTTGAAGTGAGCGCCGGGGTACATGAAGGCAAAGGCATTGGCTGCAAAACCTGGCCCCGCGCCAATATCGACCACGCTGAGGTCATCATCGCTGCTGGGATAGAGCAGGCGCTCATCCGGAATGAAGCCACCGAGTAAAGCAACGAGCGCCAGATTGCGGAGCGACGCCGCNGGCCGTGCGTGGAAGTCGTAGTCGCTATGGGTCAGTGGCGAGGCCTGAAGCTCGGGCCGAGCTGGCGTATTTTCCGTCAAAATAATAACTTTCGATCACGAACCTAGGAGCACTATTGAGGGTTTTACCCGCTCCCTAGAGCATATTTTCAATCACCACGGCAATACCCTGACCACCGCCGATGCACATGGTCATCAGGCCATAGCGCCCCTGCACTCTCTGCAACTCGTAAATTGCCTTTGTGGCAAGGATGGCGCCGGTCGCACCAACCGGGTGCCCTAGAGCAATGGCCCCGCCGTTAGGGTTGACCTTGGCCGGATCCAGATCGAGCTCGCGCGAGACATAGCATGCTTGAGCTGCGAAAGCTTCGTTGCTTTCGATCACGCTTAGATCTGACGCCTTGATCCCCGCCCTCTTGAGGGCGACCCGGACCGCCGGAACAGGGCCAACGCCCATCTCGTCAGGCTCCACAGCGGCGTGGCCGTAGGCCATAATCCGTGCCAGTGGTTTCACGCCGAGGCGCCCGACAGCACTCTCGGCAACCAATGTCAGGGCGGCCGCGCCATCATTGATCCCCGAGGCGTTGCCCGCCGTGACGCTGCCATTCTGCTTGAAAACTGGCCGCATCCCCGCGAGCTTCTCAGCCGTCACAGCGCGCGGGTGCTCGTCGACCAGAAAGTCGAGGGTTTCGCGGCGCTGGCTGACCGGCACCGGCACGATCTGATCCTCAAAATGACCTGCGTCGATCGCGGCGGCGGCCCGGCGCTGGCTTTCCAGCGCGAAGGCATCCTGGGCTTCGCGGTCGATGCCATAGCGCTCAGCGATGTTCTCTGCGGTGATGCCCATCAGCCCGTGACCGAAGGGGTCGTAGAGCGCGCCCTGCATCATATCGACCACGGCCGTCTCACCCATGCGCGCACCAAAGCGCAGGCGCGGCATGAGATAGCCGCCGTTGGACATGCTCTCAGCACCGCCGGCGAGCACAGCATCACAATCCCCAAGCATCAGGGTCTGGGCGGCGGAGACGATCGCCTGCAGCCCGGACCCGCAGAGCCGGTTGACGGTCAGCGCAGGCGCAAAGCGGGAAACCCCGGCATTCACCGAGATCACCCGGCTGATATACATATCCCGTGCTTCACCGTGGATTACGTTGCCGATGACGCTGTGGCCGATGGCATCACCGTCCAGCCCTGAACGCTCAATGGCCGCGCGTGCANCGATGGTACCCAGATCAATCGCTGACACGTCTTTGAGCGTGCCGCCGAAGGCACCAATCGCGGTGCGGGCTGCGCTGGTGATTACGACGCTTTCTACCATGACGTTCTGCTTTCGGGTTTGGGTTAGGTTGCCTGTTTTCTCTGATGACTGTCCGCAGCGCTAGGCTATAGGGGCTGTATGCGGAAGTCAGTCAAACCGTCCTTTGCCCTCTGGCAGGCTTACAGGTTTTGGGTTCAGGCCTCAACGGCGGCGAAACTGCCGTCGTCCAGCATCCACCACAGCGCAGCGTCAGCAATCGAGAACCAGCCGCCGTGCAGGCTCAAGCGGCCCTCGGCTTCGGCGCTGGCGATGAAGGGGTAGGACCGCAGCCGCTCCACGGATTGCCGCACGTTGCGGAACTCCAGTTGCTGCTGCAGCGTATCGGCGTCGGCCCCGGGATGATCGGCCAGCACCTGGCGGCCATCGCCAGTCATCTGCCCGACCCAGCGGTCGATGAANTAACGNCCACTGGTCTTATCGTGGGCGATCTCCGGATGCTNGCACTGGTGCAGCGCTGCCGCGACCCCGCCGCAGNGTGCGTGGCCCATGACCAGAATGCGGCTCACCCGAAGGTGACCAANGGCAAACTCGAGCCCGGCGGCAGTGGCGGTCAGCGGNCCCTGCCCCCCGACTTCGCTGCCTTCTTGGCTGTTATCGCTGTAGCGGTCGAAGGACGGGACAAGGTTGGCGACGTTGCGCAGGACGAACAACTCGCCTGGCGCCGCCCCGAAAATCGTCGCTGGGTCAACACGACTGTCGGCGCAGGACAGCACCAGCGTGTGGGGTGACTGGCCCTGGCCGAGTTGCTGATANAGCGCTTGCTCAGCGGGCGCCCTGTGGTTGACGAAACGGTTATAGCCTTCGGCTAGTTGCTCGGGTAAGGCAGTGCGCGACACGGGCTTTCCTCTGTTTTTTCAGTCGGGGGAATGGCCCCCGACCCACCCCTATAGCTAATCGATCACGAAAGAGACGAAAATGGGCTACGAGAACAAATCAGTTCTGATCACAGGTGCTGGCAGCGGTTTTGGCCGGCGGCTGNCGGAACGCCTCAGCGGTTTGGGGGCCCGGCTGGTGCTGGGAGATATCAACGAAGCGGGGCTNGAGGCGACCAAGGCGCTGTGCACGGGACCGGTGACGCTGCTGCGCTGCGATGTGAGCAAGGAGGCCGACTGCCAGGCGCTGGTTGCTGCCGGNGTCGAGGCCTATGGCGGGCTCGATGTCGCTTACAACAACGCCGGCATGGGCGGTCATGGGCACAAGCCCCTGCACGAGGTCACGCACGAAGAGTTTGACCTCACCCTGCGCGTCAACACTTACGGGGTCTTCTATGGCATGAAGGCGCAGATCCCGGTGATGCTGCAGGCGGGTTCCGGCGTGATCCTGAACACCAGTTCGGTGGCCGGCATCCTGGGTGCGCCTTTCCTCGGCGCGTACGCCGCCGCCAAGCACGCCGTGGTCGGTCTGACCCGCGCGGCGGCCGACGAGTATGCGCGNAAGGGCCTGCGGGTGAACGCTATCTGCCCGGCCTTTGCCGACACGCCGATCATGGATGGCGTGGTGGGGCATCTGGGCCTGCCCAAGGAAGAAGCCTATGCCAAGGTCTCCAGCCGGGTTCCCATGCGCCGGGTTGCCGATGTCGATGAGATTGTGCAGGCGATGATCTGGGCCTGTTCGGATGAGAACAGCTTCATGAACGGACAAGCCTTGCCGATCGACGGCGGGCTGAGCGCTGTTTAGCGCGGCTTAGGGCAGTTTTGCTGCCCACGCGCGTGCCAGACCGAGCAGCGCTAGATCGCTGCCCCGCGGCCCCATGACCGACACCCCGCGCGGAATGCCGTCTTCATCGGGCATGGGAATATGGATTTGCGGCACCCCGAGGATGGGCGCCATGGCCGTCAGCCCGAGCAGTTGACGACGCACGGCCTCGCGTTCTTCCAGAGCGCCGGCGTCCTGCATCATGGCAAAGCTCGGCGCGGCCGTTGGCCCGGTGGGCATGACGATGAAAGCGCCGCTTTCCAGCGCTTCGGAAATGGGCCGGAGGTGGCCTTCAGCGGCCTGTCGGTGATGGGCCTCGTCCTCGGCGCTGCGCGTCCCACCAAGGCGAAAGCGGGCCTCGATCTCGGGGGCAAGGCGAGGCCGGTNGCGCTCGATCCAGGGGCCGTGGGCCAGCCAGATCGGGCGCCCCTGCAGCACGCCGTAGGCCTCGTAGCAGGCTGTGGAAAGGGCCGGAACGGAATCTGTCGGCAGGGATGACAGGTCGCCCATGGCGCCGAAGTGGTCGATGGCCGCCTGCGCCAGCTCGGCCATGCGCGGCTCGAGCCCGGCAAACAGGCTTGAGGCCATGAGGATTTCTGCCTCGGGCTCCCGCGCAGGTGGCGTGTTTTCACCCATGAGAACAGCCATCCCAGCGGCAAGGCTGTCTGCNTCCCGGGTCATCAGCCCGACCGTGTCAAAGGGCGCGCACAGTTCCATACAGCCCTCGACGCTGACGCGTCCGTGGGTCGGCCGCAGCCCAAACAAACGATTGTAGAGGCTGGGAATGCGGATCGACCCGCCCGTGTCCGTGCCCAGGCCCAGATCAGCCAGCCCACCTGCGACAGCGGCGGCAGACCCGCTCGACGACCCGCCGGGAACCCGGTCTGGGGTGATCGGGTTGCGGGGGGTGCCGTAGTGCAGATTGGTTCCAACGAGCGAACAGGCCAGCTCGTCAGTGATGGTCTTGCCGACCACGCTGGCACCGGCATCGAGGAGCGCCTGCACGGTTNGTGCCGTTCGCGCAGCGGGCTGGTTGCGGCCCGGCCAGTCGAGCGTTCCGCAAGCCGTGGGCAGGCCCTCGACGTCGAAAAGATCCTTGACCGCAAGCCGCAGCCCGGTCAGCGGGCCCTGCCCCGCGCCGCCAATTCGATGGTGCAGGACGAATGGATCGTCCACGATGCGGTAATGATCGTTGAGAGCAGACGGGAGCGGCTGGGTCATGGTGGGCTGTCTTGTTCCATGGCTTTGCCCGGCCAGCTGGCCGGGTGTTACACAAGTTTTTTGGCCAGCGGACTGGCGAGGCAGGGAGAAGCCTAGGCTGCGGCAGAGAGTGTGTCGAGCAGGGAGGGAAGGCCCGNCAAGTCAGCCCAAAACCCAGGAGCGGCGCACTCAATACCCGTTCGCTCAAAACGCTTCGCTGTCAACGCGTTGGAGTTCTGCGTTGAAGCAAGGTTGCGCCGACTTTTCCCCGACCGCGCTTCGCGCGGCGGGGCCAAGCGTCGCGCAATTCGCCCGCTGCGCGGTCGGTCGGCTTCGCCTCCGTCTTTCACCTCAGCATCNACTTTGCGAACCTTAAATCTTCGTGGCGCGCGCAGCGCGGCGCGTCCGTTGAAATGCGCGTGGGAGGGCCAACGGCCGCGAAGCGGCCAAGGCCCGAGCGCGCCACCCATTGGCCACCACAGAACCGAGATCAAAGCCTCAGCGGTCGCGCTTCCACACCGGAGGACGCTTTTCCATGAACGCAGCCATGCCTTCTTTCTGATCTTCAGTCGCGAACAACCCCGCGAACAGCCGACGCTCAGCCTGGACGCCCTCCGTGACGCCCATATCCTGCGCCCGTCCCACCGCATCCTTGGCGACAATGGTGCTGAGTTTCGAGTAACCGGCTATCGTGGCCGCTGCCTTCATCGCTTCCTCGTCCAGCGCTTCGGGCTCCAGCACCCGCGCAACCAGCCCCGCGCGCTCAGCCTCTTCTGCGTCCATCATCCGCCCGGTCAGGCACAGATCCATGGCCTTGGCCTTACCCACCGCCTGGGTCAGCCGCTGCGTGCCACCAGCGCCGGGGATGATCCCCAGCTTGATTTCCGGCTGACCAAAGCGGGCCGTCGTCGACGCCATGATAATGTCGCACATCATCGCCAGCTCGCAGCCGCCGCCCAGCGCGAAGCCGGACACGGCGGCGATCATCGGCGTCCGGGTCGCCGCGATCTTATCCCATTCGCCAAAGGGGTTGACGCCGTAGATGTGGTCATAGTCCTTGTCCGCCATCTCCGAGATGTCCGCGCCAGCGGCAAAGGCCCTTTCTGAGCCCTTGATCAGGATGCAACCAACGCCCTCATCGGCATCCGCGGACCGGCAAACCTCCAGCACTTCGGCGATCAGCTTGGCATTGAGCGCGTTCAGCGCCTTGGGACGGTTGAGCTGGATGACCTGTACCCGGCCCTCGCGGCTGGCGATGATAGTCTCGTAGTCTGACATGCGCTTCTCTCCCTCATGTCGTCATTGGCGCTTGCGTGCTGGCTTTCGATGGCGTGCCGGCCTGATACAGCGTCTCGGTTCCGATCACAGCCCTGAACTGGAACCCCGTCTGCAATTGTCGAGCCGTCACCGCGATGAAAGCACCCTAGGCGCGCAAACCTTCCTCAGCTTTGCGCTCGGCGTAGCGCTCAATAATACCCTCGGCCTTACGCCGGTCCAGCGGCGCGCCGTGTCCGCCGAAACTCCACTGAAACGGGAGCTCAAGCAAGCGTTGATGCGTGCGCAGCACTTCGGTTTTGTCAGAATCAGGCAGGATGTCGACAATATAGGTGGCGATCATGACGTCACCGGGGAACAGCCAGCCCTGCTCGGCCTCGAACAGCGTCAGGCTGTGCCACGAATGCCCGGGCGTCTCGTGAACCTCGAGCCGCCGCCCACCGAGATCGATGGTGTCACCCTGCGCCAGCACATCAGTCAGCGGCGCCGGACGAAAGGCCGTGCCGTAGTCCTCTGGTACGAAACCAAGGTCCTCGAAGCCTTCGGCCAAAATCTGCAAGTATGGCGTCCAAGGCTGGGCATTGGTGTTTTCCTGATCAGGCGCCCGCATCACCGCATCCGACAGCTCGTGCCCGAACCGGCGTCCGGTGAACTGGAACGCCTGAGCGATATGGTCGCAGTGCGCGTGGGTGGTTAAGGACCACAGCGGCCGGTCCAGATCAGCAAAGATCTCATCCAAGGGCCAGTCAACAAGCCCCCAGCCGCCGTCTACGACCAGCACCGCATCCTCGCCCTCGATCACCCAGACATTGGCACGTACCAGCGAGCGCACGGTTTTCTCGACCAGCAGCCACAGCCCGGGCCTCACGGGTTCCAAGCGGAAAAATCGGTTTTCAAAGGCGCGCATGATCGGGATGAAAGGTCCAGCTTGGTGTCGTTATCACGGTCGGTGTCGGCGCAGGCGTCAGCGTCGTTATCGGCGTCGCTGCCAGCCTCGCTGCCGCCCGATAGCAGAGGCTGGGCCCGACACTACGACAGCTTTTGTCGGTGGAGGCGTCCGCGCCGGACATAGCGGCTCCCCGGGTTATGATCACAGCACCGCTTTTCTTTGTGGCACGAAGACGCCAATATCAGGTCCATGAGAGACCCCTTTGGCCGCACTGTCGACTACGTCCGCGTTTCCGTAACGGACCGCTGTGACTTCCGCTGCGTCTATTGCATGTCCGAAGACATGACGTTCCTGCCCAAGCAGGACTTGCTGACGCTCGAGGAAATGGACCGGCTGTGCAGCGCCTTTGTCGCCAAGGGCGTGCGCAAGCTGCGCCTGACCGGGGGCGAGCCGCTGGTGCGCAAGAACATCATGTGGCTGATCGAGCGCCTCGGACGCCATCTCGAGACGGGCGCGCTCGACGAGCTGACCCTGACCACCAACGGCTCCCAGCTCAGCCGCTTCGCGCCGGACCTCGCCCGGGCTGGCGTGCGCCGGATCAACGTGTCGCTGGATACGCTCAAACCACAGAAATTCGCCGATATCACCCGCTGGGGACGCCTGCCTCAGGTGCTCGAAGGCCTGCAGGCTGCCAAGAGCGCCGGGCTGGCGATCAAGATCAACACGGTCGCGCTCAAGGGCATCAACGATGATGAGCTGGAAACGATGGTGGCCTGGTGCGCGGATGAAGGCTTTGACCTGACCTTCATCGAGGTCATGCCCATGGGGACGATCATGGACGACAGCGGCGCTGATGACAGCGGCCGCGCGGGCCAGTTTATGTCACTGGAAACCGTTCGCGAGCAGCTTTCAGCACGCTGGACACTGGCCGAAACGTCCTTCCGCAGCGCGGGCCCCGCCCGCTATTTCAGCGTCGGGGAAACCGGTCAGCGTCTGGGCTTCATCACCCCGCTAAGCCATAACTTCTGCGAGCTGTGTAACCGGGTCCGGCTGACCTGCACCGGCATGCTGTACATGTGTCTGGGGCAGGACGACAGCGCCGACCTGCGCGCCGTTCTGCGGGAGAGCGAGAGTGATGAACCGCTGTCCGATGCGATAGATCGGGCCATTGCGCGTAAGCCCAAGGGGCATGATTTCCGGGTTGGCCCGGGTGCTGCCGCGGCGGTTTCCCGACACATGAGCGTTACCGGCGGCTAGGCCGGGAAGACGGGCCGGGAGACTGAAGTCGAAGCAGACAGGCCGGGAGAGCGAGCGCGGCGTCTATAGGCCTAATTCTTGTCCCGACCCCTACCACCTCTTTTTGGTCCTGCCCGTGGCCCAACCCTTGCCAGCGTGTTGAGTGGCCGGAGTTCTTTGCTCGCCTTGAGACCGACCTTTACCGCCACGGGAACAAACTGCTCCTCGGGGTCCCGATCCCTGAAGAACAGCTTCGCCTCTTCAATCATCGTGTCGATAAACTTCCGGTTGGCTGGTTCCACCGCAAATTCTTCACTGATGCAGGCGTAGGTCACCATCGGGATGACCGGAAAACCGGGAAAGAGCACATAGCCCTCGCGCTCCAGCCAAGACGTGCCGAAGTAGTAGCCCAGACCCAACCGGGACGCTTGGTCGGCCAGGCCTACGGAATCGACCCGGATGGTCGCGCCAGACAGACGTTCGACATCATCAAGCAAGGCACCACCCAGCGTTTCAAACAGATCGGTCTCCGGGCGAATGAAGGTGTGTTCCCCCAAGGTATCTAACGTTGGAATGCCGTGCAGCGCCACATAGGCCTCGTGGCCGGCAAAGTAGACACCAAAGGAACCAACGGGTTCGGTAATCGCCGCCAGCTGCGGCGCGTCGCCAAAGCTGAAAGCACAGTCGGTGTCGGCTCCGCCGGAAAAATCCGGGATCCGATCAACATGCACTGAAATCTGGTACCGTTCGAGCAAGGCAGCGTGGCGAACGCAGAAAGGGATCCAGAAGTAAGTCAGTACATTCTCATCCATCGCCAGTCTCAGGGGTGGCCGGGATGCCTGTCGGATCTGGTCTTCGTTGTCTCGGATGGCGGCAATCCGCCGATCGGCGTTGAATGCAATTTCGAGAGCTTTCTGGCCGGCCTCTGTCAGTTTCATGGTCCGGCGCTCATACACAAGCAGGCTGTAGCCCAAGTACGTTTCAAGACGCTGGATACGCCGCCTCAGTGCGGGCACAGAGACGTTCAACTCGCGCGCTGCGGGCGCCCGTACTCCAAAAAATAGGCTAGCGAAAGGAAGGAGCGGATAAGGCTCCAACTCGCGAGGCTTTTGGGTAGCTGACTGGCCATTAACGCCGCGCCCCATGGTCAGAAATACCGCGGAACGAGTTCTTCATGACCTTCAGCACATCTTCCCTCAGCTGAAACCCACGTTGTCCGCGCCAGTTCGATCCATGAAAGACGGCGAAAATGGGCGTCTGCCTGCGTCCCAGATGCGAGAAAATTTGAACGTCGTTGTCAAAGGCCTGCCCGAAACTAGTACACACCGTGAAGCCCAAACCAGCCCGGGCCATTCGCTGGGCCATCGGATAGTGCGGCACCCGAATGCTCCTCGAGCAGCGTCGTTCAATTTCAATAACTTCATCCCAGAACTCCGGGTCGCTCCGAAAGCAATCAGAGCGGATAAACACGTGCTCCTTGAGGTCCTCCAGCCCTGGAATACCATAGGTCTGGACATAACTCTGATAGCCCCCGAAGCAGGACTCCACCGTCCCCACCGTCTCGACTTTGTCGCCGGCTGAAATTCGCAATTGCGGCGCCACGGAAACGACCATGTCGCTTTGCGGGTCGTCCTCAAACCCGTTGAGGGTCGAAAACCTGAGGTGGACGTTTTCAAACATCGCGGGACGAAACTGAACCAGCGGCAGCCAAAAATCCTCAATCAGCCTCTGGGTTGAGCGAATCTGCAATATCTCCAGCGATGCCTCACCGGATTGGACATCCAGTCGATTGAGGTTGGCTAGGATGTCATTGGCAGACCGCAGCGAGCTCAGCAGCGCCTGACCATCAGCGGTTAGAGAAAATCGACTCCCGGCGTTCCGGCAAAGCTTGAAACCATGGCGGTCTTCAAGTCGGGCTATACGTCGGCGAAGGGTCGGGATTGAAATACTCAGATCGGCCGTGATCAGGTCGACATTCGCTAGCGATCCCACGGACAGAAAAGTCCGGTAAAGATCCCATTCTCGAGAGCTAATGGGAAGGGTCGTGACCAAATATCTGCTAGCTCCCAACGGCGGCACGCACGCTTGCTCAAGCACTCATCACGAGCACCAGCCACCAAAAAACAACGTCGTATCAGCCCCAATTGGGCCATTATTCTTTTACAACTCAAGGGAAAAGATTTTGTCAATCGCAGGCCGCATGGAGAAAGAAAAAATTGTTTCTAACTGCATGGCAGCGCATTTTTCAACGCAGTAAACAGCGCGTCATCGCTCGTGTCAGCGGCATCTTATAGCTGCATACGCAAGAAAAAAACCTCAGATCGAGAAAAATTCTCTTTTGGGGTTCAGCATCAGTTTGCCGCAATTATTGTGAGCATATTTAATCAATAGTTGCGGACTGCACGCCCAGCGTCGAGGAATAATTGCGGGTTCTTGGCCCGCTCGAACACCCGCACTTCCCAGTGCAGATGCGGCCCAGTGGAAGCGCCGGTCGATCCAACGGTTCCGATGATTTCACCCATATCGACAGTATCGCCCTCACGGACTTCGATATCGCGAAGATGGGCGTAGCGCGTGGTCACACCATTGCCATGATCGAGCTCGATCAGGTTGCCGTAGGACCCTTTGCGGGCTGCATAGACAACACGACCGGCGGCAGCGGCCATGACGGGCGTGCCGCTGGGGCCAGCGAAGTCGAGGCCTTTGTGCATGCGATTTTTGCCGGTTACAGGGTGCTTGCGCATGCCAAAGCCGGACGACAGCCGCAGTCCTTCAACCGGGGGACTGGTCGGCAAGGCGTCGAAGTGATCGCGCCGCAGGGCCAACTCCGCGTGGCGGCGCGCAAGCGCATCGACACGGCCGAGGACATCTGACACCAGTGCTGCGGCAGAATCGTCACCGTAAATCTCTTCAAGGCCAGCTTCCGCAGACACGCTTATGCCATCGTTGGCGCCACCCATGCCGTTCCAGAACGGATCCTGCACGCTTTCAAGCAAGGCATCGAGCTGCAGGGAAGTATCGTGGTCCACGCCGGTCATATCAATTGCCGACCGCAGCGCGGCCATCTGCTGCTCAACCTGCGCTTCCAACTGCTCGAGGATCCCGGATTGGGTGTCGGTCAGGATGGTGATCTGCGCATCCCGCCGCTCGACCAGTCCCGCCAGCCGGTCTTTTTCGCTCTCGCTGCGGACCAGTTGTTCCTGCAGCGAACGGAGCGTTTCTGCATTGCCACTGAGCTGGCTCCGCAGCAGGCGAAGCTCCGAAATCAGCTCGTCGTTCTGGGTATTGAGCAGGTCAATGGTGCTCCGCCGCGCATCCTGCCCCTCCGCGCGGTCAGACTGGACCGTTGCGAGGTCACGCTTGAGCACGGCGATCAGCTCATCGCGGCGGTCCACCGTCTGCGCCAGGCGGAGCGACTCACGCTCCAGCACGCTGACATCGACCCGAACCGACGCGAGGGCATCGGACAGCGTTTCGATGGTCTGACGCTCGAGGTTCAATTCGGCGGCCAGCATGTCCTGCTGCGTCTGGCTGAGCGCGAGCTCGTACTCGAGCCGCTGTAACTGGGTATCATTGGCTGCACCATCGGGGGCCGCACCCGCTGATTTTGCCGCCAGCGCCCCGGCTGCACGTGCGCTGTCGACAGGTTCCAGCGCTGCTTCGAGGGTCGAGAGCAGTCGCTCATTGTCCGCCATCAGTGCTTCGATGCTGACGTTGGCATTATCAACGAAGATGAACCCAGACCGGGCCGTTGTGGCATCCAGCAGCTCGATCTGGCGGTCGAGCACGTGGCCGCTCGCCAACTCGAGTGCGGTCACCAGCGCCCTTTCGCGGGCTTCCAGTGCGCGAACATCGGCCCGCGTGGCCGCATAGAGGCCCAGGCCGAGCGCGAGGACGCTTGCCAGCGCCAACACCGCGACGCCACCGACGGCAGCAGCCTGCTGCCATGCCCGGATCAGGACCGGACGACCTCCGCTGTGCTGGTCAACAAGGAGCCGGTCGCGCAGGCCGAATATGCCCAAGCGGTCACGGGCAGCGTCCGCCGCCTGAGCCTGTTCCCCATCTCCTTCCGCGGCACCGGTCGTTTGATTGACCCGAGCGGCGGCCTTCATGACCGCTTTTAACCGCGAAACCGCTGGATGTGTCATCCAGTGTTCCCCTTGCGAACTTTACAATGCTTTGTGAACACAGACTGATTCGTCATTTGCCACCAAAAGTGGGGCGAATCTTTTGTGTTTCTCCTGATTGAAAGTCGGATAACATTTTTACGTGGTATTACCCACTGACTTCTTGTTTGATCGCATGGCGTAGCATTACGCGAAGCCTCGCGCAGCGCCTGACGCGAAAAAGTCTGTGGGTTTCTGGGGTGGTTTTCCCCAGCTGGTTGTGGGTTGTTTCGAGCCCTGACCTCATCCCAGTGAATTTCGACTGATCGGATCGGCAATTTCAGGAAAAGCCCCGGCTTTTGCACTGGATCACGTGCCGGCGCCTCTGACTGACAGGCCAAATTGGTCACAATCCAGCCCTCGAATGGCACCAATATGTTTGCTATCAAATTCCATCGGCGAGACGCAGGAGGATTGGTTGGCTCATGAGGCTGTTGGGTGTTTTGGTGCTGTCGATCGCGCTTCTGCTGGTGTCGTCACTGCTGATCGACCGGTCTGCTGGCGAGCAGTCTGGGTTTTTCCAGCGTATTCAGGATATGAGGATCCGCAGCGGTGAGTGAGTCTCCCATGGGTCGCTGGACCGCTGCCCTGACCCGGTGCAGCGCAGCGCTGGTTTTGACAGTCTGCGCAACGGCCTCCGCTGGCTGGATGCAGGCCGCCCAGGCTCAGTCCGGCACAGCCTTTCAAGACGACCTAGGGCTGGACGGCCTGCTGGATAGCATCTTTCAGGGGAACGACACCGTTGTGCTGGACGAAGCGGACCTGGAAGCTGCAATACCCTATGGCCAAATCGACGCTGCGGCCAGTTCAGCATCTGGCGAAGAAATCCAACCGGACCTATCTCCAGCCCCGGCTGAGGCGACCAGCACCGCAACCGCCCCGACTATACCCCGACCGCGACCTGCAGCGCCGGCTTACCTTGATGTTGGGAACAGCGACCTGCCGGCGACTGAACAAACGGCAGCTGATAGGGCAGATGACTCCACCTCGGGTGAAGAGGTCGCCTATGCCGACCCGGCCGTTGCCGAGCTGATCCTGTCGGTCGCCGGGCAGGGGGACGTCCCGGCGCCGGCCGACGACGGGATGGCGTCCGTGCGCGGCTCCAGTGGTCTGACAAGGCTGGAAACCAGCAACAGCGATGCTGCCACTTTCGGCGCTACCATCGCCAGCAATAGCAATAGCGACGTCGGCACCGACACCGAAGAGACCGACACCAGCGCGCTGACCTTCCGCGAAGACGAGTGGATCCCTGTTCCCATGGATCGACCCGACACTGTCCCTGCTGCACAAGCCGTTAGCGATATACCGGTTGCCACCGATGACGGGACCGAAGCCTTTGTCACCACCGTCAGCGAAGCGACAGTTACGCCGCCAAGCACTGACACCGAGATGCAAGTCGACGCCGCGCCAAGCATTCGCTCGGCTTCATCGACGACCAGCACCGGTCAGGCCCGTCCACCACTGGACCCACAATGCCCACTGCGTCTGGAGCGCCTCGGCGCCCTGTTCCAGTCCTCGCCAGATTTCGTGGAGGAAAGCGGCTGCCAGAACCAAGGCGCGGTCGCGGTCGAAGGCTTTGGCGGGGGCGTCGCGCTGTCTGGACGCGTGGTGGTGGCCTGCCCCGTGGCGGAGGCGACGGCACTGTGGCTGCGCAATGTGGTCCAGACCGAGGCGCTGGAGACCTTTGGCACCCGTGTGGTTGGCCTCTCCAACGTCAACGGCTATTCCTGCCGGATGCGCTCGGGGGGCTATATCTCCGAACACGGTTTTGCCAACGCCATCGACATCGGCACCTTTCACTTCGAGGATGGACGCCGGGTGAACATCGAGGGGGGCTGGCGGCCCAACGGCACGGCCATGGGCGATTTAACCGCAGACTGGTTTGCCAGGATCAACGAGGGCGCCTGTGACTACTTTCAGCTGGTGCTCAACCCCAACTCCGACGCCGCGCATCAGGATCATTTCCACTTTGACCTCGGTCCCTGGAAGTCCTGTGACTAACCCGGCACACAGGACTGCGAAGAGAGAACGCCTGATGAAAAGACAGCCAATGACCACCGACGAGGTTCAGGGCATGATCCGTCGGGTAGCCGAGACCTGCCCCACGACAGCCGCTGCGATCGAGCGCGTAGGCCTGCCGGAGACCCGTGCGCAAACCCAGGGTATCGGCACCTTCTTACGTGTGATCTGCGGACAGCAGCTGTCGGTCAAGGCGGCTGCGTCGATCTGGGCGCGGGTTGAAGCCCACTTCGAGGGTGACTTTGCCCCCATGCGCCTGCTCGACCTCGAGCCCGAAGGCTGGCGCAAGCTCGGCCTGTCAGGGCAGAAGACGCGCTATATCCACGGGCTGGCCAATGCGCTGGTCGAGGGCAGTTTCCGGCCCGAAGAACTACCCGGCATGGAAGACGCCGAGGCACTGGCGCACCTCACCGCTCTCAAGGGCTTCGGCACCTGGAGCGCCGAAATCTATCTCTTGTTCGCCGAGGGCCGCTCCGACATGTTCCCGGCGGATGATTTGGCGGTGCAGAAAGGCTACCAGATGCTGTTCGGCCTTGATGACAAGCCTACCCCCAAGGTGCTGCGCGAGCTGACCGCCCGCTGGGCGCCGCACCGTGGACCGATGGCGATGTTCCTCTGGCACTACTACGGCGCCGCGACGCTGGACGACTGAAGCCGCCGCCGCCGAATTAACCGATCAGCTGTCCGCCATCGAGCCGCAGCACCCGATCCATGCGGGCGGCCAGCGCTTCGTTGTGGGTCGCCATGAGCACCGACAGCCCCTCTTCGCGTGTCAGTTCAACGAACAGGGTGAAGACCTGCTCCGCCGTGTCGGGGTCGAGATTGCCGGTTGGCTCGTCGGCCAGCAGCAGGGCGGGACGGTTGGCGATGGCGCGGGCAACGGCAACCCGCTGCTTCTCCCCGCCGGAGAGCTTGCCCGGCCGATGGCCGAGCCGGTGCCCCAGACCCACGCGTTCGAGCAGCATTTTGGCACGCTCCCGCGCCTCGCCCGCTGGCACGCCGGCGACCGACTGGGGCAGGATGACGTTTTCCAGCGCGGTGAATTCAGGGAGCAGGTGATGGAACTGGTATATAAACCCGACAGTCCCGCGCCGCAGCCGGGTCCGGGCGCGGTCGCCGAGGCTTTCCACCGCCTGCCCCGCGATCTGCAGCGTGCCGCTGGTGGGATTGTCCAGAAGGCCGCAAATCTGCAGCAGGGTGGATTTGCCACTGCCCGAGGTGCCAACCATGGCCACCAGCTCACCGGGCAAAACAGTGGCGTCACAGCCCCGCAGCACCTCCAGCGCGCCGTCAGGCTGGGGGAAGGCACGGCGAATATCGCTGAGCACCAGATTGGGCCGGGCGGCAGACGGTGCGGCATCGCCGGACGCGGGGCCGTAGGCTGTGGCCGCTCTGGCGGTTTGGCGGGGATCAGACATAGCGAAGGACCTCTGCGGGTTCGGTTCGGGCGGCCTGCCAGGCCGGATAAAGCGTGGCGAGCACGGTGATCACCAGCGCCAGACCCACGGCGAGCAGGCTGTCGCCGAGGCTGAGGCTGACCTGTACCGACCCGAGGAAGGCCGCAGCTCCAGCCATGGCGGGAATGGTGGCGAAAAAGGCGACGATGGCGTCAAAATTGAGCACGACCCCCAGCCCGATCCCCAGCCCCAGCAGGCAGCCTGCGCCGGCGAGGAACAGACCCATGCCGATGAACACTCGGGCGACCGAGCCCTGCCCCGCCCCCAGCGTGCGCAGGAGCGCGATGCCGCGCCGCTTCTCCCGCACCAGCATGATCTGGCTGGCGAGGATGTTGAAGGCCGCGACCACGACGATCAGGGCGAGCACGAGGATCAGCACCACCCGCTGGATCCCCAGCGTCGAGACCAGCGCGCGGTTCCGGTCCTCCCACGTCGACGTCCGGAAGCGGCGCGCCTCAGCCGGATCCTTGGCGAGCTCTGGCTCAAGGCTACTGGCGAAGGCAGCCGCATCGTCAGGCTCGCGCAGGAACAGCTGAAGATTGTTGAAGCGTCCGGGCTCGAAACCGAGGAAGGTCGCCGCCGAACCGATGTCCATATAGGTTTCATTGCGCTCAGCGAAGCCCCCGAAGATGATATTCACGCGCACATCCCGGCGCCGGGGGGTCCAGCCGATGACAGTGGTGGAGCCATCCGGGGATACCAGATCGAGGGTCTGGCCCAGAAGCGCCAGACTGGCCCGGCCGTCGGCATTGAGATTGGCGGCGACGCCGTAGCCCAGCGCCACTTCGCCCCGCGCCAGATCCATCGACCCGGAGAGTGCGAAAGCAGAAGGATGCCCGGTCAGACGCTGGTCGAGTGCATCGGGGGCCAACCCGCGGATGAAGGTGCCGCTGACCGCCCCGCTCGATGGCAGGACCACCATGCCCTGCCCGGCGACCTCGAAAAACGCGGCCTGTACCTCTGGCCGGTCCATAACCGCGGCAATGCGGGCCTCGGTGGGCTGGAAACCCTTGAGCGCAGCGGGTGGGGTCTCACAGGTCTCCAGAATCCCCAGCGCGATGTTGAGTGCATCGGTCTCCGGCACGCACACCGGCGCGGGTGGCGCTGGCTCAACAGCCGTCAGGGTGACGTGGGGGCTACGGCCCTGGATCGCCTCGAGCAGACTGTCGCGCTGACCGTTGAGGAAGGCGCTAGCGATAATCAGCGCAGCCACACCGATGGCGATGCCAGCCAGAGAGAACAGCGCCGACAGCGATAGGAACCGCCCGTTGCGGCCGCTGAGGTATTTGCGCGAGGCCTGTCGCTCGAAGGATCTCAGCACGGCTCAGACCTCCTTCAGCGCCAGCGCAGGCGGCACCCGCGAGGCCCGCCACGCCGGATAGAGCGTGGCGAGGAATGAGACGCAAAGCGTCACCGCCGAGACGAACACCAGACCCGAAGCGCGGACATCGCCGCGGATTTCGTCGATCTGGTAGAAGGCGGCGTTAAACAGCGGGCGGCCGATCACCGCCTCCAGCGCCAGCCGGATTTCGTTGAGCGAGACCGAGATCCACCAGCCCAGCGCCAGCCCCAGCACCAGTCCGATCACCGCCACCAGCAGGCCCGCGAGCAGGAACACCCGCAGCACCCCGCCGGGCTGCACCCCGAAGCCACGGAGGATGGCAATATCAGCTCGCCGCTCCTGCACCATCATCAGTTGCCCAGAGGCAACCCCGAAAGCAGCGACAATCAGGATGACGATGACGATCAGGTTGGCGGCATTGCCCTGCGCCCGAACCCAGTCGTAGTCGCGAAAGAGGTCGCTGGCCCGGTCGCTGATCAGGAGCGTCTCAGGCAGGCGCGAGCGGATGCGCGGCAGCACCTGACGGCGCTGGCTGAGGTCGCTGAGCATGAGCCGGATTTCGCTGACCTCGCCGGGGGCCTGGTCCGTGTCGTTGCTGGTGCCGCTGCCGTAGCTCTCTCTGGCGCGGGCCTGCCACCCCTGCGCATCGGTAAGCAGCGCCAGCGCGCCCGACTGGTCAACCTCGAACAGTCCGGCAGAAAAAGCGCCGGCATAGACCAGCCCGAAGCTGCGTGCAGCGGTGGTGCCCTGTGCCCGGTCGCTGCTGTCGGCGGAGAGCACCAACCGCAGGCTGTCACCACGGGTCAGGCCCAGTTCGGCAGCGAGGCCGGCGCCCAGCACCACGGGTGAGAGCCCGCCTGCTGCGTCGGCCCCACCCGCCGAGGCATCAGATGAGGACAGCGCGTCGAAGTGCCCGGCCGCTTCGGCGAGAACGGGGTCGGCGCGCATGTCGCTGAGCTCCATGGCCTGCACCACCACGCCCGCACCCTTTCCACCGCGCAGCACCAGCCCCTGCGTGATCAGCACGGGTTGGATGCGGGCCACGCCAGCCTGCGCCGCAACCACCGCCTGCGCGGGCTCGGGGTCAAAACTGCGGAAGCCAGGCTTGGTGATGGCGAGGTGGCCGGTCTGTGCCAGCAGACGGTCGAGCACGGCCGTGCGGTAGCCTTCGAACACCGCCATCACCACCACCAGCGTCGCCACACCGATCATGATCCCCAGCCCGGAGAGCAACGGCACCAGCGACAGCCCCGCACCCTCGCGGCGAGCGGTCAGGTAACGCAGGGCGATGGTCAGGGTGGTCCCCATCTTGGCTCCAGTCGGATGTCGGGCGGCTCAGCCTTGGGTTAAGGCCCGCCTTAGCCGGTAATTTTGGCGAGAACAGCGTCGATGGCGACGTCGTGTTTCTCCCCGGTCTTGCGGTTTTTCAGCTCGGCCATGCCGTCCTTGAGGCCGCGCGGTCCGACAGTGATCACCCACGGCAGGCCGATCAGTTCCATGTCGGCGAACTTGCCACCCGGTCGCATGTCGCGGTCGTCGAGCAGCGGGTCGAGCCCGGCGGCCTGCGCCTGCGCGTAGAGCCGATCACAGGCTGCGGTGCAGTCGGCGTCATCGACCTTGAGGTTGAGAATGCCAACACCGAAAGGGGCGATTTCCGTGGGCCAGATGATGCCGTTCTCGTCGTGGCTTGCCTCGATGATCCCGCCAACCAGCCGCGAGACCCCGATACCGTAGGAGCCCATGTGCACGGCGACATCCTTGCCCTCGGCGTTCTGCACGGTCGCGCCCAGCGCGTCGGAGTATTTGGTGCCGAAGTAGAAAATGTGGCCCACTTCGACCCCCCGCGACACGACGCGCCGGTCGGCTGGCACCTGCTGGTCGAACAGGGCCGCATCATGGGTTTCGTCTGTCCGCGCGTAGGCCGAGGTCAGCCGGTCAAAGGCCGCCTCCAGCTCGGCATCGCCGGTGAGGTCTTCGGTAAAGGCCGGGTCGGCAGAAATGGCGCTGTCGAAGAACACCTCGGACTCGCCGGTTTCCGCCTGGATCAGGAATTCGTGGCTGAGGTCACCGCCGATCGGGCCGGTATCGGCCTGCATCGGGATCGCCGACAGCCCCAGTCGGCGGAAGGTACGCAGGTAGGAGATGAACACCTTCTTGTAGGCCAGAGTAGCCGAAGCCTCGTCGACGTCGAAGCTGTAGCCGTCCTTCATCAGGAACTCGCGCCCGCGCATGACCCCGAAGCGCGGCCGGACCTCGTCCCGGAACTTCCACTGGATGTGGTAGAGGTTGAGCGGCAGATTCTTGTAGGACTGCACCTCGCGGCGGAAGATGTCGGTGATCATCTCCTCGTTGGTCGGCCCGTATAGCATGGTCCGCCCGTGCCGGTCTTCAAAGCGCAGCATTTCCGGACCATAGGCATCGAAGCGCCCGCTTTCCTGCCACAGGTCGGCGGACTGGATGGTCGGCATCAGCACTTCGTTGGCCCCGGCCCGCGCCTGCTCGTCACGAACGATGTCGGCGATCTTGGTCAGCACTCTGAGGCCCAGCGGCAGCCAGGTGTAGATCCCGGCGGCGTTCTGCCGGACCATGCCAGCGCGCAGCATGTAGCGGTGAGACGCGATCTGCGCCTCGGCGGGGGTGTCTTTCATTGTCGGCAGAAAGGTGCGGGACCAGCGCATGCTCCGGGACTCCGTTGAGGCGTGATTGTTGCCGGGCCGTTTTAGGCGCGCTTGGGGCGCGGGGCCAGTGCTTTATGGCGGTGCGAAGCCTCTGACAGTGTATCGCGTGCCGGGGTCAGGACGACGCCTCGCCTAATCCCTCAGCGGGCGCCCGAGCCGTCTGCCCCAAAAAGCCCACAGCTGTGCCGCGTCAAGTCACGGCTCGTCACAAAAGCTTCACATTTGGACTTGCGCCTGATGCGTGCCTGAGGCATAGGAGACGGGCATCAATTGGATGGCTGCGCGCTAGATGGTCTCACAGGACCGGGCCCTTCGGGGCAGACAGCGCGCCGGGTTCTGCTCATTGCTTTTGGGGAGGAAGGCAGGACCAACCAGCTGGTGTACCGAACAGAGGGTTTCAGCGCGTGCTCAGCAGGCGCTAAACAGGCTGTTAAGGACCAGGTTTGACGCTTTGGTGTGGTGGCCAGAGCCTTCCATCGAACTGGGTTCTAGGTTCCTTTGTCTCCTTAAGGGCGAGTGGATTTCGATCCGCTCGCCTTTATTTTTGGACAAAGGACAGCGCCCATCCGCGCCTCAGCCTTCGAGCATCGCCCGCAGCTGCGGCCCGAAGATCCCAAGTAACCACACGAACACTGCCGTGAACGCCAGCGAGCCCAGCGTCACCCAGATCGCCTTGCGCCACAGAGCCGGCTGCTCGGGGGCACCGGTCTCGGGGTCGGCTGTGCCTGGTCGCAGGCCCACGGACAGAACTGCGAACCAGATCATCCACCAGACGATAACCCAGATCAGAATAAAGGTAAGGGGCTGCATGCGAAGGTCCCTGAAACTGAGGAAAAGCCGCGAAGGCAGCGGTGACCGCTGCGCGGGATCAAGGGTGTGCCACGACTGCGCGCGGAAGTCACCTAGGCTGCGTCGATGGGTCGTTTGCGCGGGCTCAATTTGTAAGCCGCGAAGCGGCGTCAAATCGAGCCCGCAACCCTATTGCGCTGTCCAGCCACCATCAACCTTGATCGCCGTCCCAGTCACTAGCGACGATGCATCGGAGGCGAGAAACAGCACGGCACCGATCAGGTCACCGGTCTCCCCCACCCGGCCCATCGGAATGCGGCTGAGCGTATCGGCCATAAAGGCCGGGTCTTCTAGAAATGGGGCAGTCAGCGGCGTGCGGATGAACGTCGGGCACAGCGTGTTTGCCCGGATGCCCTTGTCGGCAAGGTCCAGCGCCATCGCCTTTGTGAATCCTTCCATCGCGTGCTTGGAGGCGCAGTAAACCGAGCGGTTGCGCCCGCCCACGTGTCCCATCTGGCTCGAGACATTGATCATCGATCCACCCTGCCCNACGTCGAGCAATCCCTGCACCACCGTCTGNGCGAGGAAGAACGCGGACCGCACGTTCAGCCCGAAGATGGCGTCGAAGTTCTCTTCACTGACCTCGGCGAAGGTCTGGGGTCGATTGATCCCTGCGTTGTTGAACAGGATGTTGAATGGCCCGTGCGCGGANAGGCCCGCCACCGCGTCGAGGTCACTGAGGTCGGAGGGGACAGCCCGGGCCTTGCCACCCTGTTCCCGGATTTCACCGGCCACAGCCTCGATTTCTGCTTCGGTACGGGCGACCAGCGTCACGTCGGCACCAGCACCGGCAAGGGCTTCGGCTGCCGCCTTGCCGATCCCCCGTCCGGCACCGGTCACCAACGCGGTCTTACCGCTGAGGTCGAAGAGTGTGGCGGGATTGGGAAGCATCGGTAGTCCTCTTGATGGGAAATTTCNCGGGTTGNNTTGCTGCGTGTGTCGGTCGGGCTCGCTCGCCGCGGTTGTTAACTGTGTTCAGCGCCTCTGTGGCAAAGCCTTTGACACTGTGAAGCCCTTGAACCGGGTCCGGCTGTCGACCGCCGGGGAGCAAATTAAGGCGGGCCCAACTTACCGCACCCGCCCGCAAGGTCTACGGTCAAAATGCTCCACTTTGACCTTCCTCAACCACCGTTTGACGCCGNGTCAGCAGCGGAGCNGTCTTCTCCTTCAGGGTTGATCCATTCGTAGTCCTGCGCCAGTGCCTTGGGCGCGCCCATGNCGATTTCAGCGAACCCATAAACCCCGGTCTCATCGACCTCGAAGNTGACTGGCAGGGTCAGTTCCCCCACCGCTCGGTTGAAGGTCAGGGTCATCTCGAAACCTTCCCCGTCCCGCACCGCATCGGTCAGGCCGGTGACCGCGAGCACAAAGTCCGGCGCCTCCAGCGCCCGCCCCTGCCCGCTGCGCAGGGCAAAGGTCCGGCGTTCGATCAGGTTGTCCTGGCCGTAGACCTTCTTGGTCGAATAGAGCCGCGTCTTGGTCCCGGCAGTGGACGACAGCCCGCGCAGGGTCAGGCGGTTGCGCAGTCCATTGTCGAGAACCGCCCCGACCACCAGCGCTTCCTCCCCCAGCACCTCGGTGATCTCGAGGCTGGTGACGATGAACATCACTCGGTTGTTCAGCTCGGCCGGGTGCGCGCGCGCCAGGGGACCCGNGAGCAGCACCAGCACCAGAACAACCGCTGCCATCGCAGCCCGCACCAAACCACGCATTCGGGCAGGTGTCGCTGACCGGCTAGGCTCACCAGCAGAGACACGACGATGGTGCAAAGTCATGTGGGAAATCCTTTGGGTCACGCGCTCTNAGTCCTCTCCGTCCTATCGGCCCTATCGGCCCTGCTTGCGCAATTCCATCTTGGCGACNGACTCAAGGTGCACCTCGTCCGGGCCATCGGCCAGTCGCAGCGTCCGCAGCTGGGCATAGCTCTCGGCGAGGTGGAAGTCCTGGCTGACCCCGCCGCCGCCGTGNACCTGAATGGCGAAATCGATCACGCGCTGAGCCATGCGCGGCGCNGCCACCTTGATCATGGCGATTTCCTTGCGCGCAGCCTTGTTGCCGACGGCATCCATCTTCGCAGCCGCGTGGAGCGTCAGCAGGCGGGACTGGTCGATGTCGATGCGCATCTCCGCCAGCTTTTCCCGGAACGAGCCCTTGTCAGCGATGGCGCTGCCGAAGTTGACCCGCTGCTTGGCGCGGGCGACCGCNTCCTCGAAGGCGCGCTCAGCACGGCCGATGGTGCGCATGCAGTGGTGGATGCGGCCGGGGCCGAGGCGGCCCTGCGCGATCTCGAAGCCACGCCCCTCGCCCAGCAGCATGTTCGACGCAGGCACGCGCACGTTCTCGAACAGCACTTCGGCGTGGCCGTGGGGGGCNTCGTCGTAGCCGAAGACGTGCAAGGCGCGCTTGACCGTCACCCCCGGGGCGTCGCGCGGCACCAGAATCATCGACTGCTGCTGATGACGCTCGGCGGTGACGTCGGTCTTGCCCATGAAAATGAAAATCTTGCAGCGTGGGTCAGGCGCGCCGGAGGTCCACCACTTGCGGCCGTTGATGACGTATTCGTCACCCTCGCGGCGAATGTCGGACTGGATGTTGGTGGCATCGGCAGAGGCCACGTCCGGTTCGGTCATCGCGAAGGCCGAACGTATCTCCCCGGCCAGCAACGGGTTGAGCCACTGCTCTTGCTGCTCAGGCGTACCGTAGCGCACCAGAACCTCCATATTTCCCGTGTCCGGAGCCGAACAGTTGCAGGCCTCGGGCGCGAGGTTGGAGCGGCCCATTTCCTCACAAAGGTGTGCGTATTCAAAATTGCTGAGCCCAGCGCCGAACTCGCTCTGCGGAAGCCACAGGTTCCAGAGCCCGCGCTCCCGTGCCTTGGTCTTAAGCTCCTCCATGATCGTCGGGGTAACCCAGCGATCACTCTGGGCAGCGTGCTGCTCTTGGAANGTGGCTTCAGCGGGGTAGATGACCTCGTCCATGAAGGCTTGAAGGCGTTCTTGCAGGTCTTTGGCTTTATCTGAAAGCGCCATGAGCATGGACGCGTCCTCCTGGGGATCTTGAAGTGAGATTTTCGAGTCTTTTTACATCTCACCACACTGACAAAGCCCGCGTCCGCTGGCAATGCCGCTGGTAGTGATCAGCACCGCGGTCTTGTTGCAATTGGAACAGAGAGGGCTTCCTCCGAAGTCGTGAGCGCCGTGTACCGAGCTCCGTCGAGGGGGTCAGAGCTCGTCCTTGAGCGCCAGCATCGGCACCGAGAAATCACGCTGATCGTGGCCATCGGCGGCGAGCGCGGCGTAGGCCTGCTCGGCGGCGCGGCCGAAATCGACCGGCGCGCCATTGGCCGCAGCCGCGGCCGTGGCCAGCTGCAGATCCTTGAGCATCATGGCCACCGAGAACCCCGGCTGATAGTCCCGGTTCGACGGCGCGGTCGGCACGGGTCCGGGGGCCGGGCAGTAGGTGGTCATCGACCAGCACTGCCCGGAGGCCTTGCTGGAAATATCGAAGAAGGTCTGGGCATCCAGCCCCAGCGATTCAGCCAGATTAAAGGCCTCGCAGGTGGCGATCATNGACACCCCGAGCAGCATGTTGTTGGCGATTTTGGCCGCTTGCCCGTTGCCGGCTTCGCCGGCGTGGAAGATGTTCCCGGCCATCGGCGCGAGCACGGGCTGAGCCCGGGCGAAACCTTCGNTCGAACCACCGACCATGAAGGTCAGCCCGCCTGCTGCCGCTGCCGCTACCCCGCCTGAGACCGGGGCGTCGAGCATGGTCAGCCCCATGGCTGCCGCGCGCTCGATCGCCTCCCGCGCCTGCGCCACCGCGATGGTCGAACAGTCAATCAGCAACGTCCCGGACCCATCTTCCGACTGGGTTGCGACCGCCGCTGCAACCCCACCAGCACCAAAGTACAGGTCGAGGACGTGCTCGCCTGCGGGCAGCATGGAGATCACCACGTCGGTGCCGGCGGCGGCATCGGCCGCACTCCCCGCNGCCTGAGCGCCCGCCTGCACTGCACGCTCGAGGGCTTCGGGCACCAGGTCATNGGCACCGACCTCAAAGCCTGCCCGGCAAAGGTTGGCGCACATGCCTGAGCCCATGTTGCCCAGGCCGATGAAGGCGATGCGTGTCATGGAATGGTCTCCTTCAAGCTGTTGCTCNTATCTAGCTGGCCTTGCGCCTGCGGCTNCGTCGACTGCGGCTGCGTCGGCTGCGTCGGCTGCGGCTNCGCCTGCTCCGGCTGANGCGCCTCGNCCGGCCTCAAAGGCGGTCGTCAAGCGCGCGGGCGATGATCAGCCGCATGATTTCGTTGGTGCCCTCGAGGATCTGGTGCACGCGCAGGTCACGCACGATGCGCTCGATTTCATAGTCCGCGAGATAGCCATAGCCGCCGTGGATCTGCAGCGCCTGGTTGGCGACATCGAAGCAGGCGTCGGTGACGAAGCGCTTGGCCTTGGCGGCGTGGGCGATCAGACCGGGGTCGGCGCTGCTGCCCTCGCCCGCGGCATCAAAGGCCCGGGCGGCCGCGTACAGCAGCAGGCGCGAGGCGTCGAGCTGTGTGTCCATGTCGGCGAGCTTAAAAGCCGTGTTCTGGAAGTCACCGATGGCCTGCCCGAACTGCTCTCGCTCGCGGCTGTATCGCAGTGCCCGCTCGAAGGCTTCCTGCGCCCCGCCCAGCGAGCAGGCGGCGATGTTCAGCCGTCCGCCATTGAGCCCCTCCATAGCAAAGCGGAAGCCCTGCCCCAGGCCACCGATGCGATTGGCNGCCGGGATCCGGCAGCCCTCGAAGCGAACCATTGCCGTGGGTTGGGCGTTCCAGCCCATCTTAAGCTCGTTTGGCCCGAAACTGAGCCCAGCGGTGTCCGCCTCGACCACGAAGGCAGAGATCCCGGCGGCGCCGGACCCCGGCCCCTCGGACCGGGCCATTACCACGTAGAGGTCGGAAAAGCCGGCCCCGGAGATGAACACCTTTGCNCCGTCGAGCACGAAATCTGCGCCATCCTGCCGGGCGCAGGTGGTCAGGTTGGCCGCGTCCGAGCCGTGGTCGGGCTCGGTCAGGCAGTAGGAGCCGATGCGCCGACCCGCCGTCAGGTCAGGGACGAAACGCGCGCGCTGGTCGTCGTCGCCGAAGCGATCGATCATCCAGGCGACCATATTGTGGATCGAGAGAAACGCCGCGTGCGAAACGCAGCCCCGGGCCAGTTGCTCGAACACCAGCACNGCATCCAGCCGCCCCATGCCAGAGCCGCCGAATTCAGGCCGNGTGTAGATGCCGCCGAAGCCAAGCGCGCAAAGCGCCTCCAGCGTCGGTCGGTCCAGGCGTCGTTCGCGGTCCCAGTCCCGGGCGTGCGGTCGCAGGCGCTCGTGGGTGACGGCGGCGGCGGTGTCGACCACCAGCCGCTGTTCGTCGCTCAGGGGGAACAGTCCCCCGGCCGCCGCCTGTGCCACATCATCCCCGGACACTGTGCCGCCCACCTCGCCTGCTTCGCCTGTCCCGCTTGACCAGTGTAGGCCTAGCTCATGGTGGGGATGATGAAGGCCTGGTCGCCGATGTTCTCGGTGCCCGGCCAGCGCTGGGTCACGGTCTTGACCTGGCTCCAGAACCGGATGCCCTCCATCCCGTACTGGTTATGGTCGCCGAAGGCTGAGCGCTTCCAGCCGCCGAAGGAGTGGTAGGAGACCGGCACCGGGATCGGTACGTTGATCCCGACCATGCCGACGTTGACCTGGCTGGCGAATTCGCGCGCAGCCCGGCCGTCCTGGGTAAAGATGGCGACACCGTTACCGTATTGGTGCTGACTGGGCAGCGCTGCGGCTTCTTCGAGCGTGCCCACGCGCATGACCTGCAGCACCGGGCCGAAGATCTCCTCGTGGTAGGTTTCCATCCCCGGCTTGACGTTGTCGAACAGGCTCGGACCGATGAAGTAGCCGCCCTCGTTGCCCTGCAGCTTGAGGCCACGGCCGTCGAGCAGCAGGTCGGCGCCTTCGTCCACGCCCGTCTGGATCATGCCTTCGACCTTGTTCTTGTGCACTTCCGAGATCACGGGGCCGTAGTGGGCCTCGGGGTCGGTGGAGACGCCGACCTTGAGCGCGCGGGCGGCGTCGATCATGCGCTCGACGAATTCGTCACCGGTGCGGTCGCCGACGGTGACAGCCACCGGCAGCGCCATGCAGCGCTCGCCAGCGGAGCCGTAGGCCGCGCCGACGATATCCTTGACCGCCTGATCCATATTGGCGTCGGGCATGATGATACCGTGGTTCTTGGCCCCGCCCATGCACTGCATCCGCTTACCGTTGGCGGTGCCGTTCATGTAGACATAGTGGGCGATGTCCGAAGAGCCGACGAAGGAGATGGCGCGGACTTCGGGCGCCTGCAGCAGGCCATCGACCGCTTCCTTGTCGCCGTGGACGACGTTGAGCACGCCGGCCGGGCCGCCCGCTTCCATGAACAGCTCGGCGAGCCGGACCGGCACGGAGGGGTCCTTTTCCGAAGGCTTGAGGATGAAGGTGTTGCCCATGGCGATCGACAGCGAGAACATCCACATCGGGATCATGGCCGGAAAGTTGAACGGGGTGATCCCCGCCGTCACGCCCAGCGGCTGGCGCATGGAGTAGACGTCGATGCCCGGGCCAGCGGCGTTGGTGTATTCGCCCTTGGACATCTGCGGGATGCCGCAGGCGAGTTCGACCACCTCGAGTCCACGCTGGATGTCGCCGTGGGCGTCCGCGATGACCTTGCCGTGCTCCGAGGAGAGCAGTTCGGCCAGCTCATTCGCATTAGCCTCGACCAGTTCCTTGAGCTTGAACATCACCCGCGCTCGGCGCTGGGGGTTCACGGCGGACCACTCCGGCTGGGCGGCGGCGGCGGCGGCGATGGCCTGCTGCAACACGCTGGCGTCGGCCAGATCGACCTGCGCCTGAATTTCGCCGGTGTTGGGGTTGTAGATGTCACCCTTGCGCTTCCCGGCTCCCGCCACGTGGGCGCCGTTGATGAAATGCTGGACCTGACGCATGACCGTCTCTCCCTTAGGTCTGTATTGGCTGGCTGTCTGGTGTGGCCAGCATGGTGTCTCAGGACCTGACTGTGCCGGTCTTCGGCCTTAGATGGAAGCCCTGAAACGCAACTTTGCCCGGCCGCCCGAAAAAGCAAGCCAGATGGCGGGCCTGTTGGTGGGCGTGTCGGTGGGGGGGTGCGGTTTAGTGCCGGGCTGGCGGCTCAGTTGCCGCCTAACTGCGGCGGCTCTCGCGCCAGACAATGTAGAGGCCCGAGGCCACGATAATGGCGATCCCAGTCCACTTCAGGGCATTGGGCACGTAAGCCCAGATCATCCAACCCAGCAGCACGCCCGTGACAATCTCCAGATACTGGATCGGCGCCAGCACCGACGCCGGCGCACGCCGGAAGGCCTGCACCAGCAGCAGGTGGTTGAAGGTCGCAATCAACCCCATGCCGCCAAGCAGCATCAGCGCGTAGGGGCTGGGCGGGGTCAGAGCAAAGGTCGTTGAGCCCAGCGGATCCAGCACCATGAGGATCGCGCCGAGAAACACCAGTCCCGTGACGCCGGTGTAGGCCTGCATGGCCACGGGTTCTTCATATTGCGCCAGCTGTCGGGTCAGGATCAGGTAGATCGAGAACAGCAACGCCACCCCCAGCGGCAGGAACGCCACCCAGCCGAGCTCCTCGAAGCTGGGCTGGATCACCAGCAGAGCGCCGACGAAGCCGACCGCACAGGCGGCGTAGCGCCGCCAGCCCACTTGCTCACGCAGTATCAACCCGCCCAGCAGGGTGACGATCATCGGCTCGACGAAGAAAATCGCGATGGCATCGGCGACGTACATACTCTCAAGTGCGATGGTGAACATGACGGTCAGGGTCGCCATCAGCACGCCGCGCAGCGCATGAAGATGCGGCGCACGCTGGGGCCACAGGCGTGAGGGGCCCCAGCGCAGCGCGACTAGCGGCACGAGGATCAGCGCTTGAATGAAAAACCGGGAAAAAGCGATGACGCCACTGGAGACATGATCCGTGGCCAGTTTGACCAGCGTATCCTGGACCGGGGCGAGCAGGCTGAAAATTACCATCAGTCCGGCACCCCAGAGGATGTCGGCGCGCAGCACGGACTGGGTCGGGATGAGCGTCATAGGGCGTGCAATAGACCAAAGTACCGGTGGGAGCACGTCTGAAACCGGCGTGGCTGGCGTCGTCTTTGACAGAAAGGCGCCGATCCCCGAGGTGGCGCGCTCATTACCTTTGCGCCCAAGACGGCTGCGCCTGTAAGCGCGTTGGAGTTCATCGCTGGAACAACACTCAAAGCCCTTCGACAGGCTCAGGAAGAACTCCGCGTGTTGAGAGTCCAAGGAAGGAAGTTGCGCCGACTTGTCCCCGACCGCGCTTCGCGCGGCGGGGCCAAGCGTCGCGCACCTTTGGACAAAAGGACGTCAGGCCGCGTGTAACGCGGCCTGTCCGTTTGACTGCGCGGGGGAGATTTGTAAGCCGCGAAGCGGCGTCAAATCGAGCACGCAACCATAGACCAGGGTGAGGNTGAGGGTGAGGNTGAGGGTGAGGCTGGAACTTGGGATCAGAACCCGAACTGGAACAGCAGGCCGGACTGGCCGCTGCCCGACTGGCTGACGTGGCCGGTAGCACCTTCACCGAACTGGAACAGGCCGAAGGCATTCTGGTTGCCGGATTGATCCAAGCTCGCCGTATGACCATCGCCATTCTGTTCGACGATACCAAAGTTGCCGAAGCCACCCTGCGACAGGCTCGCAGCGTTGCCGTTGCCAAGCTGCTGCAGCATGGCGGTATCACCATTCAGCCCCTGAAACAGGGCGTAGAGAAACAGGCCGTTGGCGATGGCCGCGTTTTCTTCGGCATTCGAGCCCTGGATACCGATGGAGAGTTGACCAGAGAGCTGGGCGTCGGCCTGGGCAGCTGTGTTCATCCCGGCGAGCGAGAGAGAAGCAACGGCTGCAGCGCCGGCGATTTTGAGTGTTTTGAGCGAGAAAGACATGACGGGGTTCCTTGAGCAAACAGAGAGAAGAGGAGGAAGAGGAAGAGGAAGAGGAAGAGGCAAAGAGAGGAAGTGATAGAGAGGGAGGTGGGGCCAGTCCGCCGCGCCAGTGGCAATGGACCAGCCCCGCCCCGCCCCCGGGCGCAGGGGGCGCTTAGTACTGGATGATCACGGCGGAGTTGCCGGAGCCGACCTGGTTGGCCGTGGTTGACTGACCGGAGCCGAACTGCAGAACCGCAACAGCGTTACAGTCGCCGCTCTGGTTGGTCTCGGCGTAGTGACCGCCGCCGAACTGACCGATCCCGGAGACATTGCAGTCGCCGAACTGGTCGCCATAGGCCTGATTACCAAAGCCGGATTGGCCGATGGCAACGACGTTGCCCGCGCCGTCCTGTGCTGTGACGGCGGTGTTCCAGGCACCGTCCTGCCAGAATTCGATGTGGTTGAAGACGCCGGTCTGTGAGCCGGCAACGGCGTTGTCGAAGCCATACTGGTTGATGTTGACGGTATTGAACCAGAAGGCCTGTGCACTGGTCGCGACGGTGGTCGAAGCCACGAGGACAGCAGCAGAAGCAGCAGCGACTTTGAGGGCGGATTTGAGAAGCATGGGTTTGTTCCTTTGATGGGGTCTTGGACTCTGTGGTGGAGAAGGAGAGACGGGAGGGAGGGAGGTTGCGGGGTTAGGAGAGTGGAAAGGACGTCGTGGTTGACGAGGAGGGTTTTCGCAGGCTTCCGTAACGCCCGCTTGTCCGCCGCTTGAACAAAGGAAACGGCGGTTTTCTCGGTATTTCAGCGATGTCGGCGGTGAAACAATCTGAACATTCTGGGTGTCATCAGTATTTTTGCCTTCTCGTTTTGGGTGATAATGACCGGCTAGAGGCTTGTTCACCAGCACCGCCACGGTGAACGCCGCGCCGCGCGCAGCCCTTGCGCATTGTCGCGCCTGCCGCCCCACGCTTGACGCCCGCAGGCTGGTTTCGCACAGTCAGGCCATGACCAAGCCCGCGACCAAGCCAGCGACCAACCCAGCGACGAGCCCGGCGACCAAGCCCCCGTCGCAAGTCCGCCTGCCCCGGGCCTTCCGGGTCCGCTGGCTGGTGGGCTTTGTCACCGCGCTGATCGCGCCGGGGGTACTGGCGCTGGTCTGGGTCTGGGACCAGCCCTGGCTGGCGCTGAGCCTGCCGGTGATCCTCTACGGCCTGATCCCGCTGCTGGATCTCGCCTGCGGGCGCGACGGGATCAACCTCAGCCCCGAGCAGGAGCAACGCGCCGGGCGTGACCCGTTTTTCAAGGCGCTGCTGTACCTGACCGTTCCGATCTACGCGGCGAGCATCTACGCCGTGCTGATCACGGCCGGGCTGTGGATCAACGCCTGGGCCAGCGAGCCGTCGCCGGGGGGCTATGGCGGACCGCTGGCAACGCTCGTGCTGGTGGCGGGCGCGGCACTGTTCCACGGCACGTTGATCAACGTCGGCCACGAACTGGGCCATTCGGGCAAGAAGCTCGACCGGCGTGCTGCCAAGATCGCCAACGCGCTGGTCGGTTACGGCCACTTCACCCTAGAGCACAACGCCGGCCATCACAGCCGCGTCGCCACGCCCGAGGACTGCGCCAGCGCCCGCTTCGGCGAGGGCTTCTACGCCTTCGCCCTGCGCGAAGTCCCCGGGGCCATCATTGGGGCAGTGCAGATCGAGGCCCGCCGCCTCAAGACCAAGCAGCGCGCGTTCTGGCACCCCACCAACCAGTTGCTGCAGATCTGGGGGCTGAGCGCCCTGCTCGCTGCGCCGCTGATCCTCGCCTTCGGCTGGATCATGCTGCCGCTGCTTGCCCTGCACCACCTGATCTGCTGGCTCATGCTGACACAGGCCAACTACGTGGAACACTACGGGTTGGGCCGGGCACTCAACGACAAGGGCCGCTACGAGCCGGTGCGCCCGATCCATTCCTGGAACGCCGACCAGTGGCTGTCCAACGCGCTGCTGTTCAACCTCCAGCGCCACAGTGATCACCATGCCCACGCCTGGCGGGATTATCAGGTGCTGCGCACCTTCGACGACGTCCCGCATCTGCCCACCGGCTATCCGGGAACCTTCCTGCTGGCGCTGTTCCCGCCGCTGTGGTTCCGGGTTCTCAACCCGCGGGTCGAGGCCTGGGCCGTGGAGCACGACGCCACCATCAACCGAGGCTGAGTTGTTCAACCACTCATGCTCGGTAAGGGCGCCTCAAGGCAGCGGCGATCGATCAGACGGTCCATTCCAGCAGATGTCGAGGGTGGAAGCCTCCTCCAGTGAACATCGGTGCGCGCGGGATCGAAGCCAAAGTTCGAAAAAGGCCCGAGATTGTTCAAGCGGAGAAATCGTATCTCCGGGCCATGCACTCAAGGGACGCAAGCGCCGGCTCGCTCCGGCCTTTGACCGCATGAGACCAAGGCAGAGTGACAGCCCCCTGATCCCCCCGGCGAGCAGCGCTGGAACGGCCTCACCCAAAACTTCTCCTGTCGGGCGGGTCCGGGCCATGAGCGCGCTCCGCCCCTGGTCCACGGCTTCCACCAGACCATCATCAGGGCCGAAGAAGTGAAACCCACTGGTCGCACGCGGATTGCACTCCAGGGCGCGCCATTTCCCTTCAGCATCCCGACGCAAATCAAAGGAGAGCTGCCCGGTGACGTTCAAAGCCTTGGCGACTGCCTCGACCATAGGACGCAGCTGGGAGCAGACCCCATCCTCGCTGGCAGCAAAGGCGACACTGGCACCTCGCCCCTGACGCAACCGTAACAGCGGTTCATAGGCTTGTAAGGCCAGGACCTGCCCCCCTACAGCGACGGCAGACAAACAGATCTCCTCGCCGGGCAGATAAGCCTGCGCCAACCAGGGCTGTTCGGGTGATATGGGTAACCTGAGGATCTTAGCCCGGTCCGGCTTGATCAAGACGCTGGTGGCAAATCGCGAAAATCTCGGCTTGAACACCCACGGCCCCTCGCCGAGGGCCGCCGCGTCGGCGCCAGTTTCTAGGCTTTGAAAGGACGGCGCAAAATCCGGTGCCACGCGAGCGAGCAGTGCATTGAAAGCGGCTTTGTCGTGGAGTGTGATCAGGTCTTCGAGTGATGGGGCAAAGAGCCGCTGAGCCCAACCTTTGGCCTCGGGGCGCAGGGCAGCCCAGGCCAAGAAAAGCACTTCCTCGCAGGTAGGGAGGATGAGATCAGCGTCAGTCTCTTCAACCGCGCTGGTGATGGCTTTGGCAAAATTGTCCGGTTCTGATCGCGGTGGAGGCAAATGCAAGTAGCCTTCGATAGAACGTGAAAACCGACCAACCGGGTCGCGGAGGCTGTCGGCACCAAAGACCCGCCAGCCAGCCGCCGCGAACAATCGGCACCAGTGCAGGGCCACAGGCGCCCTGAGGCCCGTAATGAGTACCGTTCGTTTCATGACCTTAACCGCTCGACCCGCCGCAGTTTGTGCGACAGGAGTTGCTCGGGGGTCAGGTTCCAGCTGGCTAGTCGGACTAGGATGGGGCCCTCGGTCTGTTCGTTTGTATCCGGCGTACACCGCTGAACCGGCACCGCCGTGTGCAGTGCACCCTCAAGGGCAGCGAGTGCTGATTTCTGGACAGCGGGTTCGACTGTTGATGGCAGGCGGAGATCCACCGATCCATCGAGCCGCTGCTGAATGCGGAAATCCGTGATCGACGGGCTGCAGTCTAGCACCGCGTTTCGCAGTACATCGGGGGTGACCATCCGATCGCCAAACCAGAACACGTCGTCTTGCCTGCCCTCCACCGCATCCACAACCTGGAGAGGGGAACCGCAAGGGCAGCCTCGACCGCCCAGCCGAAGAAGATCATTCATGCGATAGCGGCATGTGAGCTGAAAGTGTCTGGAAAAGTCAGTGACAATGGGCGTGACCAGCTGATCGCCGACGGGCTCGAACTCGAACCGGACAAAGTCCTCCGTCAGATGCAGCCGCCCTTGGCTACAACTGATGGCAAACAGGCCTTCGGTCGCCATGTAAATCTGACCCAGACGGAGAGAAAAGGCTGCCTCAACGATCCGGCGATCAGGTGGATCGAGTGTCTCCGCCCCCGCAAAAAGCCGCTGCGGGCGGAGACGGCCGAGATCAGCATTCTCGGCCAGCCAGCGCAAGATTTTGGGCGGAGCAATGATGACGGTCGGGTCAAAGTCAGCGAGCGCCTCTTTCCAAGACGCCGGACCCTGCCTGAGATCAAAGAATGCAAGCTTCAACCAGCGGGATTGATTTCCGGCTCTATAGAGTGCGCTGTTCTGTGGCAGGATCACGGCAACGCGATGCCGCCGCCGCCAAACGTCAGGTAACCCCTTGGCGAGGATCGTACCCAGCCAGCGGTAGCGCTCGGCTTCTGTGATGATGTAAAGCCCCCGGTTGCCAGACGTCCCGCTCGAAACACCACAGTACAAACCGGGCGCCAGGCCCCCTTCGGCTGCCTCGCCCCGATCGAGCGCGGTGCGAACAGTGCGCGCGGTGATACCATCACGGTTATAGGTAGCGAAGTTCGCCATCAGCTGCGCTTTGTCCATTTCGAGATCCTCGGCCTTAAGGTGAGGAAAGTGGGTGGTAAGCGCGGCGCGCCACGATGCCATTTGTCTGCGCTGATGGCGCAAAACATCCTCACGCGTGCGCAAGGTCGCAGCCAGCCAACGCGCCCGCACAAACGCCGCCAGGACGGCCATTCCCGCTTCAACCGGCATCGAACGGATCGTGACCAGGATCGTGGCAGAGCCCGACCCGGCCCCCGGCCTGCTTGAAGGCAGCAAGCCGCGCAAGGGTGGTTTCCGCCGCTTCAATATCATCGGCTATGAGGCGTGGCAGACCGGAGAGCGCGACCTTTGGCTTGGTCAGACCCGGTTCAAAGCCCTCGGCGGCGCGATCAAGAGCACCGAGTACAAAGTGCGCATCGACAGCGTAGAGATAGTGTTCGCTATGGATATAAATTCCGACTTGCCCCGTCGCATGACCGTTCATTGGCACCAGTGAGGCCAGTTCTGGCACCAGCGACCAGCCAGTACCAAGCCCGTCCGGCAGATTGATGGGCGGCAAGGCCTCAATCGGCTCCAATCGCCGGTCTAAATCCGGTGGCAAAAGCTCAGTAAAGGTCCCGTGAACCAAGGACGCACGCCAGCCAGCCCTTTTAACCGCGTCGAAGCCACGCCGGCTGGCGAGGATGCGCGCATTGGAAAAGCGGCGCAATTCGCTCACATGATCGACATGAAAGTGGGTGACAATCACGCACTGAATGTCTTCGATGGTCAGACCCTTGTCGACCAATACGGCGTCAATCTGTCCTTCGGGTCGTAGTCTGGCCCGGAACAGGCTCGTATACAGTCGAAGCCCGATGCTGCGGGTTGGTAAACCATTGCCGCTCGGCGAAGAACGACCCGATGCCGGCGATGGATAGGTCGACGGGCCATAACCAGTATCGACCAGGGTTGGTCCGAATGTCGGGTGATCGAGGAAAGCCCAGCGCACCTTGAGTGTGACCGGCGACCAGTCGGGCCCTGCCCCGACCAAAGCGCCGGGCGCCTTGATTGTTGCGCTGTTATAAAATTCGAATTTCATGAGGCCTGCTCTTTGCCATCGTCAGCGCGCCTGTGTGTGGGTAAAGCCTCAGGGCGCACGCCGAAGATCGCCTCGAAACCATCGGCTATTAGAATTCGGGGTCGCCAGCCTAAGACCTCCTGGGCCCGCTTGGTATTCAGCGTCAGACTATAGGCGAAGATGCCCAGGCTGTAGCGGGTAAGCCGCGGCTCACTTGGCAGTCTCAAACCAGTGAAGACGGCTTCTGTGCCGCGCGCAGCGAGCATGGCTATAGGCAGAGGAACGGTCTGCCAGCGGAATGCCAAGCTGTTTGCTCTGGCAATTTCGTTGACCAGCCAGTTCAGCGGGATCGCCTCACCCCCTGCAATATTGAAGACCCCCTGTGCCGAACTTTCCAGAGCAGCAACAATGGCATCGCATACGTCGTCAACATGGGTCAGGTTTGTCACGGCCTGCCCGTCCCGCATGAGTGGCAGCCAGCCGCGTCGCAACGCGGCCTCGAGCCGGGGTAAAAGTGCCGTGTCGCCCGGCCCGTAAATTGCTCTGGGCCTCAAGATGGCCGTACTGAGAGGCGACTGGAGCACGAGATTCTCCGCTTGTGCCTTAGTCCGGGCATAGTCGTTGATGGGCTTGCCCGGCAAGACCTCCTCCTCCCCGACATCAAAACGGTCGAAGGGAGCAAAGTACAGCGCGGGGGTCGAGATATGGATCAGGCGTTGCACACCTGCCTGCTCTGCCCATTCAAGTAGGTTGCGCGTCGCAACCACGTTTGCCTGGTCAAAATCCTGCGCGCGGCCCCAAGGTGATGACAGGGCCGCCGTGTGGACCACTGCATCGACGGCGGGAAGCCGCGCAAGTGCCCCTGGCTCACTGAGGTCGGCAGCGATGAAGTCGAAGCCTGCAGGCGCGCTCGAAAGACGGCGTCCTGTCGCAGATGCATCGAACCGACCCGACGACGCCAGAGCCTGCAGACAACGTCCGCCAAGAAAGCCTGTCCCACCGGTAACGAGGACCCGCATCAGGCGATCAATGCCGCAGCGCCAAACTGCACCCCCGCGGAGGTTCCCAGCAGCAAGACCCGAGAGCCATCGCTGATCTGCCCCCTTGTGCGGGCTTCGGCGAAGGCAATGGGCAGTGAAGCCGCGATCTGATTGCCGTGACTGCGCGTCAGATCAATGTATCGCTCGCGGCGCACCCTGAATGCTCTGGCCATATGCACGAGACTAACTGGGCTGGCCTGATGCGGAACAAAGAAGTCAACATCATCCAGAGACCAGGCAATTTGTTCGAGGAACGCAAAAAGAAACCCTTCGAACTCTGACCGGACCAGACGGTACAGCGCCTCACCATCCATTTCAAAAAATGCATGCTGCATAAAGAAATCAATATCATCGTGCGGGGTATTGGCCGTCCCGCCAACTGGTATCTGGCACGCCTCGAAAGCCGAAGGGAAGCTGGCAAAGGACGAACCGAGAATGCCCGGCTGATCTGCCCCTTCGACAAGCCACGCCCCGGCTCCGTCCCCAAACAGGGCGGCAACCGTCGGCGCGGTTTTCCAGGGCAAGGCGGCACTCGCAATCTCACTGCTGATGATCAGGACCCGACTTGCTCGCCCTGTCTGGATGTAACTGTCGGCCAGTTCGAGCGCCGACAGGGCGCTCAGGCAAGTTGTGTTTACGTCCATCGTACGGCAGCTGCCGTCGGGTAGACCAAGCCCCCGATGAAAGAGCGCGGCAGTGCCGGGTATCAGCTGCTGGGGTACAGCTGCGGCTGCTATTATCAAATCAACCGATGACGCGGGCAAGTTGGCCGATGCCAGGGCTGCCTGACCAGCCCGAAGTCCGAGTGCAACCTGCGTTTCATCCCCTCCTCGGCTGGCGAGGTAGCGGGTTTCAACACCGGTGGATGCCACAAGCAAGCCAGCGGGCAGCCCATGCTGACTTTCCAGAATACCCGAGGCCAGCTTCCTTCGGGGTAAGGCTTGGCCCCAGCCACAAATTCTTGAACCAGAGTGCATCTCGCACCCTCCACGCAGTATCACTGTAGAAGCTATATTGCATTCAACCTTAGCGAAGCGCTAGCAGCCTTGGTAAGGTCTTTGTCCAAATATCCAAACCGGGCGAAGGCAAAGATAGAGAGCAATAGGTGCAAGACACTTCAGCACGCCAATTCGTCTCGTTAGTGCAGACGGCTGGAACGAGCTCGCTCGTCACCAACCTTGAGACAGAAATGATGATCTCACGCGTCGGGGACTTCGAGGTGCCAACGACCATCAACGATGGCCGTCGTCCGACCTGCTACATCTGCTGCCCGTCTACCGCCTATCTCGAATACGGCCAATTCGAGTTGTCGCAAGTTACCCGAAATCCGTTGTTGCGCGCTCTTGGTTCTGGAGCCCTTAGGGCAGCCTTTCCGGTCGTGCGGGCCATGCAACTCGGTCGTCAGATACAACTCAACAACTGGCTGGTGTCGACAAATATCCTGCCACCAGTCGGGCCTGAGGCCTGGCTGGATGCTTTTGACGCCGTGTCCGACAGTAATCCGAGCTTTGTTCCGGTGCTGCGCTCCGTAAACGATGCAGCGCACGGTCCACTCATTGAGGCCTTTCACCGCGAAGGACTGACCCTGCTTCCCGTCCGGAAAATATTTTTCCGCACCTATCCGGAAGATTGGCACCGAACCCGCGATGATCAACGAGATGTTAGGCTTCGTTCGACAGGCCGGTTTATCGAACGGGCTGGCACTACGTTTGGTGAAAGTGATTTTGACCAGGCCGCCAGGCTCTACCGGATGCTCTACATCGAGAAATACAGCCACCTCAACCCGCAATATACTGGTCGCTTTTTTGAAGAGTTTCAGAACCAATGCGGCTTTGAACTCACCGGCCTTTTCGACCCTGAACGCGGTGGGAGTATGGTCGGCGTTCTGGGGCAGTTCGACCAACACGGTACAATCGTCAGTCCGGTGGTCGGTTACGACACTGACCTGCCCCAAAAACTGGGTCTCTATCGATGGCTGATCAGCCTGAGCGATGCAACCGCACGATCGCGTCAGCGCTTTGCCAACTGGAGTGCCGGTGCTGAACAGTTCAAAAGAAACCGGGGCGCCCAGCCGGCCATCGAATACCTTGTCGCTGATCTGCGTCGCGCGAGCCGTAGTCAGCGGCTTGCCGGCAGGATTCTGTCTCGTATGCTGCAATTGGCCGCACGCGCTGCAATGCGGCTCTGAACGACACCATCGATGACCTGAGTGACCCGCTACAGCGACGGAACAACCCACATGGATGCATCAATCCTCATTGTTGGCTTCGGCTGCTTCATCGCGGCCTTCATCAACGCAGCCTTCGCCACCGGCGGTGTGTTCATCGTGCTCGCCACGCTGACGCTGGTGTTCCCGCCTTCGGTCGCCATCCCGCTCATGGGGCCGGCATCGGCCGGATCACTGGTTGCCCGTGTCGCGCTGTTCCGGGCGGAGATCAACTGGCGCATCTGCCTGATGTTCAGCCTCGGCGCCACGCTGGGCGTACTGGCCGGGGCGCTGGTGTTTTTCTCCCTGCCCGAGACCGCGCTTCGGGTTGGGCTGGCGCTGATCCTGCTGCTGATGGTCTGGGTGCCGCCGTCGATCTGGCTGCGGGACCGGCGGATTCCCTTCCTGCCGCTGGGGGCTGTCCATACGTTCGTGGCAACGACGCTGGGGCTGGGCGGCCTGCTGCAGGCCGTGCTGATCAACACGCCGATGACCAAGGGCGCCCTGACCGGCACGCTGGCCTTCTGCATGCTCACCGCAGACGTTTTCAAGGTGCTGGGCTACGGTTCGCTGGGCTTCGACTTCCGCCCCTACATCCCGCACATCATCGTTGCGACCGCCGTCGGCTTCGCCGGTGCGTGGGCCGGAAAGCGCGTCAGCCACCGGATCAGCGATGGGCTGTTCCGGCTGGTGTTCAGACTTATCGTCAGCGTCGTCGCCCTTCGGCTGCTGTGGCAGGCAGCACAGGCGCTCTAGGCTGTCTAAGCCCCGATCGCTCAATCATCCAGGATAGAACAGGCGCACCAGAAACAGCGTGATGAACGGAAAGGCCACGAGGATGGCAATGCGGATGATGTCAGAGACCACAAAGGGCAGCGCCCCGCGGTAAGTCTCGGCGATGCTCACGTCCCGCGACATGGCGTTGATCACGAACAGGTTGAGCCCCACCGGCGGGGTGATAAGCCCGATCTCAGCCGACATCAGCACCAGGATGCCGAACCAGATACCGACCTCGCCCGCGCTCAGCCCCAGATCGAGCTGGGCGACGATAGGGATGAAGATCGGCACGGTGAGGAAGATCATCGCCAGCGAGTCCATGACCGTCCCGAGCACGATGTAGAGCAGCAGCATGCCGATTAGGATCAGCCACGGGTTCAGCCCGCTCTCGCTAAAAAACCCGGCCAGGGTCTGCGGCACCAGCGCCGAGGACAGGAAGGAATTGTAGACCCCGGCAGAGAGGATAATGAAGAAGATCATGCCCGAGGTTTTGGCCGTGGCCAGCAGAGATTCGCGCACGGACGGCAGGCTCAGCCCGCCATTCAAAAAGGCGAGAATCGCCGTCCCCCCGGCCCCAACCGCCGCAGCCGCCGTGGGCGAAAACAACCCGGTGTAGATGCCGCCGATCACCAGCGCAAAGATCAGCATCACCGGCCACACCGGTCCCAGCGCCCGGAAGCGCTCGATGTAAGCCAGGCGCGGCAGGGTCCGTTCGGCACCCGGATTGAGCCGGACATAGACGCCGATGGTGATCATGTAACCGAGCATGGCCAGCGCACCGGGAATAAAAGCAGCGGTAAACAGCTTGGCGATATTCTCCTCGGCGAGGATGGCGTAGATCACCAGCACCACCGAGGGCGGGATCAGGATCCCCAGCGTCCCGCCTGCGGCCAGCGTACCCGTTGCCAGCGCACCAGAGTAACCCGCCCGCTGCAACTCCGGCAGCGCCGCCTTACCCATCGAGGAGGCGGTCGCCAGCGACGAACCGCAGACCGCGCCAAAGCCTGCCGACGCGCCAATCGCCGCCATGGCGACCCCGCCGCGACGGTGCCCCAGCCACGCTTCTGCCGCCTTGAACAGCGCCCGGGACATGCCCGCTCGGGTGGCGAATTCACTCATCAGTAGGAACAGCGGGATAATCGAAAAAGAATAGTTGGTCAGCGTGCCAAAGGCGAAGGTCTTGAGCTGATTGTTCATCATCCGCATATCGCCCGCCAGCAGCCACGTGCCGAGCAGACCGACGATGAACATACTCGCCGCCAGCGGAATGCGCAGAAAGATCAGCGCAATCAACAGCGGAAACGACAGCAGGCCAATCTGGAAGTTGCTGAACAGGCCGGTGACAAGCTCAGGCATGACCGCCCTCCCCCATTCCGTTTCCGGCATCGCCAGACGGCCGCAGCAGCGCCCGCGCGCTGCGCAGGCAGCAATAGACCGCCGTGATGAAGAACAGGATCACACACACCTCAGCGACGATGTGCAGGGGCCAGAGCTTGAGGCCGAGGATCTGGCTCTCGTCCCGCACCCGCACCCGCCCCAGCGCAGTGGCCCAGTCCCCGGCAAAGACCAGATCGAGCAACGGATCCTGAGAGCGCCGCGCCTTCTTGAAGATCAGATACCACTGCTGGGTCATGATCAGATAGGCGATCACCGTCAGCGCGAGGTCGCCGATAAGGTCTAGCCAGCGGTTCAACCGGGCGCCGAACCAAGGCTCGAGCAGGTCGATGCGGATGTGGCCCCTTTTCAGCATGACCCAGGGCAAGGCGGCGAACAGCGCGAAGCCGACGGCGAAGGAAACCAGTTCTTCCTCCCCCAGCACCGGGCGAATGCCACCCCACGGCACGGTCTCGAAGTACCGCCCAAGCACAGCATCGAGGCTGCGCCGGACCAGCTTCAGCACCACACTCAGGCAGGTTACCGAAATGGCGAGGATCAGGCCCAACCCGCCCACCAGCGCAATGCCGGCAGCACCCCGCTCCATCCAGCGATCAAGTACGGCAAACACCTGTCAATCCTGCGCCTTTCACCCGCCGATAAACCCAACAAAAACGCTGGCACACTTTAGCGTGCGCCAGCGTCATTGCCACGGTCAGCGTGGGATTACAGGTTTGCGTCGATCAGCGCGCGTGCTTGAGCAATGGCGGCTTCACCATCGAAGCCCATTTCGCCGGCGCGGGTGACCCAGCGGTCAACCACAGGCTGGGCTGCAGCCTTCCAGCGCTCGATTTCAGCACCATCGAGGGTGATGAAGGTGTTGCCCGAGGCGACGTTACGGCCACCGGCATCGGCGTCGAGCATGACCTGAGCGGTCGAGGCAGCAAGCCCCTTGCCGGTGTGGTCATCAAGGATCTGGCGCAGATCATCGGGCAGGCCTTCGTAGGAATCCCAGTTCATCGCCATGATGAACACGGCCGTGTACAGCGAGGTGTCACCCGACAGCTCGGTGTGGTTGGAAACCAGCTCGGCCAGACGGATCGACGGGGTCACTTCCCACGGCAGCACGGTGCCGGAAATCACGCCTTTGGACAGGTTTTCCGGGATCAGCGGCAGCGGCATACCCACAGGCGTTGCACCCAGCTCGCCCAGCAGGTCGGTGACAACGCGGGTCGGGCCGCGCATTTCCTGCCCCACCATGTCTTCGAGGCTGCTGATCGGCTCCTTGGAGTGAAGCACGCCCGGGCCGTGGACCCACGAGGTCAGAATCTTCGTTTCCTCGAACTCGCCGTCCTGTAGCTCTTGCGCGATCAGATCGTAGTAGGCTTCAGCAGTCGCAACCGGATCCTTCATCATGAACGGCAGTTCAAAGACCTCAGAGCGGTTAAAGCGACCGGCTGTGTAGCCCGGCAGGGTAACAACGATATCGACCGCGCCGTCAGCGGCCTGGTCGTAGAGATCACCGGGGCGACCGCCCAGAGACATGCCCGAGAAAACCTCGACCTTCATCCGGCCTTCAGAGGCCTCTTCGATGGCTGCCGCGAGCGGAACCATCATCTTGCCGTGCAGGGGCGCCTTCTCCCCCATGAAATGGTGCAGGCGAAGGGTGACTTCCTGAGCCGCCGCCGCCGTAGTCGTCAGCAGCAGACCTGCCGCCGCCAGAATAAGCTTTTTCATGGTATCCTCCTCCTGTCCGGTCAGCGCGCGCAGGCGCTGGTGCGGACTGTTTCCAAGTCGGTCAGCATCCTTTGTCGGTCAGGACTTGTCTAGTTCGAAACCCGCCGAAAACGCAGGGGATTGCGACGTCGGCCTTCACAGTTTACCGCTGCACCACCTGCAGAAGGAGACCACCCCATGCCCGACTACGACGACAGCCTGATCCGCGACGTGCTCCAAAGCGCACCGCACATCGCTTTGGTGGGCGCCAGCGCCAACCCCGAACGGGACTCGTTCAAGGTCATGGCCTACCTGCTCAAGCAGGACTATCAGGTCTACCCCGTTAACCCGGGCCTGGCCGGTCAGACCATCCTCGGGCAACCGGTCTATGCCGCCCTCGGCGAGGTTCCGGGGCCGGTGGAGATGGTCGACATCTTCCGCAACGCCGAAGCGGCCGGCGGGGTTGTCGACGAGGCCCTGGCCCAGCGAGAGCGGCTAGGTCTGCACGCCATCTGGATGCAGGAAGGCGTGATCAACGAAACCGCCGCCGCCCGGGCCGAAGCGGCCGGGCTGCGGGTGATCATGGATCGCTGTCCCAAGGTGGAACTGCCGCGCCTCGGCCTCGCGCCAGAAGAAGAGCCGCAGACGGAAGACGGGCAAGGCGAAGGCTGAACAGCGCGGCTGGTCGGCTAGACCGACTGGGTCAGCCCGCCGTCGACCCGCAGGTTCTGCCCGGTGATATAGCTCGACGCATCGGTGGCGAGAAAGGCGATGCTCTCCGACAGCTCGCGCACCCGGGCGTAGCGTCCGGCGGGAATACGGGCCACGCGATCGGGCTTCTCCGGCAGGCTGTCGATGAAGCCCGGCAGGACGTTGTTCATCCGCACCCCGTCGCCCGCGTGCTTGTCCGCAAACAGCTTGGTGAAGCCCGCCAGACCGGCGCGGAAAACGGCCGATGTCGGAAAGTCGGGGTCAGGCTCGAACACGGCAAAGGTGGAGACATTGACGATGGCGCCGCTGCCCTGTGCCACCATGATCGGCGCCACCAGACGGGTCGCGCGGATGACGTTGAGCAGATAGTAGTCCAGCCCCAGATGCCAGTCCTCGTCGCTGATCTCCAGCACCGGTCCCTTAGGGCCGTGACCCGCGCAGTTGATCAGCGCATCGATGCGGCCAAACCGGGCCATCGCGCCCTCGACAAAGGCGCTCAGATCGGCCGGTTCAAGATTGGAGCCGGTGAAGCCGAAACCGCCCAGCGACTGCGCCAGCGCCTCGCCCTTGCCGCTGGAAGACAGGATGGCGACCTCGTAACCCAGCTCGTTCATCTTTCTGGCGGCATCAGCACCGATACCGCTGCCCCCGCCGATAATCATTGCGACGGGCTTTTCTGAGGGTGAGGTCATCAGATTACTGCCTTTTCGAGGAAGGGGCGCCCGGCTTCGATCCGGTCGAAACCGAAGGGGCTGAGGTCGAGGTTGCGGTATTCACCGTAGATCAGCCACTCCGACAGACCGCGCCCGAGCGCCGGTGACTGCTGGAAGCCGTGCCCGGAAAAACCATTGGAAAACAGGAAGTTGCTGACCCTGCTGTGGGGTCCGATGATGGCGTTCTGGTCGAGGGTATTGAAGGCATAGTGCCCGACCCACGAGTTGATCAGCTTGATACGCTCGAACTGAGGCACGCGGCTGGCCAGCACCGGCCAGACCTTGTTCTCCCACAGCCCGTGATCAGCCGCGAAGTCGTCGTAGGCCACCGCCGGATCGTCGCCTTCTTCGGGTGGACTGCCGGCGAGGTAGTAGCGCCCGTCGGTGCGCATGTGCACCCCGCTGGGGTCGATGGTCAGCGGCAGGTCCTGATCCAGCGGCTCGGCGGCATCAAAGATGAACGTGTAGCGCTTACGCGGCTCCACGGGCAGCTCCGCGCCGATCATGCGCGCGGTTTCCACCGCCCGCGGGCCGCTGGCGTTGACCACCTGCCCGCAGGCGATGGTCTCTCCGGTCGCCAGCCGCACGGCGTCCACGGCGGACCCGGCCGGGTTAAGGTCCATGCCGGCGACTTCATTGGTGCAGTATTCGACCCCGCGCTCGCGCGCCGACCGCCGCCACCAGTCAAAGATGGTCGCACCGTCGAAATAGCCCTCGTCGACCGGGTTGTGGCTGCCGGCGATGATATCGTCGAGCTGGTAGAACGGGAATTGCGCCGCGATCTGCTCGCGGCTGAGCATGCGCGTGCCCGCACCGAGGTCCGACTGGATCTGCTGGTTCTGGCTCAGCAGGTCGGCGAAGGCCTGATTGTCGGCCAGATAGAGATAACCGAAGCTCTGCAGCACGATATCCGGCACCCGCTCGTCCCCGCCCATGAAGTCGCGGAAGTTGCGGACGAAGTGCGCGCCGAACTGCGAGATGCGCACGTTGATCTCGTTGCTGAACTGCTGGCGGATGCAGGAATTGGTGTGGCTGGTCGAGGCGAAGGCGTAGCTGGGGTCGCGCTCGACCACCAGAATCGAGCCGTCAAAGTCGGGGTTGCTTGCCGTCCACCAGGCGATCGACGAACCGTACATGGCACCGCCAACGATAACCACGTCGTAGCGCTGCTGCCGTGGTGGCCGGAAATTCTGATCGAGGCTCAAGTGCATCTTCCCGTTACTGACTGCGCCTCAGACTAGGGTAAGACCGGAGCCTTCATCAAGCCTTGATCGGCGCCGTATCAGGCCTTGATCAAATCGTTGACTCGGCCGATCAGCGGCTCCTTGTCATAGAGGTCGTAGTACAGCGAATGCATGAGCGCGGGCGGGCCGAAGAAGAACCGCTCGTAAAGCGCCTGACGGCTGCCGAAACCACTGACACAAACATCGTGTGCCAGCCGGAACAGCGCGACACGATCGCGCGATTCAAGGTTGGCGAGCTGGAAGTAGCGGGCCACGTCCTCGGAGATTTCGTTGGAGAAATCAGCCTCTGCCGGTGTCGCCATCAGCGAGCTCGACCCCAGCAGCTGCAGGATCTCGACCATGCGCGGGTACATCTTCGGGAACAGGTTGCGTGAGGTGTCCAGCGGACCGCGCAGCGGGATCCAGTTGCCCCACTCGTCCTCGTGCGCCTGCTCCTCGGCGGAGTACAGCAGCGCACGCACGGTCTCGCACATCATCATCACTTCGGCGATCATGCCCTTGACGTGCAGGTCCTTGTCGCGCGCGGAAGACTGCGCGATCGCCGACATCAGGCCGACCATGAACTCGGCCTTGGCCAGCTTACCGCAGGCGACCTGGTGCATCATGTGCACGACCGCGTTGGTCTTGGCGAAGGCCTGATTGCACAGGCCCGGCTCGCGGTACATGAACAGCCGCTCCCACGGCACCAGCACGTCGTCGAAGATCACGACCGCGTCCATTTCCTCGAACCGCGAGGACAGCGGCGCATCGAAGTGGCTCTTGCCCAGATCGTAGGTATCGCGCGCCAGCAGCTTCAGCCCCGGGGTGGCAATCGGAATGGCGAAGGCAAAGGCAAAGGGAATGTTCTCATCCGAGCCCTTGAGCACGGTCGAGGGGAAGACCTCGATTTCGTCCGCCGTCGGCCCGAGCGTGGCGAGCAGGCGCGCACCCCGGACGATGATCCCAGCGTCGGTCTCGCGCACGACGTGCAGCGCGACCTCGTCGTCAAAGCGCCCCTGCCCGGCGACGGCGTGGGACTTGTGCGGGTTGAGCAGCGTGTGGGTCAGCACCAGATCGTTCTTGCGGGCGTAGTCGTAGTAATTGCGCATGTTCTGGGTGAAATCGGGGTTCCCCATCCCGCGCTCGGTGCCGAGATCGAGCCACTGCGCAGCACCGGCAAAGGCCATCAGCGAGGCGTTCTTGTAGTCGGGGGTCCGGCCGAACATGCCGTGCGACCAGGTTGCCCACTCGTAGTAGGCCTTGCCGCGCCGCTTCACGTCTTCCTTGGATTTGGGCAGCATGAACGCCATGGCGCAGCGGTCGCCGTCCTCGTCCTCGTACGTCAGGGTATCGAGAAGCGCCGGGTCGGACTGGCGTTCGAGGAAGCTCGCCAGCGTCGCCGCCCCCCGCCGCGTCGCCGGGTGGGTGGTCACGTCTTTGACGCGCTCACCGCCCGTCCAGACCTCGCGGTCATCCTGCAGCCCGGCGAGGTATTCGGCGGCCGTGCGGACGCCCTTGCCGGCGCCTGTCGGGTTGGTCTTAAGCATGCTGTCGGTCCTCCTCCTGTGAAGCGGCGGACCGGGGCCCTGCTTCGAATTCCTTCAGTATCTGCGTGAGCGCCTGCCACTGCTCCGGGCTGACGCAGGCCCGCACCGAGGCCTGAATATGATCAAGACGCGGGGCGATCTGGCGCTCCAGCGCGCGCCCTTCGACGGTCAGTTTGGCGATGACCACGCGGCGGTCTTCAACCGAGCGGATCCGGGCGATCAGGCCCTTGCGTTCGAGCCGGTCCAGCACGCCGACGAGGCTCGCCGCCGGGATCAGGGTGCGCGCGGCCACGTCCGTGCTCGAAAGGCTTTCGTTGTCCCAAAGCGTGCGCAGCACCCGCCACTGCTGCTCGGTCAGCCCGTACTCCGCGAACAGTGCGCGGTAGGCGGGCATGATCGCGTCAAGCACGCGATAGAGCATCATCGGCAGGCTGGCTTCAAAGCCCGGGCGCTCCGGGACGCCGATACCGTTCACGTCGAAATCATTCATATGTTAACTATTATCGCACACTTCGCCTGAAGCAACTGTTTTCTTTGACAAAACCGGGGAAAAGTCGCTCAGACGAAGCGGCAGGAAACCTGTCCGAAGGCGCCGAAATCGGCCTCGATCAGCGATCCTCTGGGGGCCTGCACCGGCCGGATGAACGACCCGCTGAGTACCACGTCGCCGGCGCTGATCTTGTCGCCGTACTGCGCCAGCCGGTTGGCCAGCCAGACGATGCCCTCCACCGGGTCGTTGAGCACGCCCGCGCCCAGACCGGTTTCCTCGACCTCGCCGTCGCGGCTGACGATGGCACCGACCCAGCGCAGATCAAAGGCGTCGATGGCGTGGCGCTCGTCACCGAGCACGATCCCTGCGTTGGCCGCGTTATCGCTGATGGTGTCGGTGACCTTGCGGATGGCGCCAGTGTCGGGGTCTTTGGGGATGATGCGGGTGTCGAGGATCTCCAGCGACGGGCAAACACTTTCGGTCGCCGCGATGACATCGGCGGCCGTAACCCCCGGGCCTTGCAAGTCGTCTTTCATGATGAAGCAGATTTCGGCCTCGATCCGGGTGGCGATGAAGCGCGCGGCCGGCACCTCGCCGCCATTGTCGAAGAACATGTCTTCGAACAGCACGCCACTGTCCGGGATGTCTATATCGAGCGCGTATTGCATGGCCTTCGACGTCAGGCCGATCTTCCAGCCACGGATCACACGCCCGGCATCAACGAAGCCGCGCACCAGTGCCGCCTGAATGGCGTAAGCGTCTTCCATATCCAGCCCCGGGTGCTGCTGACTGATCAGTGGGATCTGGCTTTGGCTGCGGTCGGCGTCGAACAGGGCCTTGGCGAAAGTGTCGCGCTGGGCGTCGGTCAGGCTCATGGGGTTTCATCCTTGATGCCGTTGCGCAGGATGCCGATGGTCGGCACATCGACCTCGACCACGTCACCCGGCCGCAGCCAGATCGGCGGGTCAAAGCGCGCACCGGCCCCGGTCGGGGTGCCGGTGACGATCATGTCGCCGGGGTGCAGGGTGGTAAAGGTGGAGATGTAGTTGATGATCTTGGGAAAGCCGAAGATCATATTGGCGGTGTTATCGTGCTGGCGCACCTCGCCGTTCACGCGGGCTTCCAGCGTCACCCCGTGGATCATGTCGGGGCCGGTGAAGGGCATGAGCCACGGCCCCATGGCTGCCGAGCGATCCCAGTTCTTGCCCTGCGTCACGTTGAACTTGGCATGGCGCACCCAGTCACGGATCGTGCCTTCGTTGCACAGCGTCACCGCTGCGATGTGGTCGTAGGCCTCGGCCTCCGGGATGCGGCGACCACCCTGCCCGATGACGATGACGATCTCGCCTTCGTAGTCCAGTTGCTCGCTCTCCGGTGGGCGGATCAGGCTCTCGCCCGGCCCGTTGAAGCCGTCGATGAAGCGGGGGAACAGCGACATATACTGCGGCGCGCCCGAGCCGTCCTTATATTCGGCATTCCGGTCCGGGTAATTGACGCCCACGCACAGGATTTTGCCCGGCCGGGTCAGCGGCGGCAGCATGCGCACGTCGGCCACGGCGAAGTCGCGGCGCTCCGGGTCCACGCTCGCAGCCAGCGCATCCCAGGCCACGTCTTCGGCAACATCGCTGAGATCGAGCCAGTCGCCCTCGCTGAGGTCGCAGATATGGTCTTCACCGACCATGGCGCCGAACTTGGGCAGGCCTTGAGACGTTTCAAAGGAGACGTAGCGCATGGTCGTCGGGCCTTTCCGGCTGGTGGGGTTCTGAGGGTGGCTTCAGGGGGCGATGATCGGGCTGGCTGTCAGGTCAGGTTCGCGCGCCGGCTGCCCTTCAAAGGGCATGCCGTGTTCGAACCAGGACCGCGGTGCAGGGGCGCCCCACAGGGTCTGCCGCTGCTTGTCCTTGAGGTCCCAGCGGATCGGTTCGTGGTCCGGGTCTAGCGTCTGGTAGTCCGAGCAGTAAATCTCGGTCCGGTGACCATCAGGGTCGAGCACATAAAGGAAGAAGGCATTGGAGATGCCGTGCCGCCCCGGGCCGCGCTCGATGTTGTCGACGTAGCCGGTGGTCGCCATGATATCGAGCAGGTCGATGATCGCCAGCGGGGTCGGCACCCAGAACGCCGTGTGGTGCATGCGCGGCCCCATGCCGTTGGTGAAGGCGACGTCGTGGACCCCGCCTTTGCGGTGCAGCCACGCGGCCCAGAGTGCGCCGGTTTCCTCGTCTTCGGTATACTCGGTCGTGCGGAAGCCGAAGTCGTTGTAGAAGGCGACGCTCTCGTCGACGTTGGGCGAGAAGACGTTGAAGTGGTCGATGCGCAGCGGCCGCACGCCGCGATAGAGTGCGTATTTCTGGGTGATGGTCGGCAGGCGCTCCATGTCCCGGTAGAACTCGATCGGCACGCCGTGGTTATCGCGCAGCCGCAGCGTCCGGCCCTGAAAAGGTCGCTCGACCCAGCTGGTTTCGATGCCTCTGGCTTCGAAGTAGTCCTGCGCCCGGTCGAGGTCAGCGTCGTCCCAGACCTTGTAGGCCGTGTAGCGCACGCAGGGGGTCTCTCCATGGGTGAGGATCACACAGTGGTGACCGCGCTCTTCCATCGCACGCAGGAAAATCTGGCCCGAATCCTCGTGGGTGACCTGCAGGCCGAGGGTGTCGACGTAGAAGTGACGGCTCGCAGCCAGATCGGTGACCACAAGCTCGATGTGGCTGAGCCGGACGGTGTTGAAAGCGGGGTAGAGATTGAACTCAGGTAAGGGCATGGGGCTCAGCCTCCGAGCTTCGGAATGCGGTGTTGGGACGTGGCGAAGGCAATGTTCTTGGTCTCCATATAGAAGTCGAAGGACCAGTCGCCGCCGTCACGGCCGATGCCCGAGGCCTTGTTACCGCCGAAGGGCGCGGGCAGGTGGCGCAGGTTCTCGGAATTGACCCAGATCATGCCAGCGTCGAGCCGGTCGGTAAATCGCAGCGCGCGGGTAACGTCGGCAGTCCACAGATAGCCGGTGAGGCCGTACTGGGTGTCGTTGGCCAGTGCCAGCGCCTCTTCTTCGGTATCGAAGCCGATGGCCGTGAGCACGGGGCCGAAAATCTCTTCCTGCGCGATGCGCATTTCGTTGGTGGCGTTGGTGAACAGGGTCGGACCGACATAACAGCCCGCCTCGCCGACCTTCTCCCCGCCCAGCGCGACGGTCGCGCCCTCGTCGCGGGCAATCTGGAAGTACTCCAGCACTTTCTTTTCGTGCACAGGGTGGATCAGCGGTCCGACGGTGGTCTTGGGGTCGAGCGGATGGCCGACCTGGATGCCCTTGGCGCGCTCGACCACCATTTCGATGAATTTGTCGTGGATGCTGTTCTGCACCAGCAGGCGGCTGGACGAAGTGCAGCGCTCGCCGTTGAGCGAGTAGATCATGAAAACGGCCGCATCGGCCGCACGCTCGAGATCGGCGTCCTCAAACACGATAACCGGGTTCTTGCCGCCCAGCTCAAAGTGCACGCGCTTGAGGGTGTCGGCGGCCTGTTTCATGATCATCGAACCCGTCCGGCTCTCACCGACAAAGCCGATGGCGCGGATGGCGGGGTGCTCGGTCAGCGCCTTGCCGGCGACCTCGCCCATGCCGTTGACCGTGTTCCAGACCCCAGCGGGCAGGCCGGCTTCTTCAGCGATTTCAACCAGCAGCCGGGCGGTCAGCGGCGAGAATTCGGCGGGCTTGTGCACCACCGTACAGCCACAGGCCAGCGCGGGCGCAATCTTCCAAGTGGAGAGCATGAACGGCGTGTTCCACGGCGTGATCACGCCGACCGGGCCGAGCGGCACGCGGTTGGTCATATTGATCTGGTTGTTGCCATAGAGCGACTGGCCGTCGCGCGCACCCGGCGCCCGGTCAGCGAAAAAGCGGAAGTTGTCCGCAGCCCGCAGCGCGGCCTTGGACATGAACCGCAGGCTCTGGCCGGTGTCCAGACATTCGAGGAAGGCGATCTCTTCCTTGCGCGCGACGATGCCGTCGGTGATGGCGTGCAGGATGGCACGGCGCTCGGCACCGGGGGTTGCGGCCCAGTCCGCAAAGGCCCCCTTGGCCGCCAGACAGGCCGCATCGATATCCGCGGCGGTCCCCTGCGCCACCGTTGCCAGCACCGACAGGTCAACCGGTGATAGACTTTCAAACGTCTGGCCATCGCTGGCTGCCACGTCCTTGCCACCGATGCGGTGCAGGATCGGCTGAGCCTTGAATTGCTGTAGATAGCCCTCCGCGCGGGCGAGGTTCTGTTCGAGGGTCATGAGTGTGCCTGTTGTTTGTGGTATTCAGAACTTTATCGATGGTCTGCGGATGCTAGTTCAGCCTGGATCCACCGCGGCTTTAAGCCGGGGCAGAATAGTGTTGCGCTTCCAACTGAGCGCCGGGTCATTTTCGAATATCTCGAACGAGAGCAGGAAATGCCCCCCAGCCAGCCGGTCGGCGAAGAAGGCTTCGGCCACGGCATAGATCGCGCTCCCGGCCCCTTGCTTGTCTTCAAGGCTGCGGCCAGCACCGACATAAGCCTGCATGGCGACAAAGGCGTTATCGGGATGACCGTCAGCGACGAATTCATGATGCGCGGGAAAGGCCCGGACCCGAACCCCGGCGCGAGGGAAAACGCCGGTTTCGACCATGACTTCGCCCAGCTGTTCGCACAGGGCCCTGATATCGTGGCTCTGGTCGAGTTGTGGCGAATACTGGATCGACAGGTGCGGCATACTTTCTCCCTATTTGCTTAACATGGTAAGCAACTCCGTAGGAGGAGGTCAACCGCCAAAGGAGACGCCGTTCTCATCCTCGATGCGACCGGTTTACGCCCTGCCGCAGAAACGGCAAAATCGGTCATCATTTTTCGGGTCTGACAGTCCCGGATGAACAGGTGTCCTGCTCGTTGAAGCCCAAAGCTAGCCATAGACCAAAGTTTGAGCCCTCATCTACGCGGACAACCACGTCGCGGCGGGGGCATCTGCGCCAGCTGGGTGGTGGGGGCCTGCTGGGCGCTGGCGTGGCGGCAGCAGGACTGAGCGCCGTCGCCGCTGCCCTGCCCCGCACCGGGCTTGCAGCACCAGCCCCGGCCACCTCGGCCCGGCTGGAAGGGATGATTTTCACCCGCTGGCGGGCCGATCCCTGGGCGCTGGGTGCCTACTCCTACATTCCCAAGAGCGCCCGGGCCCGCGACCGGCTGGCGCTGGGTGACCCGGTCGGCGACCAGCTCTATTTCGCCGGTGAAGCGACCGATCGCGACTTCCCGGCGACGGTCCACGGCGCCCTGCAGTCCGGCTGGGATGCCGCCGAGCGTCTCGCCACCAACGGGCTGCGGCGCGGACAGGTCGCCGTCATCGGCGCAGGCTTTTCCGGCCTCGGTGCCGCGCAGGCGCTGAGCCAAGCCGGCTACGAGGTGACGGTGATCGAAGCCCGCGAACGCGTGGGCGGCCGGGTTCACACCGACCGCCGTCTCGGGCTGCCGCTGGACATCGGGGCCTCGTGGATCCACGGCACGCGCGGCAATCCGCTCAGCCGGCTTGCCCGCTCTCGCGGCGTGGATTGGGTCAACACCGACTACGACAGCGGTGTGCTCCGCGATGTGCGTGGCCAGCGGCGCCGGCTGTACGGTGGGCCGGACTGGCTGTACCAGATCGCCGAGGTCCAGCATGCTTTCGGCGCTGACCCCGACCAACTGGGCCGCGAGGCCTATACCGAGGGTACCTGGTACGGCGGCCCGGATGCTGTCATTCCCGCTGGCTATGATCAGCTGATCCCTGCGCTGGCCGGGAACTACCGCCTGCTCACGGGTCTGCCGGTGACCCGCATCGACCATGGACCTGCCGGGGTCAGCATCACCGCAGCAGATGGCTCGACGGCGCGTTTCGAAGCCGCCGTGGTGACCGTGCCGCTGGGGGTGCTGAAGGCCGGAAGCATCGCCTTCGCCCCTGCCCTGCCCGATTGGAAGCAGGACGCGATAGACCGTCTGGGCATGGGGCTGCTGTCCAAGGTCTGCCTCAGGTTCGACCGCCCGTTCTGGGACCCGAAGGTGCTGCGCATCCTGCACGACGCCGTCCCCGGGCGTTTCAACCAGTTCGTCAACCTGTTGCCCAGCACGGGGGTGCCGGTCCTCGTCGCCTTCCACGGAGGCTCGGATGCGGATGCACTGGAAAGCCTCAGCGAGACGCAGGTTCAGGCGGAGGCGCTGGCGGCGCTGAACCGGATGTACCCAGCGTCACTGTCGTCTTGAAGGTCGTTTGAACTGCGCTTCTTACGATCCGGCGTTTCCGGGATCGTCGGTGAGTTCTTCGAGCAGGTCGAGCATAGCCTCGATCTTCTCGGCGCCCAGACGGCGCTCGATGTCGACGAGGATGGCTGCAGACTGGGCTGCGTGCTCGCCGAGAATGGTGCGCCCGGCCTCGGATATAGCAATGAACGTCTTGCGCCGATCCTGCTCGTCCTCGCGCCGCTGCACGAGGCCATCTTGCTCCATGGTCTTGAGGATCCGGGACAGGCTGGGCAGGTGCAGGCAGGCCTCCCGCGCAATCACGGTAGGCTCAATTTCACCGGCCTCTTCAAGCACACGCAGCACTCGCCATTTCTGCTCGGTTACACCGCTGTTGGCGAGCATGGCACGGATGGGTTCCATCACCTGTTCACGCGCGCGCAAAAGGGCAATGGGCAAGGAGCGTTTGGTCTTGCGGAAAGCAGGATTGGTCATGGTGCTGTCCGGAGCACGGGGCTCAGGCCGTTTGCAACAGCGACAGCGTGGAACGCTTTGAAAAGACGTGGACCAGCTCGGCGCTGAGCTTCACTGGCACAGTGTCACCGGCCGCGATTTTGGACTGGCCCTGCACGTTCACCGTGAAGGGGACAGCGCCGCCGACGGTGCCGTAAAGGTACGTTTCACCGCCGAGCTGTTCGACTGCGTTAACCTCAAACCGCAGGTCGGCATCCTTGTCGCTCTTCGCGATTTCAAGATGATTGGCGCGGACGCCCATCTCGATTTCTTCCCCGACATCACCGCCAAAGCGCTTGGCGTCCAGTGAGACCCGGTGATCACCAACCAGCGCCAGCGTCACCGTCTTGTCGGTGCGCGAGGCGATGGTACCGCTGATGAAGTTCATCCGCGGGGAGCCAATGAAGCCCGCAACGAACAGGTTAGCCGGGAAGTTATACAGGTCCAGCGGCGAGCCGTACTGCTCGATGATCCCCGCGCGCATTACGGCAATCTTGTCGGCCATGGTCATGGCCTCGACCTGGTCGTGGGTCACGTAGACCATGGTGTTGCCTAGGCGCTGGTGCAGGGCGGCGATCTCACCGCGCATGGCCACGCGCAGTTCGGCATCGAGGTTGGACAGCGGTTCGTCGAAAAGGAAAACCTTGGGCTCGCGCACCACGGTACGGCCGATGGCGACACGCTGGCGCTGACCACCCGAGAGCTGCCCCGGACGGCGCTGTAGCAGCTCTTCGATCTGAAGCATACGCGCAGCTTCGGCGACGCGGCTGTCGATCTCTTCCTTGGACATACGCAGGTTTTCCAGCCCGAAGGACAGGTTCTGACGAACGGTCATGTGCGGGTAAAGCGCGTAGGACTGGAATACCATGGCCAGACCACGCTGCGCTGCGGGGACCTGGCTGACAACCTCACCTTCGATCTCGACATCACCCGCGGTGATGTCTTCGAGGCCCGCGATCATACGCAGCAGCGTGGATTTACCGCAGCCCGACGGACCGACAAACACGCAGAACTCACCGGATTCGATCAGCAGATCAACGCCATGGATCACCTCGGTGTCGTCGTAGGTCTTGCGGATCTGTTTCAGCTCTAGAGTGGCCATATTGCGTTATTTCATCCCCGTGTTGGCAATGCCGGTCGTGATGTAGCGCTGCAGGAAGACAAAGACCAAGGTGGTCGGGATCAGGCTGACAACGGTCATGGCAAGCCGGTAGTGTTCGGCGGCGTAGAACTCGCCCCGGAATTCGAGCAGACAAAGCTGGATCGTGTAGGCTTCCTTGGCAGTGGCGATTGCCACCATGGGTACGATCAGATCATTCCAACGCCAGATCACCGACAAAATACCCAGCGCCGCGATGGCGGGCAGCGCCAGCGGCAGCACGATCTTCCAGTAGACCTTCCATTCGCTGGCCGCGTCCATGCGAGCGGCTTCGATCAGCTCTTCAGGGATGGTCAGCATGTACTGGCGGAGGAGGAAAACACCGGCGGGCGTTGCCGCCCCGGGAATAATCACCCCCCAGATCGATCCCGACAGCCCAGTCATGGTGATCATCTTGAACACCCCGACCAGCGTTACCGCAGGCGGCACCATCAGCGTGGCGAGGATCATGACGAACATCAGCCGCTGACCCCGGAACTTGTATTTCGCCAGCGCAAAGGCCGCCATTGAGTTGATCAGCAGCGTGATGATGGTCGCGATTACCGTCACCAACACCGAGTTGGTGTAGCAGCTAGCGAAGTTCACGTTGATGTTGTTGGCGTTGCCCTGCAGCGGGTCGACGTAATTGGACCAAGAAGGCCGCAGCGAGCGCTGGGTTTCCAGCGATGCGGTCTCGAGCTTCACCACCTTGGAGGCGTCGCCCACGACCAGACGGCCGGGGGTGGTCGCGTTCATCGGGTTGATGTTGCTGACCGCCCACTGCAGCACCTCTCCGGTCTCCGGGTGCGGCGCTGTCACCAGAATCTGCGAGATCAGCTTGTTGGCCTTGAACGGCTTGATCCCCATCCACTCGGCCAGCAGCCGGGCTTCGTCGGGGTTGACCGAGGCCAGCACCGCATCGACGTCAAAGTTTGCTTTGGACGCCGCTGGCAGCGTGCTGTAGCGCGGCAGCCACTCGGGCAGGTTACGGTCCGCGACCAGCTGGCGGGCAAGGCCATCGACCTGCCCCAGATGTGAGCGGAGGACATAGAACGTGTCATCGCTGTATTGCTGCAGCAGCCCATCGACATCCATGCCGCTGCGCTCACCCTCGTCGAGGTCTTTCCAGTTGAGCACCCAGTCCGGAAGGTCGGCCATAATGAAGATGGTCTTGCCATCGGCGTCGTTCACTGTCGCCCGCGCCACCCGAACGAAGTCCGTTGGCAGCAGCGAAAGATCCTGCTTATCCAGCTGGAAGGCTGACTTGAACGAGTTCAGCACGATCCACATCACCGGCAGGAAAATCACCAGGAAACCAAGCACGAGGTAGCTGTAGGAAAGCCAGTCGCCCAGGGTGAGGCGTCCGCCCTTGCCCTGTCGTCTGCTCAGGAATTGCCAGACTGCTGTCATTGTTCACGCCCCCTCTCTAGAGCCGGGTCTGACGCGCGGTCAGCCAGAGTTGGAGGAGCGACAGGATCATCAGTACGATGGCGATCAGCAGTGACGCCGTCGCCGCGATCCCCAGACCGTGGGCTGTCGGTTGCCCCCGCAGGCCCGAGGTTTCGAAGATGTAGGATACCACCGAGATCCAGCGGACCTGCATGGCGTACAGTTCTTCGAAGGCCTGGAAGGCTTTGATCATCGACAGGATGGTGACCACCAGTAGCGTCGGCATGAGCAGCGGCAGGGTGATCCGCCATAGCATCCGCCAACCCGGGGCGCCGTCCATCTTCGCGGCCTCATAGAGATCCTTTGGAATGGCCTGCAGCCCGGCAAGCAAGATCAGCATATAGAAACCCAAGTGCGCCCAGGTATAGACAAAGATCGACCAGAACATCGACCAGGAGGTATCCGAGAGCCACTGAATCGGCTCATCGAGGATGCCCCAGTTCATCAGGGTCAACGACAGCACGCCCGTGCGCTTGAGGATCAGGGTCCACAGGAACCCCACCACCACCGGGCTGAGCATGACCGGGTAGAAGAACACCGAGCGCCAGAACGCCCTACCCCGGATATCACGGTTCAGCACCAGCGCGGTTACCAACGCGAAAAGGATCATGATCGGCACCTGGAAGATCACGAAGATGATCGTGTCTGCCACCGCCTGCTGAAACTTGTCGTCTTCACGGTTCTCCCCGCCGGTATCGATCTGAACGTCAGAGGTCAGGCGCTCGAAGTTGTCGGTGCCGGAGAACTCCCGCTGCGGAAAGTTGATGCTCTGCCCGTCCGTGACGGCGAAGCCGATGTTGATGAACAGCGGCGCGAAAGTATAGAGCCCGAAAATCAGTAGGTTCGGGATCAGAAACATATAGGGAAGCACGCGCGAGCCGGTGGCCTGCTGCAGCACTTCGATGGGCCAGCCGACCGCACTCATCACGCGCGAGCCAAAGCCGCCGGTGGGCCGGGTGACGAAGAAGCCAACGATCACGTAAGCGACCAGCGCGTAGGGCCAGAACGTGCCCGAGAAGGCATTGGTCAGCGCTTCAATCATAGTGCGTTCACTTTGTTGGGATGATCACGGCCGGGGCCGGAAACTGGACAAGAATGAGAAGCAGGGGGACGGCACCGGAATAGCGCTGCCCCCCTGATCAGGACTTACCGATTATTCAGCGATTTTCGCTGCAACGTCGGCGTCGATAGCTGCCAGAGCGTCGTCGAGCGACATTTCGCCCGTGATCGCCTTAGTGATGTAGTCAGGAACGATGCCGTAGATGGCGAAGTTCTTGGCGTAGCCCTGGAAGGTGTAAGCCTGTGGGGTNGAGTCAGCNGNNTTNCCNGCNTTGGCCNCGAANACGGACAGCGCNTCAGCAACNNNNGCNGNAACNCCCTGGTAGTCTACNCCNGAAGCCTGNAGGCCCTGGTGNGCGGTNATGTTNGNNGTNGAAGNNGCNAACNTTNCNGCGTTTTCNGTCTGNGCCATGAAGTNGANGAACNNAGCNGNAGCNTCNGGAACNTCGGTNGNNGCGAANGCNACNAGACCNGCGCCNCCCGGCATNGCNCCACANCCNCCGGCACCACANGGNATCGGNACAGCNTTCCACTCGAAGTCNGTGATGTTNNNNGNGTAGTTNCCGATCATCCANGAACCGGACATGTGCATGGCAACCGAACCGTCAAGGAACAGTGGCGCAGCGTTACGGTAAGACGTACCGGAACCAGCAGGCCAGCCGTCAGCAGGCATCAGGCCTTCTTCATGCCAACCAACAAAGGTCTCAGCAAAGGTACGGAAGCCGTCGTCGACCAGGATTGGCTCACCGGCGTCGTCAAAGAACTTAGCGCCGTAAGAGAACGCAGGACCAGCCCAACGGTGAGCGGTACGGTCCATGGCGAGGCCAGCGGAGATGCCAAGGGTGTCCTTGACTTCACGCAGAGCGTCCATCCAGTCGTCCCAGGTCGCGCCTTCTTCAGGCATGTCAACACCAGCGTCGTCGAACATGGTGACGTTGACGTAAGGACCGGTCACGGTCAGCTGGGTCATCCAGCCGTAGATGCCCTGGTCTTCACCACCCGGAGCACGGAACCATGGCAGGGTTGCCGAGTAGTTCGCTTCCCAGAAATCAGCGTCAACGTATGGCGCGAGGTCGAGGTAGTACTGGTTGAAGCCACCAAGGTTGGTGACACGCGCAACGTCTGGCGCAGCATCGGTCTGCAGCTGGTTTTCCAGCTGGTCACGAATGATGTCGTAACCAACGGTGGTTACTTTGACCGTGTGGCCGGTAGCAGCGGTAAAGTCCGCAGCCATGCTCTCGATCACTTCACATTCGTTCTGGTCCTGGTAGCACAGGAAATCGACCTCATCAGCTAGTGCAGCCTGGCCAACAAAGCCAGTCGCAACAACACTTGCTAACAGTGCGAAAGTGGTTTGGATTTTCATGCCTTTCCTCCTTAGCATTCATCCGATTTGGACGAAGGCTTCCCCGAGCCTTCACCAACTCGTCAGGCGCCGGACCACATTTGGTCCGCACCCGGAGCTGCGTCACACTTAACCCGAGAATGTCTGATATTTGAAGGTCTGAAATTGCAAATTTATGCATTGACTCGTGATTCTGCCCAACAAAAAAGCAGACGTGCGCGTGCACTGCGGCTTGCAGGGGTGTTTAACCGCTGCCTACCCCCAGATCAGGGTGGTCCAACGCGGTCCAGATTCCCCGGAGTTCGGCCAAACCTTTCAGCCGACCAATGAGAGGATAGCCGGGCTGGGTCTTTCGGCCCTGATCGNACAGGATGTCCTGNCCGTGGTCTGGCCGCAGGGGGATTGACCAGTCAGCCCGACCCGCAGCCCTGCGGTGGCTCTCTTCGTGATGTACGGCGACGAGCAAGGCCACCATGTCAGTATTGCCGGACAGGTGTTCGTCTTCGAAGAAGGAGCGATACAGCCCTTGTTNTTGCTTCGGAGTGCTGACGTTGCGCAAGTGCAGAAAATGGACCCGGTCGCCCAGCCGCTCCATCATCCCGGGCAGGTCGTTGTCCTCTCGGACCCCTAGCGACCCGCTGCACAGCGTCACCCCGTTGGCGGGACTGTCGACCCGGTCCAAAAGCACGCGGTAATCGGCCTCGGTCGAGACCACTCGCGGCAACCCCAAAAGCGGAAACGGCGGATCGTCAGGGTGACAGCACAGCCGCAGCCCCAGCCGCTCCGCCGTCGGTACAACAGCCTCGAGAAAATCAACGAAGTGCGCGCGCAACTGGTCGGCCGAGATGCTGCCGTACAGCGCCAGCAGGTCGCGTACGTCCTGCAGGCTGAGGGACTGCGCCGCACCGGGCAGGCCGAAGGTTACGGTTTCGGCCAGCTCTTGCCGTCGTGCCTCGTCCATGGCGGTGNAGCGCCGCTGCGCAGCTTCGGCGATTTCGGGCTCGAAAGAGGATACGGCACCCTGGCGCGCAAGGATGAAAATATCGTAGGCAGCGAAATCAACCGCGTCGAAGGCCATGGCGGTGGCACCCGTGGGCTGGCGCTGCGCCAGATCCGTGCGGGTCCAGTCTAGGATGGGCATGAAATTGTAACAGACCACCTCGATCCCGGCCTGCGCCAGTGCCTCGAGGCTCTGGCGATAGGCGTCCAAATGCGCCCGCCAGTCGCCCTGTTGCTGCTTGATCGCCTCGGAGACCGGCAGGCTCTCGACCACGTCCCACGTTAGGGTCGAGGGGCTGCCGTCGGCCATGGTTGCGATTTCAGCCTGTCGCTGGCGAATATCATCGAGCGTCCAGACCACTCCCGGCGGGCGGTGATGAAGCGCGGTGACCACACCCTCAACCCCGGCTTGGCGCATGTCATCGACGGTGACCAGATCCTTGGGTCCGAACCAGCGCCAAGTCTGCTTCATGCGCTCACCCCCTCAGGCATCCAGCTGTCGTAGAGCGGGCTGTCAATCAGCGGCAGGTCGATGACCGCGCCCAAGCGGGCCGACTGATAGATTGCCGTCACCAGCTCTAGCGACCGGCGCCCGTCTTCAAAGGTCACAGCGCGGTTCCGCTTGCCCTCGACGGCGTCGTCGAAAGCCTCCAGAAAGCCCTCGAAACCCTGCCGCACCGGGGGCACATCGCGCAGCACGGCGAGCACCTGTTCCTGCGTTGTCATTCCGCGCGCACTGAAGGTCCAACCGTCGCTGGCCGGGGCGTAGGGCAACGGCCCGCTTTCGGCCGTCAGGTTTTCAAACACGAAGCGATAGCGGCTGGTGTCGTCGTTTGCGCCCAGCGTGATGGAGGAGGTCGCCAAAGCGCCGCTCTCCATCTGCATTGAGATCGAGGCGCAGTCTTCGGTCTGGATTGGGTTCACGCGGGTGCCCGTGAAGGCAGAGAGTCGCGCGACCGGCCCGAATACGGCGCACAGAAAATCGTGGGCATGGATCGCGTGCCCGAGCACAGCGCCGCCCTGCTCGCCCTTCCACGTCCCGCGCCAGGGGTTGGCGTAGTAGGCCGCATCCCGGTTCCAGTGGGTTTCGATACTGGCGACCAGAGGCTTGCCCGCCAAACCAGCGTTGATCAACGCCTGCAGCTTGGCCATCCCGGGGCCAAAGCGGTACTGAAACACCGGGCTGAAGACCCGGCCGCTGGTGGCGATCGCCGCGGCCAGCTGGTCCGCCTCGCGCAGGCTGGTCACCATGGGTTTCTCGCAGACCACGTGCTTGCCCACCTCCAAGGCCTGCACCGAGACCGGCAGATGCAGAAACGGCGGCAGGCAGACGTCGACTACGTCGATGCTGTCGTCCGCCAGCACCTCCTCAACCGCCCCGGCCGAGGCAATCCCAGCGCCCGAGGCGATGTCCCTGGCACGCGCCTCGTCGCGGTCACAGACCACCGCAACCTCGAAACGGTCGGGCAGGTTCTGATAGGCATGGAGGTGCTCGCGACCGATGCCAGCCCCGACAATGGCAACGCGGCGGGTCATGCGTCTGCCCCCGACACCCCAGTCTGGGGGCGCTGCGCAGCGTCCTTGTCGGCCATGGCCTGCGCCAGCAATCCCAGTTCACAGACCTTAAAACAGTGCTCCTGACTCATCGCGGTTTCGGTCCTGTCGCGCACGTCGGCGGCCAGCCGCGCAAAGTAGGGATAGCCCGCGTCGCTGCAGTCGACCTTCTCGCAGCGGGTGGCGTTGACCAGATACAGATGGTCGATGCCTTCAGCCCCGGCGACGTCGACGTACTTGCGGATTTCGATGGTGCCTTCGGTCCCGAGAATGGTTAGGCGGCCATCACCCCAGGTCGGAAGTGCATCGGGCGTGTACCAGTCGACCCGGATGTATCCGTGACCCTGATCCGAGCGCAGCACGATCTCGCCGAAATCCTGCAGCCCCAGGTCATCCGGGTTGGCGAAGTTCCCTACCGAGGCATGGGCAATTTCCGCATCGGTGGAGCCGGTGAAATACAGAAACTGGTCGATCTGGTGGGAGGCAATATCAGTTAGAACCCCGCCATACTGCGCGCGGTCCCAGAACCACCAAGGCCGGGTCTCGCGGTTGAGCCGGTGCGGGCCCAGCCCAACGGTCTGGACCACCCGTCCGATGGCCCCGGCCTGCACCAGTTCGGCGGCTCTGGTTACGGATGCCACCTCAAACCGCTCGGAGAAGTCGACCGACCAGATCCGCCCGGTCTCTGCCACGGTCTCGCGCAGTTGCGCCAGCTGCTCGAGCGTGGTGCACCCGGGCTTGTCGGTCATCACATCCTTGCCGTGGCGCATCGCCTCGATCGCCAGCGCTGCACGGTCGGCGGGGATAGCGGCAATCAGCACCAGATCGACGCTGGGGTCTTCAAGCAGTGCACGGCGGTCGGCAAATCGGGGCGCCTCAGGGAGCCGCTTCTGGAACCCGGCCAGCGGCTGGGGCTCGCCCTCGGTCCAATAACCGACCAGCTCGGCACCAACGTCGAGCATGGAACCCACTTGTCCATAAATGTGGCGGTGGTCGAGGCCGATCGCGGCAACGCGGAGTTTGTCTGTCATGACAGGCAGGCTTTCACGTCTTCAGCCGAAGATGGGAGGTCGATGGCGCGACCTGCGTTAGATGAGGCAATCAGCGCGTCGATCAGCCGGTGCACGCGCAGCGCTTCGCGACCAGTCACGCGCGGCGCCCGGCCCTGCTGCCATGCCAGGGCAAAATCTTCGATCACCGATTGGTGCCAGGCGTGGGTGAAGGCCATGGGGTCGGCGCCACCACCGGTGCTCCAGGCCTCGCCCACAATTTCCTGACGGCCATCGCGCCAGTCCAGCGCGAGCTGCCCCGCGCCCAGCCGAGCCACGCCCGTGTCGCCGTGGACGATGATAAACTCGGCACCACCGGGGTACTGAGCAGTCGAGGCCTGCAGAGACCCGACGGCCCCGCTTCTGAAGGTCAGACCGGCGCTCACGAAGTCCTCGGCTTCCATGGCGTGGAACCGGGTTCGCACGGCCATCGCCTGAACCCGGGATACGTCACCGACCAGCGACAGCATCAGATCGAGGCTGTGGATCGCCTGTGAGATCAGCACACCGCCGCCGTCACGGGCGAAAGTCCCCCGCCCCGGCTCGTCGTAGTAAGCCTGCTCACGCCACCAGGGCACGCTGACTTCGACCAGCCCCACCTCACCCAGAGCGCCGTTTTGCAGCAGCGTAGCGAGTTGTTCTGAGACCGAACGGAAGCGGTGCTGGAACACAATGCCCAGCGGGATCCCGGCCCGCTCGCAGGTCTCGACCAGCGCCGTTGCCCGGGCCAAGTCACGCTCGACCGGCTTCTCCATCAGGATCGGCAGCCGGGCAGCGCACAGGGCCTCCACGACGGCCTGACGGGCATTGGGAGGGGTCAGCACAATCACGAAATCCAGCGCCTCGTCGGCGATCAGGGCTTCCAGATCGGGGTAAGCCAGCACATCCCCGACGCCCTCCTCGCGCGCGGCGGTATCGGCAAAGGCTTGCGCCCGCTCGGGCATGGTGGAGAGGACACCGCGTAAACGCACCAGCGGCGCCAGATCACGTACGGCGCGGAGGTGGGTTTTTGCCACCATCCCAACGCCGATCAGCGCGACGTTGAGGGGGGCTTCAGACGGGCGTTCAGCCTGCGTCATAGCGCGATGGCTCCTGTGGGTCTTGGCCGGCTCACTATAGCCCCTGGGGCCGAAGCCTCAACTGCAATCCCGATCGCCTGTCGAGCGGTCAGAGCGGTACAGCGAAGGTCTTGGGCGCGCCGGTCGCAGGATCGAGCAGTGGCGCCTCTGAGTACTGAGCCAGATAGGCCCTGCGCGAGTGGTCCGTGGTGTTGGGCGAGGAACGGTGCAGCGTCACCGATGAGAACAGCACCACAGACCCTGCCGGGACAATGGCCGGAATGCCAGGATCACTGCCTTGGTAGCCCACCATCTCCTTGCCTTCGGCGTCCCACTGGTGATCCTCGATTGAGGTATCCTCACGCAGGTTGCGCGGCATCACAAACACCGGTCCATTGTCCGCGGTGGTGTCATCGATGGCGATCCAGACCGAAAGATAGGGCGCGTGGTCAAAGCCGACATAGCCGCTGTCCTGATGCCAGGCGAAGGCTGCCCCGGTTTTGGGCCCTTTTACCACGAATTGTTCGTTGAACAGATGCGGTGTCGCGCCGATGAACGGTGAAATCATCGTCCGCATGCCCTGACCGAGCACGAAGCCGGACAAGGCGGCCTTGTCCTGATGCCTGTGGCGGAGAAAACGACGGTCCTGACCCTTACCGATATTGTGGGCTTTGCCGCCCTGATCATCGTCTGGCGGCTCCTGCAGCAACTCATCACAGACCGAGGACAGCACCGCCAGTTCATCGCCATTCAGCGCTTCAGGAAGGATGGCGTAGCCGCGTTCGAAATATTGATCCACGTCCTGCTGAGTGGGGTTAAGCACGTTTACCTCCCGATGAAAGCTGGTGTTGTGAGCTTGGCTTGAAGTTGCGGGCCTGACTGGGGTCAATCCACCACGTGCGCGACGAACTGTTGGCAGACCGACGCAGGGGATGGATTAATATGGTCGGTTCGATGCCAGGCGTTCGACCAGATCAGTAGAGATGGCATCAACCCGATAGTCGGCGAAGATTGACTCGATTGCCAGCAGGCCAGCAACCAGAGCGTCAGCCTTCCCGCCAGCCTCATAGGCCGCTGCAAGCAGGCTGTCTGCCAGCGGATCGGCAAGCGGTCTTTGCTGGAGCGCCGCACGCTCAATGAACTGCATCCAGGCAACCACAACGTCGAGCAGACCGTCGATCGGGCGCCCGGCAGCGAGGTTTGCGAACAAGGGGTCGAGGATACGCGGCGGCAGTTTCTGGCTGCCATCCATTGCAATCTGGTCCAGACGGTGGCGAATATTGGGGTTCTGGTACCTGGCCTTAAGCACACGGGCATAGTCGCTCAGGTCGGTCCCGGGCGGAACGATAATCGAGGGCGCCAGTTCCCATGACCACAGCGCTTCGATCCGCGCGGATACGGCTGGATCAGCCATAGCCTCGGCCACGGTTTCGTGTCCTGCGCGCGCGCCGATATAGGCCAGCGCCGTGTGCGTGCCATTCAACATCCGCAGCTTCATGCGCTCGAAGGGCTCGACCTCCGCCACCTGCTGCACCCCCGCGTCCTCAAACGCCGGCCTCGGACCCTCGCCAAAATCGTCCTCGAGCACCCACTGGAAGAAAGGCTCGTGCGCGACGACGGCCTCGTCGCGCATGCCGGTTGCTGCCTCCACTTGCGCGATCAGATCCGGGGTCGTCGCGGGAACGATGCGGTCGACCATGGAGCAGGGAAAACGCACCTCATGGGCGATCCAGTCGGCTAAGCTGGGATCAAGGCGCTCAGCCATTGCGAGCACGGCCGCACGCAACACCCGGCCATTGCCGGGCAGATTGTCCAGCGACAGCAGGATGAAAGGCGCGATCGCCTGAGCGCGACGCCGTGCCAGCGCCTGCAGGATGAAGCCGGGCGCCGTGCGGGGTCCGCTGTCAGAGGCTGCACCATCGAGGCCCAGATCGTGCCGGACATCCGGATGATCAAGGTCGAGTGGTTGATCACCGGCACCGCTGCAGTATCCCTTTTCCGTAACCGTAAGGCTGACGAGCCGGACAGCTGGGTCAGCCATGGCCGCCAGCACTGCGTGGGGATCTTCGGGGGCGACCAGCACGTCGTTGATGATCTCGATCTTCTGCGGCGTTTCCATGCCCGAAGGCGCCATCGCGACGGTTGTGTAGACGAAGTCCTGCGGGGCCAGAACGTCACGAACGGCCGATGACCGCAACGATACCCCGACCACGCCCCAGTCTCCGGCCCCTTTTCCTACCACGGAATCAGCAGCCTGTAGCAACGGGGCACCATGCGCCCGGAAGAAGGCACCGAGGCCGAGGTGGACAACAGCGGTCCGGGATCGGGCTTGCTCTCGTCGGGGCTGGCGTGGCTGGCTCATTCGTAAGCTATGACACAGAATACCAAAGCACAGAACCCGAGTAAGTACGCACTCACGCTCGGTCCTATACTTCCGGAAACGCAGCTGGCCTCAGCNAGTAAATTTGGTGGTACAAGAACCAACAACCTGAGTTCGATCTGCACATAAAGGACCTGGCAGAATGACCTACAAGCTGCTCGCCATCGGTGAAGTCATGGCCGAAATTCGTCAGGACAAGGCGGCAGGTTTCGCGGTGGGCTTCGCGGGCGACACCTATAACACGGCTGTCTACTTCGCCCGTGCCCACGGCGCGGCGGCGTCGGTATCNTNCCTGACTGCCCTCGGCACCGATCCGCTTTCGCGAGCCTTCCGGCGGGCCGCAGCGGATGAGGGTATCGATCTCAGCCACACGCAGCCCGACCCGGCTAGAAACATCGGTATCTATGCAGTGGCAACCGACGCGCAGGGCGAACGCAGCTTTTCGTACTGGCGCTCGGCCTCGGCCGCACGCCAAATGTTCGCCGCGCCCAGCGTGGAAATAGGCCTGCCCNCCGCCGAAATCACTTACCTCTCGGGGATCACCCTCGCCATTCTCTCGCCTGATGCACGCACGCGGCTGATGGCGCACCTCCGGCACCGCAGCAAGCATCAACAGGGCCTGATTGCCTTTGACTCCAACTACCGCCCATCGCTGTGGGAGACCGTCGAGGCGGCCCGCGACTGTATCGAGCGAATGTGGGAGATTGCTGACATCGCCCTACCCTCGATCGATGATGAAATGACGCTCTTTGCTGTCACCAGTGAAGAGGCGGTTATCGACCGCTTTGCCCGGCGACGCTGGACGGCTTGCGCCATCAAGCGTGGTGAGCGCGGGCCGCTGTCACCGGGCCTGGCCGCAGCAGAGCACCCTGCCTTTCCTGCAGCCACTGCAGTAGTCGACACCACGGCGGCGGGCGACAGCTTCAATGGCGCCTATCTGGCTGCCTTGCTCGAGGGCCGAGGGGAAGCCGCCTGCCTGTCCGCCGGTCATGCCATGGCCAGCCGGGTTATCGGCGACCACGGCGCGATTCTGCCACGCCAGCGAGGCTGACAGCCGGTCTGTCGGTGGGACTTCTTGACCCCCTCAGGCAATCGCATAAGCTCCGCGCATGAGCCTCGAGTCTGCCCCTCCCTTCGTCCACCTTCGGGTCAAATCAGCCTATTCGCTGGCCGATGGTGCGATCCCGGTCAAAAGTCTGGTCAAGCTTGCTGCCGGGCTAGATATGCCTGCGGTGGCGCTGACCGATCAGGGCAATCTTTTCGGCGCGCTCGAATTCGCGGTCACCGCGGCTGATGCCGGGCTGCAGCCTGTCGTCGGCGCCGTGCTGGGGCTGAGCCGCGCCAGCGACGAACCCGGCGCCGGAACCGCCGACCCGGACCGCCTGCTGCTGTTGGCGCAGGATCAGACCGGTTACGAAAACCTGATGGCGCTGGTCTCCAAGGGCTTTCTTGAGGGTGAAGGCATCGAGCCTGCGGTCGACTTCGCCGACCTCAGCGCTCGGGCCGAAGGGCTGATCGCGCTCGACGGCGTGAAGGGGTCCCCGCTGGGCCGCCACCTGATGGACGGCTCCTCGCGCGCCGCCGCACATCTGAAGGCCATGCAGAGCCTGTTCGACGGGCGGCTGTATCTGGAAATCCAGCGCCATGGCCAGCCCCACGAACGCGCACTCGAAGCCCGCCTGCTGACGCTGGCCGCCGAGCACGGCTTGCCGATCGTTGCCACCAACGATGCCCACTTCGCCGGCAAGGACCAGTTCGACGCCCACGAAGTGCTGTCGTGTATCGCGCAGGGCGTCACACTGGCCCACCGCGACCGCCGCCGCCTGACGCCCGAGCACTACTTCAAGACCAGCCAAGACATGGCGCGGCTGTTCGCCGACCTGCCCGAAGCAGTCGAAAACACCTGGAAGATCGCGCGTCGCTGCGCGGTCATGCCCCGTCTGCATCCACCAATCCTGCCCGCCTTTGACGATGGCTCAGGACAGGCAGAGACCGAAGTCCTTGCCCGCATGGCCCGCGAGGGGCTGGACGCGCGGTTGCAGGCCCTCGAACCCGCCGCCGATGCGGCGCTGGAGCAGACCTACCGCGACCGGCTCGACTTTGAGCTGGGCGTGATCGAACAGATGGGCTTTCCCGGCTACTTCCTGATCGTTGCCGACTTCATCCAGTGGGCCAAGGGCAAGGGTATTCCGGTTGGACCCGGGCGGGGTTCGGGCGCAGGCTCGCTGGTCGCCTACAGCCTGACCATCACCGATATCGACCCCCTGCCTTTCAACTTACTGTTCGAGCGCTTCCTCAACCCCGAGCGGGTGTCGATGCCGGACTTCGATATCGACTTCTGCCAAGACCGGCGTGACGAGGTTATCGCCTACGTCCGCGACAAATACGGCTCGGACCGGGTCGCGCAGATCATCACCTTCGGCAAGCTGCAGGCCCGCGCCGTCGTC
>PAGB01000028.1 GCA_002711265.1 Rhodospirillaceae bacterium
ACCTGATATTCTGGTCAACAACGCCGGCGGCCCGCCGCCGGGTGACTTCCGCGAGTGGTCGCAGGAGACGTGGATGACCGCGCTCAACGCCAACCTCTACACCCCCGTGGCCATGATCCAGCTGGTGATCGACGGCATGATCGAGCGCCGCTTCGGCCGGGTGGTCAACATCACCTCCGCCTCGGTCAAGGCGCCGATCCCGCATCTTGGCCTTTCCAATGCGGCCCGCACTGGCCTGACCGGTTTCGTCGCCGGGCTTGCGCGGCAGGTGGCGCATCACGATATCACCATCAACAACCTGCTCCCCGGGCAGCACGAAACCGACCGCCTCGTGCAGAACTACCAGCACGTGGCGGACACGCAGGGCCTGGACTTTCAGCAGGCTTGGGACGCTGGCGCAGCGCGCAACCCCGCAAAGCGCTTTGGCACAGCCGAGGAATTCGGCCACGCCTGCGCCTTTTTCTGCTCCGCCCGGGCAGGCTATATCACCGGACAGAACCTGGTCGTCGACGGTGGCGGCTTCCCCGGTACGCTCTGAAACTCATTACCGAAATACCCCAACCCAAAGGCTGAACTGACATGGCTGAAGAAAAGAAAACCCCGGTCGCGGGCGCAAAGAACCCCTTTGCCAAGGAGAAGCTCCCCGACGCCCGCATTACCTGGATTCAGTCCTATCCGCGTTCGGGTAATGCCTGGGTTCGCGCCTTCCTGTACACCTACATGGCTGAACATGATAAAATCGACCTTAAGGCGATGGCCCGCGCTTTCAGTCATGACAGCAGTGCTTTTATCTTTGAGCGCTTCATGCGCGAAGAAGTCTCAAAGCTGAAACCCGCAGATATCGGTGAGAAGCGCACTGAGTTTCTGCTCCGCGCCTGCCGGTCTTCGAAGAACGATCTGGTGATGCGGTCTCACATGCTGCAGACTGATTGGGGTGGGCAGCCGACTTTCCTGCCTCAATATTCTCGGGCCGCAGTCGTGGTCGTCCGCGACCCACGTGACATCGCGATCTCCTTGGCCGCTGATATGGAAATCCCGCTCGATGCCGCAATTGCGAACATGGCGCAGCCGCAGTTCGCCCTGCTTTCGAAAGGGACAACCCCGCAGCCGATTGGCTCCTGGACCCGCAACGTCCTTTCGTGGCTGTCGCGACCGTCGATGCCGCGTCTGTTCGTGCGCTATGAAGACCTGATCGAGAACCCGCGCAGGGAGTTCATGCGGATCATCGCTTTCATGAACCTGCGGCTAGACTTCGGGCAGCTCGACAAAGCGCTAGAGGCAACGACCTTTGAAAAGATGGCCGAAGCCGAGAAGGAAGACGGCTACGGTGGTGCCCACTCCGAGGAGAAGCCCTATTTCCGTTCTGGGCAGGTAGGCCAGTGGCGTGATGGCGGCCTGAGCCTTAGCCAGATCCAGTCAGTCGAGCAAGCCTGTGCACAGGCCATGGTGGTTTTGGGCTACGAGACTGAGACGGTGCGTGTGCTTAGCGCTGACGAAGCCGAAGCGGCGCGCTTGGCGCAGGAGGCTGAGGCCGCAAAGGAAGAGGTCGTTATCGAAGAGGATGGCGAGTCGGGCGAGGCCTGATCCAAAGGCCTGATCGGGCGGCCTCGCCGGCCGCCTGAACCCAAAATCGATTTAGGTCTGGTCTCAGGCCTCAGTCTTCGGGACTGAGAATTTCCACACCGAATTCTGCGGCGGACTCGATCAGCCACTCGGCCGCCGAGCGCGCAAATGACCGCCCGATATAGAGGTCGAAGCCGGTTTCGCTGCGCCGGTACCACGTACAGCCAATATGCAGGAAGTGGCTCGCCTGACTCATGCCCACGGGCCACTTGGTTAGATCCAGCGGGCAGCTCTTGGCCAGCAGGCCCGGCACGTTTGCCCCGTCGATCGACAGCCGCACCCGGCCCGAGGATTGATCGACTGCCAGCCCCAGATCACCGACCGCCGCCTTAACCGCCGCCAGATCGAAGCCAGTGAGCAAGTAGCGGTCGGGACCGCTGCACACCGCGTTGGGCAGGGAGGCCGCCGGGCTGCCGTCGCCCAGATCGAGCTTCAGGCCCTTCTTCACCGCCGCGCGCATGGCCTTGCCCTTGCCGGGCAGGGCAGCGATTTCAACCACCAGCAGGCCGGGCTTGTGCAAGGCCCGGATGCCGGCCTGTGCGCCACCATCCCCGCCCGTCGCGGCGGCGGCGGTGCCATGGTGGCCGGGGGTCCAGTGTGGCCCCAGCGGGCTGCGCATCACCGATTGGTCCATCATCCGGTCACCTTCTCGTTCTTCGGGTCGTAGAAGTGCGGGCTCTCGGCCGTGACTTCGATAATCGCCCGGTTGTGGACGTGGGAGACGACGTAGAGTGTCTTGCTGTGATAGTCGGCCGCGTTCTTGATGAAGGCCAGCGCGATCGACCGGTCCTTGAGTGGGGAGAAGGCGGCAACCGAGGTCACGTAGCCCAGCATGGTGGTGTGGTCGAAGGGGCCGTCCTTACTGTCAAAGACAATGCCCCCGCCGATGATGCGCTCGTCGACCTGGGTGGCGACGAGGCCAATCATCTTCACCCGGTCGGGGTCGGTGAAGGCCGTCCGGCCGGACATGGCCTTGCCCACGAAGTCCTTCTTGGTCGAGACCATCTTGCCCAGCCCCACGTCGTCCATGGAAACCCGCCCGTCCAGCTCACCGCCGGTGACGTGTCCCTTCTCGATCCGCAGGATATTGAGCGCTTCCAAACCGTAGGGCGTGATATCCCACTGCGCGCCCACAGCCATAGCCTCGCGCCAGAAGGCGTCGAAGACATCCGCAGGCACCGCGACTTCGTAGGCCAGCTCGCCCGAAAACGAGATGCGGAACAGGCGGGCGGTATGCCCCTTCCACGTGGTTTCGATAACGCCCATAAACGGCATGCCGTCATTGCTGACGTCGAGCTCGGGGAACAGCGCGGCCAGACAGTCGCGCGACTTCGGCCCGGCCAGCGCCAGCCCGCCCCATTGATCGGTGACCGAGGCAAAGGCGACCTGCAGGTCCGGCCACGCGGATTGATGCACGAACTCCATATGCGCCATCACTGCCGCCGCCTTGGCCGTGGTGGTGGTCATGTAGAAATGATCCTCGGCAAGGCGGGAGGTCGTGCCGTCGTCGAAGACGAAGCCGTCTTCGCGCAGCATCAGACCGTAGCGCGCCTTGCCTACGGGCAGGCTCTTCCAGCCATTGGTGTAGAGTCGGTTGAGGAACTCGGCGGCGTCGGGGCCCTGAATATCGATCTTGCCCAGCGTGGAGACGTCGGTGATGCCCAGCTGGTCGCGGGTTGCGCGGGTTTCCCGCACAGCGCTTTCCAGCCAGTCGGCTTCCCCCGTTTGAGTGTACCAGCTCGGCCGCATCCACAGCCCCGCTTCGACGAAGGTCGCGCCGTTGGCCTCGGCCCAGTCATAGACCGGGGAGTAGCGGAAGGGCTCGTAGTCGCGCTGGCGGTGGTGCCCGGCAAACGCGCCCATGGGCACGGGCGTGTAGGGCGGGCGGAAGGTGGTGGTGCCGACCGCGCTGATCTCGCGACCGGTGGCGGCAGCGAGCAGGGCGAGGCCGTTGACGTTGGAGGTCTTGCCCTGGTCGGTGGCCATGCCCAGCGTGGTGAAGCGCTTCATGTGCTCGACCGAGCGGAAGCCTTCCTGCGCGGCGAGGCCGACGTCCTTGACCGTGGCATCGTTTTGCAGGTCGAGGAAGGCGGCTTTACCAGCCCCCGGCACGGCCCACAGCTCCTTCGGTGCAGAGACCGCAACGGCTTCGTCGACCGCAGGCGTATCCAACGCCGCACCACCGAACTTCGCAGCCGCGGCCGCGGCCGAGGCGAGGCAGTCGACGGTGCCGAGCGCGCCGGTCACTGATCCGGCGGCGGCTTCGCTGTCCACCAGCTCGGGCGGCAGGAAAGCGCGCAGGTTGGCGTCGTAAACCGGCTTGGACTGACGCCGGTCGTTGGTGTGCGAGGTCAGGTGCACTGCCGGGTTCCAGCCCCCGGAGACCAGCAGCGCGTCGGTGGACAGGCTGCCGCTCTGCGCGCCGCCGTAGTCGACGCGGTGCAGCCCCATGCGGCCATGGGCCTGGGTGGCGTGGACCCCGCGCAGTACGCGGACACCTTCGGCCTCCAGCCGTGAATCCGCCCGTGCGTCGAGCAGGGTCACGTCGGCACCTGTTGCAGCAAGGGCTGCGGCAACGGCATAACCGCCGTCATTGGTGGTGAAGATCGTTGGCTGCTGGCCGACGCGAACGCCGTAGCGCCCGAGGTAGGCGTGGCCGGCACTGGCAAGCATCACCCCGGGGCGGTCGTTGCCCATGAACCCCACGGAGCGCTCGATCGCGCCGGTGGCGTAGACGACCCGGTCGGCCTGAATCCGGTGGTACTTCATCCGCGCGGTGTGCGCCCGACGGCCGGCCTTGGCGAGGTGGTCGTGGCAGCGCTCCAGCGCGCCGTAGGTACCGCCGTCGTAGACCCCGAACACGGTGGTGCGCGGCAGCACCCGGCCGCCGGCCGCCTCGATCTCGGCAACCAGATGATCGACGTAGGCCGCGCCTGACTGCCCGTCGAAGCGCTCCCCCTGCCACAGCGCTGCGCCGCCGACGCGGTCACGCTCGTCGCAGACCAGCACCGACTGCCCGGCGCGCGCCAGCGACAGCGCAGTGGTCAGCCCGGCGATCCCGCCACCCACGACCAGCGTGTCGGCGAAGGTGTAGATCTTGTCGTAGTGGTGCGGATCGGCCTCCATCGGTGGCCGTCCGAGGCCCGCTGCGCGCCGGATGATCGGTTCATAGAAGCGGTACCAGGCCTGCAACCCGCCGAAGAAAAAGGTCTTGTAGTAGAACCCGGCGGGCAGGAAGCGGCTGATGAGGTCGTTGGCCTCCATCAGGTCGAGCTCCAGCGGGCCGATGTGGTTCTGCGAGAAGGTTTCCAGCCCTTCGTACAGTTCGACCATGGTTGCGCGGTGGTTGGGGTCGCGCTCGGCCTTCCCCTGATCGATCTCGACCAGCGCGCTGGGCTCTTCCGGCCCGGCGGAGAACACGCCCCGCGGGCGGTGGTATTTGAACGAGCGGCCGAACAGCTTGACCCCGCTGGCGAGCAGGGCCGAGGCGAGGCTGTCGCCCTCGTAGCCCTGATACACGCGGCGGTCGAAGGTGAAGGTCAGCGGCTGGTTGCGGTTGATCAGGCCGCCTTGGCGCAGGCGCAACGGCTGGGGCAGGCTCGCGGTCATTGGCCGTCCTCCGCCGTCTCTGCGGCCGGGGATTTGGCGTCCTGGGTGCCCGTGGTGGCAGGCTTGTCGGCCTTCCAGAAGTCAGCGGCCATGGTCGCGCCCGTGACTTCGTGGGTCAGGGTGTGCCGATGCACCACGATCCACGACCGGCACCCCAGCGCGTGGTGAAAGTATTCGTGGTTGTGGTCGGCGACGTTGTCGCGCAGGTGAAGATAGTTCTGCCAGGCCGGTCCATCTGGTTTGGCGCGGCCACCCAGCGCAGGTCGCGGCGCCTCGGCCAGTCCCTTGGGCACGAACTCTTCGGATGGGCGGAGACCGCAGTGCGGGCAGGGGATCAGCATGCTCTGACCTCTCCTAACTTAGTGCAAGTTGTGCTGGGCGCCGGCGCCCAGCTCGTCGATGACATAGCCGGTTTCGAACCGGTCCAGGCGCATCTGCTCGATGTGATGGGTGGGGCTGTCGTTGGCGATCAGGTGACTGAAGCACCAGCCCGAACCCGGGGTGGCCTTGAAGCCGCCGTAGCACCAGCCCGCGTTGAGGTAGAGGCCCTCGATCGGCGTCTTGTCGATGATCGGCGAGCCGTCGGGGCTCATGTCCATGACCCCGCCCCAGCTGCGCAGCATGCGCACCTTGGAGACGGCCGGCACGAAGGAGACTGCCGCCTCCATGACGTGCTCGACCCGGGGCAGGTTGCCGCGCTGGGCGTAGGAGTTATAGCCGTCCAGCGAAGCGCCGAAGACCAGCCCGCCCTTGTCGGACTGGGAGATGTAGAAATGCCCCGCGCCGAAGGTGATGACGTTGTGGAGCATGGGTTTCAGGCCTTCGGAGACAAAGGCCTGCAGCACGTGGCTCTCGATCGGCAGGCGCAGCCCGGCCAGCTTGCCCACGCGCGAGGTGTTGCCGGCGACAGCCATGCCGACTTTCTTGGCGCGGATCGGGCCGCGGTTGGTCTGGACGCCGACCACTTGGCCGTTGCGCACGTCGATGCCGGTGACTTCGCAGTTCTGGATCAGGTCGACCCCGCGTCGGTCGGCACCGCGGGCAAAGCCCCAGGCCACCGCGTCGTGGCGGGCGGAGCCTGCGCGCGTCTGCTTGAGGCCGCCATAGACCGGGAAGCGCGGGTTATCGACATCGACCAACGGGGCTTCGCGGCGGATGCCCTCCCGATCGAGCAGGACCGCATCGGCCCCATGCAGGATCATCTGGTTACCGCGCCGGGTGTCGGCGTCACGGGCTGAATCGCTGTGGAAGACGTTGATGATCGAGCGCGGCGAGAACATGACGTTATAGCCCAGATCGTTGGATAGGCCTTCCCACAGCTGCAGCGACTTTTCGTAGAACAGCACGTTGCCGGTGTGCAGGTAGTTCGAGCGCACGATGGTGGTGTTGCGGCCGACGTTACCCCCGCCCAGATAACCCTTTTCGAGCACGGCGACGTTGGTGATGCCGTGGTTCTTGGCGAGGTAGTAGGCCGTGGCCAGACCATGGCCGCCGCCGCCGATGATGATGACGTCGTATTCGGCCTTAGGTTCGGGGTCGCGCCAGGCGGGTTTCCAGCCGGTGTGCCCCCGCAGGCCTTCGGCCAGCAGTCGCCAGAACCCATATTGATCAGCCATGCTCACGCCTTTCCCTGCGCACCGTTTATGTTTCCGAAACTAAACAGCCCCAACCCGTCGCTTTCGTCAATCAGCGACGTGGTCGCGCCATTCCGGTGCGCTTACGCAGAACTGGGGGGCCGAGAACCGACTAGGTGGCGGTTTTGCGACGGGGCAGCCAGCCGTTCACGATCGCCAGCCCGAGGAAGATCAGCGCGATCCCGACCCATTGCGCCAGCGTAATGGTCTGCCAGAACGCGAGCGTGTTTTCGCGGAAGGTGGCGTTGAACAAAATCGCCCAGATCGGGATGAGCAGGGTCACCAGCGAGACGTTGGTCGCGCCTGCTGTCCGCAGTATCTGGAAGAACAGGATGTAGGCCAGCCCGGTCGACAGCACCCCGAGGGCGATGAGCGCCAGCCAGCTGTCCAGCCCCACCGAAGCGCTGTAGCTCCAGGGCCGGTCGATCAGCGCGACGGGCAGCACCACCCAGAATGTCGCCGCGACCTGCTGCCCGGTGGCGACCTGCAGCGGTTCGAGGCGGTTCATTCGCCGCGCCCAGACCCCCGCAGCGCCGTAGGAGAGCGTTGCGCCCAGCACCAGAGAGCCGCCCAGCAACAGCCCCGTCTCGCCAGTCCAGGCGTCGCGCGCCATCATCACCGCCACCCCGGCGATGCCGGTGAGAATGCCGAGCAGCTTGGCCGGTTTCAGACGCTCATCGACCAGGAAGAAGTGGGCGATGAACACCGTGAACAGCGGGACAGTGGCGTTGAAGATTGAGGCCATGCCGCCATGAAAACCCGGCTGCACCATCCCCGTGGCGATCAGCAGAAACGGCAGGGCGTTGTTGAGCACGCCCAGAACCGCCAGCTGCCCCCAGGCGCCGAGGCTGGTCGGCAACCGCTGCCGCAGGGCGCGCAGGATGATGAGCAGGGTCAGCGCCGAAATCGAGGTCCGGCCGAGCACCACCGCCAGCGGCCCGAAACCGTCGAGCGCGATGTCGTAGAACAGGAATGACAGCCCCCACAGGAACGACAGGGAAATGAGCAGCAGCCAGGCACGGGGTGTCAGGCTCAGAGGGGTGGCCATAGGTCGGAAAAGCCCTTGGGTTCGAAAATACTGCCCTGCACAGACACGACTTGAGCGTCGGCGTCTATCCGAATTCGGCCCCGTCCGGCACCGCCTGCGCCGGAAAGGCTCAATACGCGAAATATTTTATGGTCACACCCCTATAAATTGATTATAGCCAAGTCCCGAGCAACGCAGCGCGAGGCTTGATCCATCCCTTCCCGCCATACCGCCGTCTCCGACCCACATTTACGTCCACTGGCCTTGGTGTCAGTGGCCTTGATAGCGCTCTGCCTCGGGCTGTTTCAGGCGACGGCTGCCGCGCAGAGCTACGAGGCCGGGCTTGATGCCGTGGACGCCGGAGACCTGCCCGCAGCTGTTGCGATCTGGCGCGAACTGATCGCCGCCGACAGCGATGAGCGTCCGCAGGCTGAATATGCCATGGCGCTGCTCTACGAGACCGGGCAGGGGGTGGAGTGGAACGAGTTGCGGGCCGCAGAGCTCTACGCTAGTTCCGGGCTGCCCGAGGCCCTGACCAATCTCGCGCTCATGTATGCCGAAGGTCGGGGTGTTGACTATGACCCCGCCCGCGCGGCAGCGCTGTGGCAGGCAGCGGCGGAGCAGGGCCACGCCTTCGCCAGCTTCAATCTGGGGCTGGCCTACTACAACGGGCAGGGCGTGGAGCAGAACGCGCAGCGGGCGCTGGAGCTGATCTACGATGCCGGGTTGGGTGGCCTGCCCGAAGCCCAGTGGGCGGTCTGTCAGTTCTATGAAAAGGGCGTCGGGGTTGAGGTCGACATCGGCGAGGCAGCGCTCTGGTGCCAGCGAGCGGCGGCGGCGGGGCATGGGCTGGCTGCTGAGGCATTGTCGGGCTTGCTCGCGCAGACTGCGACAGCACCTGGACCGTTGACGACCCCGGCAGAGGCTGTCGCGCCTGTCGCCGAAGAAGCCTCAGCGCTGCCTTCGGTGCCAGCCCTGAGCCGCACGGCTGACGAGATCGCGACTCTATTTGAGCCGCCCCCGTCGCCAGCCCCGTCGCCAGCCCCAGAGCCAGCCCCAGAGCCAGCCCCAGAGCCAGCCCCGTCGCCAACCCCTGAGCCTGCGCCAAGCCCTGAGTCGAAGCCGGAGACCGACCCAACCCCGAGCTTGCAAACCATGGTCGATGAACAAGCTGGGGACGCTGCCGGGACGGCTGCTGCGGCTGCGCCCGAGCCGGATTTCCCGATGCCGCCTGTGCCCGTACCCCGACCAACGCCGGTTTACACGCTGCCAGGCATTGCGCCGGACGCGCCGGTCTATGCGCTGTGGCTGGGCAGCGGCGCGGATGCGGATGAGGTGGCGGCGCTGTACGACCGCGTTTCAGCGACGGCTCCCGGGGTCTTCGAGCTGCTTGAGACGGCTTACCAGAGCGAGGTGCTGCGCGCCGACGAAACCAGTCTGGGACGCGATACCACGGTGATAAGGCTGCTGGTCGGGCCAGTCCCCGGCCCGGACTATGCCTGGGCGCTGTGCAACTTCCTGCGCACGCAGCAGGCGTCGCTTTTCTGTCAGCCGCAGGAAGTCCGGCGCGGTTAAAGCGAAAGGCCGGCCGCGTCCCCTTCTGGATCGGGGGCAGGGCCGGCCTTTGATATGCCTTGACTGAGGGGCCTCAGATTTCGGCTGGTTTGTCGATCAGTTCTTCAATCTTGTCGGGGTCGGTATCGATGTCGGTGACCTTGGCAAGTTCGAGGATATAGTCGACGGCCTTGTCTTCCATCATCGGCGCGATCAATGACTGACGCGCGTTTGGATCCGTGGTGTAGCGCTGGTAGATCTCAGCTTCCTCACCCGGGTTCATGGCCATCTCACGCTGGATTGCAGCATTAAATTCCTCTGGGGTTATGTCCAGTTTGTTGGAGGTTGCCACCTCCGAGAGCACCAGCCCCAGCCGCACGCGACGTTCGGCAATCTGCCGGTATTCGCCTTTAAGCTCGTCTTCGGTCTTGCCCTTGTCCTCTTCATCCACCCGTCCGGCCTTGGCTTCGTTCATGATCTGCTGCCAGATGGCGTTGAACTCGTTGTCAACCAGGCTCGTGGGCAGCTCGAACTCGTGGGTGTCCATCAGCTGATCCATGATTTCGCGCTTGAGCAGGAAGCGTGCAGAACGGCGGTGAATGCTGTCCAGCTCCTGCTTGATCTGCAGCTGCAGTTCCTCGATCGACTCCTTACCGAACTTCTTGGCGAACTCCTCATCGATCTCAGGCTTATCGAGCTGCTTGAGCTCTTTGATCTTGATCTTGAAGTTGGCCTCGACACCCTGCAGTTCTTCCGCGTTGTAGTCGTCAGGGAAGGTGATGTCGAAGTCGAACTCATCGCCAAGTTTCTTGCCCTTGAGCTGCTCTTCAAAGCCGGGAATAAACATGCCCGAGCCGATTTGCAGCATGGCGTTTTCGCCCTTCATGCCCGGCCGTTCTTTGCCATCGACAGACCCGGCGAAGTCGAGAATTACGATGTCGTCTTTCTTGACCTTGTGTTTCTTGTTTTCAATGTCGACCGGCTGCGCGCCACGCTCTGCGAGCACGTTGAGGGCGTCATCGATGTGACGGTCTTCGAGGACCGGGACCATCCGATCGAAAGACAATTTACTGAAGTCGGTCAGCTCGATCGTTGGCATGACGTCGATTGCAAAACTGAAGGCGACGTCTTCACCCGCCTCGAAGGGCTTGATCTCGGTAACGTTTGCTGGGGCGGCTGCGGTGATCTCGTGCTCGGTCAGCGCACTCCGTACCGCTTCCTGCACAGTCTCGTTCATGACTTCTTCCATGATCGAGGCCCGGTAGCGGGAGCGCACAACAGTCATCGGCACTTTACCCGGTCGGAAGCCTGGCAGCTTCAGATCCTTAGCAAAACCAGCGAGGTTCTTGTCCACCTTGGCTTCAAAATCCACGCCCGGAACCGTCACGTCAAATGCGCGGCTGAGACCCTCTTCGGAAACGAGGTTAATCTGCATGGTCAATCCTGTTCACTTTCTCATTCAGCGTTGCCGGCCCGGAGGTATTTTCGGGGCAGGTCGGAACCGGCTTGGTGCGGATGAAGGGACTCGAACCCCCACGACCGAAGTCACTGGAACCTAAATCCAGCGCGTCTACCAATTTCGCCACATCCGCACGACCCGAAAAGTGACCGCAGATCGCTATCACCTTTGTCGTGACGGTCGCTATACGATTGCGACACAGTGTTCGCAAGAACCAACCCGAGCAGGTCGGGGCGCATCTGCTAGCCCGTTGATGCAAAGCGACATATGCGCCCACGCATTGAAGTCGCTGAGCCAGACCCCAAATGGGAGCCTGTACACTTGTCCCCACCCGCGACACAGAGCCGGTATTGAGACCTGCGAGCGGAGCCGTTAAGGGGAAAGGGGGGACAACGCCGCAAAGGCCTGCCGTTGCGGGGACCGGAGCCGCCATACGGGGGCTTTGGGGCATAATGATAAGGACACCACCAACGTGACTACCACACGGTCTTCGATCTATCCGGTTCTGCCGCTCAAGGACGTCGTCGTTTTCCCGCACATGGTTATCCCGCTTTTCGTTGGCCGGGATAAGTCTGTCGCGGCGCTCGAAGCAGTGATGCAGGGCGAGAAGCAAATCCTGCTGGTCACTCAAAAGGACGCACAGGAAGACAGCCCTTCGCCACAGGACCTTTATGCGCTCGGCACCATTGCGACGGTGCTGCAGCTGCTGAAGCTGCCCGACGGCACCGTCAAGGTGCTGGTCGAGGGGCAGTCGCGCGCGACCTTGATGGATGTTGAAGACAACGGCACCTACTTTGAGGCCGCTGCCGGCCCGGTGCAGGAACGCGACATGGCTGGAGAAGACGTGGAAGCGCTGATGCGCACCGTCGTTTCGCAGTTTGAGCAGTACATCAAGCTCAACCAGCGCGTCCCGCCCGAGGCTTTGGTGACCGTGTCTCGCATTGAAGAACCGGCCAAGCTTGCTGACAGCATCTCCAGCCATCTGAACTTGAAGATTTCGGAGAAGCAGGATCTGCTGGAAACCTTCAACGTCGCCGACCGCCTCGAGAAGGTCTACGGCTACATGGAAGGCGAAATCGGGGTCATGAAGGTCGAAAAGCGCATCCGCAGCCGCGTCAAGCGGCAGATGGAGAAGACCCAGCGCGAGTACTACCTGAATGAACAGATGAAGGCGATCCAGAAGGAACTCGGTGAGACCGAAGACGGTCACAATGAGCTTTCGGAAATCGAAGAGCGCGCTGGCAAGGTTAAGATGACCAAGGAAGCGCGCGAAAAGTTCGACGCCGAGCTGAAGAAGCTCAAGATGATGAGCCCGATGTCAGCCGAGGCGACGGTCATCCGCAACTACCTCGACGTCATGCTCTCGCTGCCATGGCGCAAGTACTCCAAGGTCAAAAAGGACCTCAACCGCGCCGAGATCATCCTCGACGAAGACCACTATGGCCTTGAAAAGGTCAAGGAGCGGATCCTCGAATACCTTGCGGTGCAGAACCGCGTACGCGACCTTAAGGGGCCGATCCTGTGCCTCGTCGGACCGCCGGGCGTGGGCAAGACCTCGCTGGGTAAGTCGATCGCCCGGGCCACGAACCGGAACTTCGTGCGGGTGTCGCTGGGCGGCGTTCGTGACGAAAGCGAGATCCGCGGCCACCGCCGGACCTATATAGGCTCTATGCCGGGCAAGGTGGTCCAGAGCCTGAAGAAGGCCAAGACCTCGAACCCGCTGTTCCTGCTCGACGAGATCGACAAGATCGGCATGGACTGGCGCGGTGACCCGGCCTCGGCCCTGCTCGAAGTGCTGGACCCGGCCCAGAACTCAACCTTCTCCGACCACTATCTCGAGCTGGACTACGACCTCTCGAAAGTCCTGTTCCTGTGCACGGCGAACTCGACCCGGATGCCCGGACCGCTGCTCGACCGGATGGAGCTGATCCGCATCTCCGGCTACACCGAAGACGAGAAAGTCGAGATCGCCAAGCAGCACCTGATCCCGCGCCAGCTGAAGGACAACGGCCTCAAAGAAGGCGAGTTGGAGATCACCGAGTCAGCCTTGCGCGACCTGTGTCGCTACTACACTCGCGAAGCCGGTGTGCGTAACCTCGAGCGTGAAATCGCCAACCTGTGCCGGAAGTCGGTCAAGGCGATCGACATGAAGGAGCGCGACGGCGCCTTTGCCATCACCGATGAGAACGTTGGCGATTTCGCCGGTGTGCGGAAGTTCCGCTACGGCCTCGCAGAAGAAAACAACCAGGTCGGCGCGGTAACCGGTCTGGCCTGGACTGAAGTCGGCGGCGACCTGCTGCAGATCGAATCTGTTACCGTCAACGGCAAGGGTCGGGCGGTCTTCACCGGCCAGCTGGGCGACGTGATGAAAGAGTCGATCCAGACCGCAGAGAGCTTTGTGAAGTCCCGTGCGGCAGACTTTGGCATCAAGCCCGACCTGTTCGCCAAGCGCGACATCCACGTCCACGTCCCCGAGGGCGCTACGCCCAAGGACGGCCCCTCGGCGGGTATCGCTATGGTAACGTCGATCGTCTCCGTGCTGACCGGTGTGCCGGTGCGCAACACCGTTGCCATGACCGGCGAAGTCACCCTGCGCGGCAAGGTTCTGCCCATCGGCGGGCTGAAGGAAAAGCTGCTGGCCGCCCTGCGCGGTGGCATCAGCAAGGTTCTGATCCCGATCGAGAACGAGAAGGACCTCGCCGAGATCCCGGACAATGTCAAAGAAGGGCTGGAAATCGTGCCCGTCAGTGATGTCGACGAAGTGCTCGGCCACGCACTGGCCGAAGCGCTGACCCCGATGACTGCTGAGCAGATCGCCGAATTCGAAGCGGCGGCGACCAAGGCGGAGAGTGCGTCGAGCCCGGTTGTCACCCACTGATCGATTCCCCCCGCCAGCGCCCGCAACCGCGTGTCTGGCGGCTTCGCAGAAGGCTCGAACGAGCCTGTAAGGCGGCCCTCAATCTGGAAAAAGCCCCTGTTGTCAGGGGCTTTTTTTGTGCTTGAAGCAGCCCTGCGTGCAGCGCCGTTGCAGACGATTTTCAGACTCGGTAGTCAGGGCCCCGTGAGCGATATATTATGCGATGGCGCTTGGAAGTGTGGTGCAAGCCGGATCGTGTATCTGACCCGCTGAGTTCAAGGCAAAGGTGCCAATGACCAAAGACCCACGCGTCTCCAGTCGTCCGACCCCAAGCACCCAAGAAGCGCGCGGAACCGGGAAGCTGAGTTACGCCGACGCCGGGGTCGATATCGATGCGGGTGAGGCCTTTGTCGACGCCATCAAGCCAGCGCTTTCCGGCACGCAACGTCCCGGTGTCATGGGGTCAGTCGGCGGTTTCGGCGCTCTCTTCGACCTCAGGCAAACCGGTCTAAGCGACCCGATCCTCGTTAGCGGAACTGATGGTGTCGGCTCCAAGCTGCTGCTGGCCAAGAGCCTCGATGACTACCGCGGGCTGGGGCAGGACCTCGTCGCGATGTGTACCAACGACATCCTGTGTCAGGGCGCGCGGCCCCTGTTCTTTCTCGACTATCTGGCCGCAGGCCGTCTGTCACCCGAGCGCGACCGCGCGCTGGTGGAGGGCATCGCGGCGGCCTGCGCCGCCGAAGGGGCGGCGCTGGTGGGCGGGGAGACCGCCGAGCTGCCCGGTCTCTACGCCGAAGGACACTTCGACCTTGCCGGCTTTGCGGTGGGTGCGGTGGAGCGCGAGGCGCTGCTGCCCAACTACGATGCGCTCGAAGCGGGTGATGTTCTCATCGGTCTGGGGTCCAGCGGGATCCACTCCAATGGCTTTTCCCTGATCCGCCGCCTGATCGACGAGCTGGGACTGAACCTCGATGCCCCCGCGCCCTTCGATGCCTCGCAGAGCCTGCGGCAGGCGCTGCTTGCCCCGACACGGCTTTACGGCGAGGCCGTACACGCGGCGCTCGATGCCGTACCAAGCGCGGTCCGGGCGCTCTGCCACGTCACCGGTGGCGGTCTGCCAGGAAACCTGAACCGGGTGTTGCGCGCGGATCTGCAGGCCGTGGTCGACCCTGCAAGCTGGTCGCCGGTGCCTCTGTTCGGCTGGCTGCAGCACCTCGACCGGGTCGAAATTCCGGAGCTTTACCGGACCTTCAACATGGGTCTGGGCATGGTGCTCGTGGTTCGCGCTGGCGAAGCTGGCGACGTCATGGCGGCACTGGCCGGACAGGTGCCCGTATTCCGTATCGGCGAGGTTCGATCCCGCCCCTCGGCCGGGACGCCGCAGGTCCATATCAGCGGGGTNAGCGGGTGATGCAGACCAGAGTGCGCAGCGCGATTCTAATCTCGGGGCGCGGCTCCAACATGCAGGCCCTGCTCGACGCCGCCCACGATAAGGCCGACTTTCCCGCGAGTTTCGATCTGGTGATCAGCGACCGTGCCGACGCAGCGGGGCTGGACGCAGCGCGAACGGCCGGTTGCGAGGCGATCGCCCTGCAACAGACAGGCGCCGGTAAAGCGGCGTGGGAGGCTGAGCTAACGACGCTGCTCCACCGCGCAGACATCGAGCTGGTCTGTCTGGCCGGTTTTATGCGCCTGCTCAGCGGCGGTTTCCTGACAGGCCTCGGCCGCCCGGTGTTGAACATTCATCCTTCGTTGCTGCCCGATTTCCCCGGTTTGAATGCGCAGGCACAAGCGCTGAAAGCGGGCGTCCGGGTCGCCGGCTGCACCGTGCACGAAGTCACGGAAGTCATGGATGCCGGACCGATCATCGGGCAGGCACAGGTCCCCGTGCAGACCGACGACAGTGTCGAGGCGCTGTCGGCCCGCATCCTGCGCGAAGAACACCGCCTTTACCCCGCCTGCGTCGCACGCTTCATCGGCGAACGCCTGCAGCCGTCCCCCACCACCCAGCCGGAGACCCCTGTTCATGCCCATTGAGGGATTGAAGGAAGAATGCGGCCTGTTCGCCGTGTTCGGCCTCGAAGACGCCGCGCTTCACACCGCCTTAGCCCTGCACGCCCAGCAGCACCGGGGGCAGGAAGGCGCCGGCATCGTCACCCTGCACGAAGGCGAGTTCCAGACCCACAAGGCNGCCGGGCTGGTCTCCGACCACTTCTCCGCCGACGCGGGCGGCTTTAACCTCGACGGCGACCGCGCTGTCGGCCACGTGCGCTATTCGACCGTGGGCGGGTCGGGGCTGGAGAACATCCAGCCGTTGACGCTGGACACCCGTTTCGGCCCGGTGGCGCTGGCCCACAATGGCACCCTGACCAACGCCGAAACCCTGCGCACCGAGCTGCTCGAACAGGGGCAGATTTTCACCACCCGGATCGATACCGAGGTGATCCTGCACCTGATCGCCCGGTCTTCGGCGGCAACCTTTGTCGACGCCCTGCAGGAAGCCCTGAGCCGGGTTACGGGTGCGTTTTCGCTGCTGCTGATGACCGAGGAAGCGATCTACGCGGTCCGCGACCCCAACGGCATGCGCCCGCTGGTCATGGGCCGGATGGGGAAGGCGACCCTGTTCGCCTCCGAAACCTGTGCCTTTGACACGCTGGGCGCGCGCTGGACCCGGGATCTTGAACCCGGAGAAATCGTCCGCGTCGATGCCGAAGGGTCAGCGAGCCAACGCCTGCCCGCGACCGGTCCTGAGCGCTTCTGTGTGTTCGAATACCTCTACTTCATGCGGGCTTCGACCGTGTTCAACAGCCGGGCAGTCGCGGACGTGCGCGCGCGGGTGGGGCAGGAACTTGCCAGCGAAGCCCCTTGCCCGGCCGATGTTGTTGTCGGCGTGCCTGAGTCCGGAATTGCCGCGGCCGAGGGCTATGCGATGACCCTGAACCGGCCGATCCGGGTCGGGCTTATGCGGTCGCCCTATATCGGCCGGACCTTCATCGAGCCCAGCCAGAAGATCCGGAACCTCGGCGTCCGCCTGAAACTGTCGATCAACCGCATGGTGGTCGACGGCCGCCGCGTGGTTCTGGTCGACGACAGCATCGTGCGATCGACCACCATGACCAAACTGGTGTCGCTGGTCCGCGAGGCCGGCGCGACTGAGGTGCACGTGCGCATCGCCAGCCCGATGATCCGCTTCCCCTGCTTCTACGGCATCGACACCCCGAGCCGCGAAGAACTGGTCGCCGCCAACCACAGCGTTGAGGAGATCAACGCCAAGATCGGCGCCGACAGCCTCGCCTTCATCTCGCTCGATGGCCTCGCCAAGGCGGTGAACCCGCCCCAGGGTGTTTCCCGCAACGGGGGCCGGGGTTACTGTGATGCCTGCTTCTCCGGGGACTACGACGTGGCCCTGCCTGACCCGAGCCTGCGGGAAGAGATCAGCGGGGCGGGTGCGAAACTGCTGGGTAAGGTGCTGCCATGAAGGTGCTGATCCTCGGCAGTGGCGGCCGCGAGCACGCGCTGGCCCACGCCATGGCCGCATCGCCAAGACTTACCGAACTGTTCATCGCACCGGGCAATGCTGGGACTCAGGCGCTGGCGCAAAACCTGCCGCTGGCGCTCGACGACCACGGCGGCATCGGTGAATGCTGCCGGGAACTCGGGATCGATCTGGTGGTGGTTGGCCCTGAAGCGCCCCTGGTCGCCGGACTGGTCGACGATCTGCGCGGGCAGGGGATCGCCGTGGTCGGCCCCTCGGCCGCCGCTGCGCAACTCGAAGGCTCCAAGGCCTTCGTCAAACGTCTGGCCGACGAAAATGGCATCCCGACCGCCGCGTCGGTCACCTGCGACAACGCCCCGGATGCTCTGAGCGCGCTGGCGGGCTTTGATCTGCCGGTGGTGATCAAGGCCGATGGTCTGGCGGCGGGCAAGGGGGTGATCATCGCCCAGACCCGGACCGAGGCAGAAGACGCTGTCCGCGCCTGCTTTGAGGGCAGCTTTGGCGCAGCCGGGTCGCGGGTGGTTGTCGAAGAATTCCTCACCGGCGAAGAAATCAGCTGCTTTGCGCTGTGCCACGGCCTCGATTACCGCTGGCTGGGCAGCGCGCAGGACCACAAGCGGGTCGGCGAGGGCGACACTGGCCCCAACACCGGTGGCATGGGGGCCTACACCCCGGCGCCGTGCTTGACCCTCGCGCTCGAAGTACAGGTCCGCTCGGAGATCATCGAGCCGACGTTGGCGGNCATGGTGGCGGCTGGTACGCCATTCACCGGTATCCTGTTCGCCGGGATCATGCTGACCGCCACCGGACCCCAGCTGCTGGAATACAACGTGCGCTTTGGCGACCCGGAGGCGCAGGCGATCCTGCCGGTGCTTGGTCACGATGTGCTGGAGCTGTTCGAAGCTGCGGCGCAGGGGCAGATTGCGACGCTGCCCGAGACCCTGGCCCCCGCGCGCCAGCACGCACTGACCGTGGTCATGGCCGCCAAGGGCTATCCCGGCGGCTACCAGCGCGGTTCNGCTATCGGTCTGCCAGCGGTGCCGGCTGTAGGGCTCCACGAGCAGACGCAGGAGCCGGTGAAGACCATCATTTTCCACGCCGGAACCCGGCAGGACGGCGAGACCCTGCGCGCCGACGGTGGCCGCGTGCTGGCCGTCACTGGACTGGGGTCGAGCCTGCAGGCGGCACGGGAACGCGCCTACCGGGCCGTGACCGCGATTGACTGGCCGGAAGGGTTCTACCGGCGTGACATTGGCTGGCGCGCGTTCGCGCCCGGCGACGGCGCCGGCCCGACCACCACCATCGACACAACCGAAACCCACACCACCACCACTGAGCAAGANGGATAGGCACTGCCATGACCAGCTTAGCCGAAGGCAAAACCAAACGTATTCTTAAGGGACCAGAGCCGCACACTGTGGTGCTGCAGGCCGTCAACCGACTGACCGGCGGCGACGCCGCACGGGTCGCGGAAATCAATGAAATCGGTGCCTTCAAGACCGAGCAGGCCGCGAACTGCTTCCAGCTCCTCGCCGGGGCCGGCATCCCGACGGCCTTTGTCTCGCGGCAGGCGGAGCACGAGCTGCTGTGCCGCGACTGCGACATGCTACCGATCGAATTCGTGGTCCGGCGCTACGCCTTTGGCTCCTACCTCAAGCGCGCGCNCGAGTTCCGGCGCGATGGCGCCCCGCACCGTTTCGATGAGATTGTGCTCGAGCAGTTCCACAAGCTCTCGGTGGTCNGCGCGCCAGCGGCATCCGAGACCGTGACCATGCCAGAGAACGACGCCCGCGACGCCTACCTGCGGGACGGAGANTGGGCCGAAGGTGTCTACACCGACCCCTTCATCGTCCCCGGTGACGACGCCTGGCAGCTCTATTCCGCCAAGGCGCCGGTCGAAGGTGCACCGCTGCTGAGCATCGCGCCTGAACTGAGCGNCGCCCAGCTGGAAANCATTCTTGAGACCATCGTGCGCCCGACCTTTGACGTGCTCGAGCGCGCCTGGGCCGGGATCGAGACAGTCCACGGTCCGGTGACGCTGGTNGACGCGAAGTTCGAGGTCGGTGTCGACCGTGAGACCGGCGCCTTCCTGCTTGCCGACGTGGTCGACAACGACAGCTGGCGCATCTGGCCCGGTGGTGATCCGGGCAATCAACTGGACAAGCAGGCCTTCCGCGACGGACAGGCCGAATCTCTTGTGACTGAAAACTACAAACTGGTCGCGGCGCTGACCCGACGCTTTCTGGAGGACTGAAACCCATGTCTGCAAACCCACCCAAAGTCGCCGTCCTGATGGGCTCGAAAAACGACTGGTCGATCATGCAGGCCGCCTGCGAGCAGCTCGATGCCCTCGGCATCGCCAACGAAGCACGGGTGATCTCCGCCCACCGGACCCCGCAGCGCCACCACGATTTTGTCACCACGCAGGCGCCTGCTGAAGGCGTGAAGGTCTTTATCTGTGGTGCAGGCATGGCCGCGCACCTCGCCGGGGTGACGGCGGCGCTGAGTTCTTCGCCCGTGATTGGTGTCCCGCTGGAAAGNGGCGGTCTGGGCGGCATGGATTCCCTGCTCTCCACGGTGCAGATGCCCGGCGGCATGCCGGTCGCAACCGTCGCTGTGGGCAAGGCTGGGGCCAAGAACGCCGCGATCCTCGCCGCACAGATGCTCGGCCTCGCCTACCCGGAGATTGCGCAGGCGGTCACCGATCTGCGCGCCAAGCAGACCGCTGGCGTGCCGGAATTCCCGGGCTGATCGACAGCCCGGGCTGTTTCTTTGCCCAAGACAGGATAAGCCGATGGCCGCAAGCTGGTCTGAAATCGTCATTTTGCCCCGGGGCGGTCAGCCCGGCCCGGGTCTGCGCCTGATGGTGCCCGAGCTGGCGGATGAACCGGCGGCGCAGCGCGCGCTGTCGGCCTTCGTCGACCCCGTAACCGAGGTGGGCGGGGTGTTCTCGGCCTGGGGGACGACGACCAGCGGCGAGGGCGCTGACCCGTCTGGGGAGGTGAGAGCCGATGGTTCCGGTCAGCGGCTGTATTCGGTCGGCCCGCTGCCGGGTGTGACGGATGCCATCGCCAAGACCGCGCTCGACGTGCTCGCCGACCTGTCTCTGGTGAGCGCAGCCGACGCAGCCGGGGCGCAGGGCTATGCCGAACGCCTGCGTGTCGAGGCCGATGTCTCCGACCCGGAAGCACGGCTCGCCAGCCTGTTCAACCCGCTGATCGAACGTGGCCGGATCAGCTCAAGGGCCGATGTCTGGCGGTACAGCGGCGAAGCACCGCCGTCGGTGCGGCTGGCCGGTGACGAAGTCGGGCTCGTGCTTGAAGTCGACCTCCCCGAAGACGACGAAGCCCTGCTGCAGCTGTCGCGTGAGGGCATTCCGGGGCCTGAGGGCAAGGGGCNCGGACCACTGGGCTTCCAGCTCAATGATCTGCACGCCATCCGCGACCACTTCCACGCACTGGAGCGCAAACCNACCGATATCGAGATCGAGACCCTNGCACAGACCTGGTCCGAGCACTGCAAGCACCGGCTGTTCAATGCCGATCTGGAGGGCGCCGAGGGCGGGTTGTTCAAGACCTTCATCGCTGGCGCCACCCGACGGGNGCGCGCGGCGCGGGGTGCGGACGATATCTGCCTGTCGGTGTTTTCCGACAACGCCGGCGGGATCGTCTTCGACGACGACTTTCTGGTCTGTGACAAGGTCGAAACCCACAATTCACCGAGCGCGCTCGACCCCTACGGCGGCGCCATGACCGGGGTCGTGGGGGTTAACCGTGACTGCCTTGGCTTCGGGCAGGGCGCGCGGCCGATCCTCAACCGCTATGGCTTCTGCCTGCCCCACGCCGATGATCNCTCGATGCTGTATCGCGACCGGGCAGCGACCTCGGCGTTGCCAACCGCACGCGGGCTGATCGACGGTGTCATCAAGGGCATCGAGGACGGCGGCAATCAGTCCGGCATTCCCACCCCGCAGGGCTTCCTGTTCTTCGATGACCGCTACCGGGGCAAGCCGCTGGTATTCGCCGGCACCGTCGGCCTGATGCCGCGGCGGTTGCNCGACGGGCGCGATGCCACGGTCAAGGGCACCCAGCCCGGAGACGCCATCGTCATGGTCGGCGGCCGGGTTGGCAAAGATGGCATCCACGGCGCGACCTTTTCCTCCGTCGCCCTCGACGAGACCTCGCCAGCGACGGCTGTTCAGATTGGCGACCCCATCACCCAGAAGCGGTTGTCAGATGCGCTGATCGACGAGTTGCGGGATCAGGGCCTGATCCGCGCGCTGACCGACAACGGCGCAGGCGGGCTGTCGTCGTCGATCGGCGAGATGGCCGAGGAAACGGGCGGCGCCGAAGTCTGGCTCGATCGAGTGCCGCTCAAATACCCGGGCCTCAGCCCGTGGGAAATCTGGATCTCCGAAGCGCAGGAGCGGATGAGCCTCGCCATCGCGCCCGAACACGTAACCGCCGTGATCGATCATTTCGCTGCCCGCGGGGTCGAGGCCACGGAAATCGGCCGCTTTACCGACAACGGTGCGCTGGTTGCCACCTACGACGGCCGACGGGCCATGAACCTCGATATGGCATTCCTGCACGAGGCACCGCGCCTGAGCCTGCCGGTCGCCCCGGCGCCGGCAATTGCTGCTGATCTGGTTGAGCCGGACCTGCCCGAGCGCGGGGCCTGCCTGCTCGCGGTCATGGCGCAGCCCAACCTGCGCGGCCGCACCCCGCTGATCCGACGCTACGACCACGAGGTGCAGGCCGGGTCTGTGCTCAAGCCGTTGCAGGGGCAGGGCGCTGTCCACGGCGATGCCACCGTTGTCCGACCCTTGCTTGACCGCCCGGGCGCCGTCGCGGTGACACAGGCACTGTTTCCCCGGCTGACCGAACGCGACCCCTACGCCGCAGCGGTCAACGCTGTTGACCTTGCCCTGCGCCAGCTGATCGCAGCCGGGGCGCCGCTGGACCGCGCTGCGCTGCTGGATAACTTCTGCTGGTGCTCCGCCGACCAGCCCGAACGGCTGTTCCAGCTGCGCGAGGCGGCCCGGGGCTGCTTTGATGCGGCCGTGGCCCAGCTGGTGCCCTTCGTGTCGGGTAAGGACTCGATGTTCAACGACTTCAAGGGCTTCGATGCCGATGGTGCCCCGCTGGCGGTTTCAGCGCTGCCGACGCTGCTGATCTCGGCGCTGAGCGTGCTGCCGGACTGGCGCGCGGTGGTGTCGATGGAATTCAAGGCTGCCGGAGACGCCCTGTTCTGGGTCGGTCCNGCGCCCGAACCGGCGCTGGGCTGCTCCGAACTTGCCCAAGCGCTGGGCCTGAATGATACCCGGCTGGCCAGTCCCGCCGCGCGCACCGATCAGGACTACGCGGGCGTGCAGGCGGCTATGGCCAAGGGCCTGATTGCCTCGGCGATTGCCCCTGGTTGGGGCGGCGCTGCGGCGGCGCTGGCGCGTTCGACGCTGGCCGGGGGGCTGGGTGCGGCCGTTGAAGCCGACTGGACGACCGCGCAATGGTTCACCGAAGCCCCCGGCGGGCTGGTGCTCAGCCTCGCGCAGGAGGACGTTGAAGCCTTCGCAGCGCTGGTCCCCGAAGCCCGGCGCTTTGGTACCGTTACCGAGGCTGCCAGCGGGCTAAGTCTCGACGGAGAAGGGATTGTGCTGGCGGCGCTCGATGCCGCCTACCGGGGCAACGAAAGCGGGGAGATCCTGTCATGAGTTCCGCTTCGAACCCCGCTTCCAAGTCGCTGTCCATCCGGCCGCATCTGTCGGCGCCCGCAACCCAGCAGGGCGGTCCCTTTGTGCTGGTCCTCGCAGGGCACGGCCTCAACTGCGAGCACGAAACCGCCTTTGCCTTCGAGCAGGCGGGTGGTCGCGCTGAAATCCGCCACATCGATGATCAGGAAGCGCTCGCGCAGGCGCTGGGTCAGGCCCAGATCCTCGCGGTTCCGGGCGGCTTTTCGTTCGGGGACCACCTTGGTGCAGGCAAGGCGCTGGCCGCGCGGCTCAACGCGCGGGTCGATGAAGCCTTGCTCGGGCTGGTCGAGCGGGGCGGGCTGGTTCTGGGGGTCTGCAANGGCGCTCAGATTCTGNTCAAAACCGGTCTGTTCGANGGCGCAGGCGTGACCCTCGCGCCCAATGCCGGCGGGGCCTACCTGTGCCAGTGGGAGCGGCTGCNGGTGAGCGGGAGCGGCGATACGCCGTGGCTGGCGGGGCTAGAGACCTTTGACTGTCCTATCGCCCACGGTGAAGGGCGCTTTGCCTTTGCCCCCGGCGCGCTGGAGCGGCTGCAACAGGGGGGCGGCGACGTGCTGCGCTATGACGGCGAAGCACCCAACGGATCGACCGACCGCCTCGCTGGGATTACCGCCCACGGCGGCCGGGTGCTGGCGATGATGCCCCACCCGGAACGGGCGCTGCTCAGCCACCATCACCCCGACTTTCACCGACGCGCCGTGCTTGCACGTCGGCGCGGAGAGGCCTTGACCACCTTCGGCCCGACCTTGAGAATGTTCCGCAATGCAGTGGAGACGGTGACCCGGTGACAGCAAACGACGATCAGCAGCTTGAGTTCTATCCGCGCGCGCGCTCGGTCCTGTTCGCGGCGGGGCTGATGCTGGCCCTGTTTATCGCCTGGGGGGCGATGAGCTTCAGCGAAGGCATGGTCCGCGCCATGTTCATCATGACGCTGGGCGGGTTCACGGCGGCGGCCTTCGCCTCGCCCTACCTGCTGCGCAAGGAGCCGACGCTGACACTGGCAGCCGAGGGCGTGACCCTGCGTCCGACCTTCTCCCGGCGGGTGTTCATCCCCTGGCACTGCCTGATTTCCGCCCGGACCGCGATCCGGGTCAAGTACCACCTGCGGCTGGAAGTGGACTGGACAAGGCTGCGGGCCGGTGACGTCGACCCGACTGGCGCAAGCCTGCCCTCGGAGCGCTCAGCGCCGCTGGAACTGCACGGGCTGCGCCGCATCGATCTGGACGGCAACGTACACGACGTGATCCTGCTGCTGCAGACCTTCAAGGACCGTCATTTCGTCGAGGCCCCCAACGCCGATGGCCCCAACGCTGAGGCTGACGACTAGAGCCGCTTCGACCAGCGTTAAACCGGCCTAGGCCAGTTCGCTCATTTCCACCCAGCGGCGCTCGGTCATCGAAATCTGCACGGCCAGGCCCATCTGCACTGACATCCGACCATCATAGGCAGTGACCAGCGGTGGGGTGCCCTCGCGGATGGCCTTCTGGAAGTCCAGGTGCTGGAAGAAGCTGGAGCCGAAATGGCTGCCCGCTTCGAGCACCTTTTCGTCGATCTCAACGGTCTCGTGTGTCGGGTTTTTGGGGCGGCGCGGCATATGCGTGATCACGCCCTCGGGGATTTTGACTTCGAGCTTGGCCGTGTCACCGACGAGGCTGATTTCCTCCTGGTTCTCTGACCCCTCGGCAAACATGCACAGGTCGAGCTGCGCCTTGGCCCCTCCGGCAAATTCGACCACGGCAAAGCCGTGGTCAAAAATGTCGGGCTTCCGCCCGTTGTATTCTTCGCTGCGATGGTTCACGGCCTGTCCGCCCATGCCCATGACCGCAACCGGCTCATCCTGCAGAATGAAGCGCATCAGGTCGAAGAAATGGCAGCACTTTTCGACGAAGGTCCCACCGGTGTTCTCGTTGAAGCGGTTCCAGTTTCCGATCTTGGGCAGGAACGGGAAGCGGTGTTCGCGGATCGACAGCATCTTCATGGCGCCGACGTCGCCTGCGTGGGCGCGTTCGATCATCCGCGCGACCGGCGGCATGTAGCGGTACTCCAGCCCGACCCAGAACACGGGGTCGAAGCTCTTCACCCGCTCTTCGATCTCCAGCGCGTCTTCCAGCGTGGTACACAGGGGCTTTTCGACCAGATGCGGCAGGTTGGTCTGCAGNGTGTCGCGGAGCACGTCAATGTGGGTGTTGTTCGGGGAGGCGATGATCAGNGCGTCNACCACGCCCGCGGCGAGCATATCGCGGTGGTCGGTGAAGTANTGCACCTGCGAGAGGTCAGCGCCGTCGATGCTGCGCAGGGTCGACTCAGACCAGCTCAGCGAGGTCTGCACCGGGTCGCAGACGGCTGTGACCGAGGCCCCGTCGAGCAGGTAGATATTGCGGATGTGCTCCTGAGCCATCATGCCGGCACCGATGATGCCGTAGCGGGTCGAATTGGACACGGTNTCTCTGCTCCCCCAAAAGCGCAGTCTGCGGTCAAAGTCTATGGCGTGAANCGATGCCCGAGTGACCGTCCGGCTGCAAGTGCTCAGTCTGCGCGACTGCCCCGACCGACCCTGCCGACCCGCGTGCGCAAAAGGCCCGGGATGCTGTCAGCGGCCTGAGCGCGCGTCGCGGGCGATCCGCCGGGTGACGAGGATCACCGGCAGNACGCCGAGCAGGACGATGATCAGGCAGGCAACGCCGGTTTCCTCGACCCGCGCGCGGCTGGCGAAGTCNTAGATGAAGGTCGAGAGCGTGTTCAGCCCGAAAGGCCGCAGGAATATCGTCGCCGAGAGCTCTTTCAGCGCCTCGATGAACACCAGCAGGGCAGCGACCGAAAGGCTCGGCCACAGCGCGGGCAGATGCACCCGCAGCAGGGTCATCAGCNNGCCCTGGCCCAGNGTGCGGCTGGCATCATCGCGGGCGAGCGGGATGTTGCGGAAGCCGCTGTCAANGTTGCCCTCGGCCAGCGCCAGAAACCGAATGAGGTAGGCTAGCAGGATGAGCGCGCCCGACCCGGTGATCAGCAAGCCGACCGACAGGCCCAGTCCCTCGCGCAGCCAGCCAGCGAGCAGGTTATCCAGCCCGGCCAGCGGCACGAACAGCCCCAGCGCAAGGATGGTGCCGGGGATGGCGTAGCCCAGACTGGCCACACGTACGATCAGGCTCAGTCCCCGGCGCGGGCCCGCCTGCAGGCGCAGGGTGTAGACCATGATCACCCCGGCCAGCACGGTCAGCACAGCGGCGCCCAGCGCCAACTGCAGCGATGTCAGCAAGGCCTGGTGCAGGTCCGGGTCTGCGAGCAGGTCTAGCCGGTCCAGCGCGTAGCCCCCCAGCACCCACAGCGGCACGCCGAAACCCAGCAGCGCGGGCAGGCAGCACCAGACCACGGCCAGCACGGCCCAGACCCCGCGCAGCTGCTGCCGCGGCGGCGCGGCGCGCGCGCTGCTGCTCTGTGCCTGCCGCTGCCGCCGGGCCCAGCGCTCGGTCAGCACCAGCACGAACACGAAGATCAGCAGCACCATGGTCAGCTGCGCCGCCCCGGCGATATCCCGCCGTGACAGCCAGGTGTCGAAGATGGTGAAGGTCAGGGTCTCGACGCCAAGGTATTCCACCGCGCCGATGTCATTCAGCGTTTCCATCAGCGCCAGCACCACCCCGGCGGCGATGGCAGGGCGAAGCGCGGGCAGCAGCACCCGCAACAGGGTTGCTAAAGGCCCCCGGCCCAGCGCGCGCGAGGCCTCGACCAAGCGATTGCCCTGCAGCTTCAGCAGCGCGACCACGGCGAGGAATACGTAGGGGTAGAACACCACCGACAGCACCAGCACAGCCCCGCCGGTATTGCGGATGCTCGGGAACCAGTAGTCGCGGGCGCTCTGCCAGCCCGTGAGCGCGCGCAGGCTTTCCTGCAGCGGCCCCGTGAAAGAGAAGAACTCGACAAAGGCGTAGGCGCTCAGATAGCTGGGCACGGCCAGCGGCAGCACCAGCACCCACAGAAACAGCCGCGCGCCGGGAAAGCGGAAGGTCAGGACCAACCAGGCGCTGATGGTGCCGATCACCGCTGTTCCTGCCACCACGCCGAGCATCAGCCAGACCGTTGTCGACAGCGTGTAGGGCAGCACGTAGCGCGCTATGTGGCCGAGGCTTTCCGGCGTGCCGGTCACCGCCGTCCAGACCAGCGAGCCGATGGGGAACAGCACGATCGCCGCAACCAGAAGCGTCAGCCCGACGAACACCGGACCGCGCAGGCGCTGCTGTCTCACCCTCGGCCCTGTGGCCGGAGGCGGGGTCTGCGGCGCTGATGATGGTGCAGTGGCCTTGGCCATGGGCGTCCTGAAAACTTCTCTTTGGCTGCGCGGCGCCGGGCATGCAGCGTCGGCAATGCGGCGACGGGGTAAAACTACGCGCTTTGCCGGCCCAAGGGTAGGGGCAGCCGGCGCAGATCAAACCGTCAGCGAGCGCCCGTCAATGCCGGATTTATCGCCGATCGCTGCGCTAAATCCGGCTGTTGAACACCATTTCGACCGCCCGGGCCTGGGCCATGATGTCCGAGCGCGGGATCGACCAGGCGTCTTCGCCGAGGATAGCCCGGTTCATGGCCTCGACCTGAAGCCGGTACTGGTCGAGGTTTTCGACCTCGATCCGCTCCCCATGGGCATCGCCGAGCGCAGCGCCGGGGTAGAGCAGAACTTCTGGGTCCTGCAGGCCGGGGTAGGGGTTGAAGGGAACCTTCAGCTCCAGCCGGCCTTCGGTGCCCTGAAACACCATGCGCTGGTGCAGTTGCGCCTGGGTGGAACATGCAAAGTTCAGGTGGCGGTCACCGGGGAAGTCCATGATCGCCGAGCACAGGATATCGGTGCCGAAATCCGGCTGTTCCACGATCAGGCTCGCGGCCTTGGTCGGCTCGGCGTCGAGCACGAAGCGGGTGGTGAAAATCGGGTAGCAGCCAATGTCGAGGATGGCCCCGCCGCCCATGTTGGGCTGGTTGCGCACGTTACCGGGATCGATGTTGTAGAAGCTGAACTGGCCGTTGACCGCCCGCACCTCGCCAATGGCGCCGGTTTGCACCAGCTCTCTGGCCTTCACCCACTGCGGATTGAAGCGGACCATGAAGGCCTCGGACAGGATCAGGTCGGGGCGCAGATCCATCAGTGGTTCGAGTTCCGCCGGGCTGAGGGTGATCGACTTCTCGCACAGCACGTGCTTGCCCGCCTCCAGCGCCCTGCGCGACCATTCGACGTGCAGGTGGTTAGGCAGGGGGATATAGACCGCATCGATGTCGTCGCGTTCGAGCAAGGCGTCGTAGGTCACCGGCCCCGACCGGCTGGCGACGGCGACGAGGCGACCATTATCGCTGGCCTCGATGGCGGGCTGCACCCTGTCACGGCCGATTTTCGCGTTGCCGATCACACCCCATCGTACTTCACCCATGGCCCTGTTTCCTCCCTGAAACTGTGTCTGTGGGCTGCCCTTTGCCCGCCGGTGTCAGGCCACGGGGCTGCAGGCAGCAAGTGTGTAGGGTAGCGGTTCCGTCTGACCCTGACCAGCGGGACTGCACACCAGAATCGAGGCTGGACAAACGCGCCCAAGTGCAGGACTTGTTGAGCCGAACAGTGACGGACGAGAGGCCCATGTCTGACCAGCTCGAACTCAGCCACGAACAGATCAACGCGTTTCTCAAGCGCTATGAGATTTTCGAGCCCGTGCTCGCGGTTGATTCGGGTGCCTTCGGCAACGTTAATGCCAACTATGGGATCGAGACCCAGACCCGGCGGCTGGTGCTGCAGCGGGTCGGGCGGAAGAAGAACCTCGATCAGCTCCGGCTGTCCAGTCACGTTGCCAACACTCTGTTCGCCCGAGATTTTCTCACACCGTATTTTCATCTGACGGTCGAAGGCGATCCCTTCATTGAGCTCGACGGGGAGCAGTTCCGGCTGATGTCCTTCGTCGCTGACCCCGTGCTTGAAGACCGGCCCGGCGTGGCCGACTCCCTGCGCATCGTGGCGCTGGCCGAGGCTCTGCACGCGGCCCTCAACCGCTATTTCCGCTACGTCGACGAGGGCGACCGGCGCTACATGACCTCCTATCAGGATCAGCCCGACCTGATTGTGCAGGCTGCCTTTGAGCGCAGCGAGCTGTCGGTGAAAACCCGAGAGCGGAACGACAGCGTCCGGCCCTTCCTCGACGCGCACTTCGATGAGGTGCCGCGGGTGCGACACTGCCACGGGGATATCAAGTTCGGCAACGTGATTGTGACGCCGGACCGGATCGGCCTGCTCGATTTCGAAAACTACAACGTTCAGGAATGGGGTTGGGAGATCGGGGATGCCCTGCGCTCGTGGTTCAGCGACCAGCTCGATAACGTCACCTGGTCGATCCGCGCTGCCGATTTCGAGGCCTTCCTCGAACAGCAGCCCTGGTTCACCAAGCGCGACGCGGTGCTGCACACGCTGCGCACCACGGCGAAGCTGCTCGTGCACCTGTACACGGACCGCGAAGACGGGCGTTACTACTTCTCCAGCGAGCCGACCCCGGCCCGTCTGGAAAAGGTCGACGTGCTGATTTCCCGCCACGAGACCTTCCTGCCCGCGTTGCTCGGGTTTGCCCGCGAGCGCGGCTACATCGACTGAGGCTTGGCAGCTGGCTCCCGAAAGGGGCAGTCAGGACGGCAGGGCGATCACGGCAGGCCCACACCGCGCCACGCAGTGACGATGGCGTAGTATTCTTCCCGAGACATTTCGACCTCGAGCGCGCGGTTGGCTTCGGCGATGCGCTCCACCCGCTGGGTGCCGATGATCGGCACAATCCCGGGGTGTGAGACCATGGTGAAGGCTAATGCAGCGGCGCCTCGGTCGACCCCGTTGCGGTCCGCTACCGCGTCCAGCGCGGCGGCAATCCGGCCCGTCTGCGAGGCCTCGCTGGCGTCCTGTGTCATCAGCGCGCCCCCGCCCAGCGGCGACCAGGCGATCAGGGTAGCGCTGTATTCCTGGCACTGGTCCAGCGTGCCGTCCCAGACCGGATCCTGCCGCACAGGCGAGAATTCGACCTGATTGGCGACCAGCGGCCGGGGCAGCATGGACTGCAGCGCTGAGAACATGCTGGGGGTGTAGTTGGAGACGGCGATTTCCCGGACTTTGCCCGCTTCGACCAGTCGCATCAGCCCTTCGGCAACGTCGGCGTGGGGAGTCAGCATGTCCGGACGGTGGATGTAGAACAGGTCGATGACGTCGGTGTTGAGGCGACGCAGCGAGTCTTCGCAGGTCTGCACGATGGTATCGGGGCGACAGTCGTAGGGCGTGGGTGGGTAGATCCCGGCCTTGGTCGCCAGCACCATCTCGTTACGTATGCCGGGGTCGGCTTTGATCACGTCGCCCAGCAGCTCCTCGGCCTTGCCGAAATCGGGGTAACCGTACACGGAGGCGGTGTCGATCATGGTCATGCCGGCGTCGAGTGCAGCCCGCGTCTTGGCGGCCGCTTCGGCGGCGTTGCCCTCAGACAGGCGCCAGTGGCCGTAGGAAATCGGGCCGACACTGAGTTCGCTGGTGCCCAGCAGTCGTTCGTTGGCAAGAGGTTTCAGCACTGTCGTTCTCCCGGATTGTTTGGCCTTGCGCGACAACCTACAGGCTCCGAAACCGAATAAAAGGGCAAACTAGGGACGCTGGACGCAAAAACGCAGGCGCGGCGTGGTGGTCAGTCTTTCGGCCGGCCCAACGAGCGGTAGTCCCACCCGGCGGCTTTCATCGAAGCCGGGTCAAAGACATTGCGCAGGTCCACCATCGCGGGCCTGGCCAGCCGCGCGCGGACGGCGTCGAGGTCGGCGCTGACAAACTCCGGCCAGTGCGTGACCAGACACAGCACGTCTGCGCCGTCGGCGGCTTCCAGCGCGGAAGCGGCATAGCTCAGTCCGTCGAACAGTGCGTCAGCGCCGGCCATGCCCTGTGGATCGTAGGCCCGGACCTTAATCCCCGCCTGCTGCAGCACCGGGATGATGGCGATGCTGGGGCTGTCACGCAGATCATCGGTGTCGGGCTTGAAGGTCAGCCCCCAGATTGCGGCGGTCTTGCCGCGTGCTTGGTCCAAACCACCCAGTGCATCGATGACTTTGGTTGCCATTTCCCGCTTGCGGGCCTCATTGACGTCGATCACGGCCTCGAGGATGCGCACCGGTGAGCCTTCGACCTGCGCCGTATCCACCAGCGCCAGCGTGTCTTTCGGAAAACACGAGCCGCCGTAGCCCGGGCCGGTCGCCAGAAACGCTGAGCCGATGCGCTGGTCCAACCCGATGCCGTGCGCGACGTCTTCGACGTTGGCTCCTACCCGCTCGCACAGGCTGGCGACCTCGTTGATGAAGGTGATCTTGGTGGCGAGGAAGGCGTTGGCAGCGTACTTGATCATCTCGGCACTGGAGGCCGAGACCTCGACATAGGCAACGCCCGCGTCGATGAAGCGCTGGTTCAGTCGGCGCAACGCCCCAGCGGCGACGCTGTCGCGAGGGCCGACGACGATGCGGTCGGGCTGCATGAAGTCGTCGATGGCCGCGCCTTCGCGCAGGAATTCCGGGTTTGAGGCCAGATGGATGCTGGCCGCGCCAGCCTGAGCGTCGCTGGCGTCCAGCCGCGCCTGCAGCCGGTCGTTGGTCCCAATGGGGACGGTGGATTTGACCACCACGCTCAGCGGACCCGAGCGCCGGGCGGCGAGGATAGCGTCAAAGGCGGCATCGACGAATTTGGTGTTGGCGCGCTTGCTGTCCGCCTCGGTCGGCGTTCCCACGGCGATCAGCGCCAGCTCGGCCCCGTCCAGCGCGTCATCGTAGTCGGTGGTAAAGCGCAGACGCCCGGCGGCGACAGCCTCCTGCACCAACCCGTCGAGCCTCGGCTCGTAGATCGGCAGCTGTCCATCTTGCAGCCCGGCGACCTTGGCCTCGTCGATGTCCAGACAGACCACGGAATGACCGAGGCTGGCGTAGCAGACGCCTGTGACCAACCCGACGTAACCGGTTCCGATTGCAACGATATTCATGGCTCACCCTTGCCAAAGCCACCCAATGCTTCTGTAAATGGCCGGGGCCTTGGGATCATTCAACCCGCCGCAACAGCGTCTGGCGCTGGCCAGCGTCCCGTTCCGGCTGATGGCGCGCCGCAGACAGGCCACGGAGACAGGCCAAGGACAGACAAGGCTTTGCACGACGATCACAGACCCTATCACGCCGTTTACCAGCCGCCCTATCCGGGGCTGGACTACCGTGCTGCGCGGCCCTTTGCGCGCTGGGCGGGGCCGCACCTGCTCGCCTCCATGCGGGAATGGCTGGGGCAGAACCCGCCACGGCTGGAGCTGGCAACCCTCGCGCTGGAGGAACTGCGCCAACGTAGCAAGGGCGAGGCAGCAGCGGCGCCAAGAACGGCCAGCCTGTTGCAGGCTGATATGACCTTTTCCGACAGTGGGCTGGAACCCATCGTCTGGCTGCAGCCTGCCCGGATGGCGCTGGCGCGGGCCTTTCCCGCAGACTGGCCCGGATGGTCGGCCGCAGGACGGCGCGGCGGCACGGTCTACGCCATTCTCCGCGACGGCTATGTCGCCTCATCCGGGCGCTTTACCAGCGCTTACGGCGTCTACGTGGGTTCGACGACCAAGCCGCTCGAAAAGCGCTTCATGGAGCACCGGCAGTCCTCGCGCGCCGGGCGCGGGATGCAGGCGCACGGGATCGAACCGCTGTTCAGCCTGTGCCTGCCGCTGACCAAGGCCCCACGACGGCGCAGCGACTTGCGCGGCTGGGAAACCCGGCTGCACCACGCGCTGGCGACGGTCGTGCCCCGGGTCAGTGGCGATACGGTGGACGAGGCACCGGCACCCTGACCCCCCCTCCCAGCCCCCCGTGCGGGATGTGAATTCGGCGGCTAGGCGCGCTGCACGGCGGTGGTACGAGGCCGCCGCGCTGTGCTACCACTTCGGCATAGAACAATGGCCGGAGCCCGACCGCCGCGTTCCGATACCGCGCCCGGTCAGCGACCCAGAGACCTGAACCATGTCTGAAATCACCCCATGGCCCCTGCAGGAGCGCCTCGCGCGTGCTGAAGCCAGTGCCGACGCTGACAATGATGGCTCGCTGCGGGCCAGCATGCTGGCCGAGAAGCAGGCGCGACAGCGACAGTATATTGCCGAAGATGGCGCGCAGGCCCCGGTGGCTCAGCTGGGCCGAGACTGGTCCGCCTACGCCGACGCCAGCCTCGATTCTGCGCTGGCCGCAGCCTGGCGTAGCACCCGGCAGGCCGCGTCCCACGTTCCAGCCGACCTCGACCCCGCGGCCCCGGTGCCGGGGCTGTTCATCCTCGGGCTGGGCAAGCTTGGCGGCGGTGATCTGAATTTTTCCAGTGATGTCGATCTGGTCGCCTTCTACGACGCTGACACCGTGCCTGTGCCGGCCTTCGTCGGGCGAACAGATATCACCGCGCGCGTGCTGCGGACCCTCAACCAGACTGTTGACGGGCATGAATCGGGTCGGTTCGTCTGGCGCACCGACTGGCGGTTGCGGCCCGACCCGTCGGTGACCGACCTGTCGATGTCGACCGAGGCCGCCGAGGACTATCACTTTTACCGTGCGGCGCCGTGGCGGCGGCTGGCGATGATCAAGGCGCGCGTGGTCGCGGGCGACCGGATAGCGGGCGAGACGCTGCTCGCTGACCTGCATCCCTACCTCTGGCGGCGACACCTTGATTTCTCGATGATCGAGGAGGTCGCCCACCTCAAGACCCGCATCCGCGCCGAACACCCCGACCTCGCCGGTGAACGTCGGCACGAGACCCCGCTCGAGCAGACTGCAGGCTTCAACCTCAAGCTCGGGCGCGGCGGCATCCGGGATATCGAATTCTTCGTCAACGCCCAGCAGCTGCTCTGGAGCGGCAGGCATCCGCGTCTGCAGACGCCCGTGACCATGGACGCGCTGCAGGGGCTGGCCGACGAGGGCATCATCGACGCCGACCTCGCCGAACGCCTCAGGCGCAGTTACCATCTGCTCCGGGGGCTGGAAAACCGGGTGCAGTACTGGGCCGATGCCCACACACACTTTGTCCCCACCGACCCTGACGAGCAGGCCTGGCTGGCCGAGCGCAGCGGATTTGACAGCTGGCCGGTGCTCGCCGACGCGCTGGTCGAGACCCGGCGCTTTATCGACGACAGCGTCTCCGGCCTGTTCTCTGAGTTCGAACGCCCGCAGGTGCAGGCCGCGACCGTCACGGCCGAGCTCGCCGGTGTCGGCCACTCGACCACAAAACCTGACCCCGGTGCGCAGGTTGTCGACCAGCGCCTGCACACCTGGCGCGCTGAAGCCGGGGCAGGCGCAGCCCCGGACAAGATCTTGAGACTGGCGCAGGAAAGTGACGATCCGACCGCCTCCATCGCGCAGGTCGACGACCTGTTCCGGCGGCTGGGAAACCGGGGGCAGTATCTCAAGCTGCTGAGCCAGGATCCCAAGCTGTTCGATGCCGTGCTGCCGCCGCTTTTCCACGCCCCGGCGATGGCATCGCTGCTGCACCAGTCCGCGCACGTGGTCGACGGCCTGCTTGGGCGGGCGGGGGCGCTGCCGCGCATGCCGGAACTCGATCAGGGGCGGGCGATGACGGCCGCCGCTGGTTCTTATGAGGGTAAGCTCGAAGCTGCCCGCGCCTGGGTCAACGAACAGCTCTATCTCGCCTATCTGTCCGTGTTCAGCGGGGCCGCCACCACGCAGGACGCCGAAGGCCACCTGACTGCACTGGCCGAGGCGGCGCTGACGCTGGTTGCTGAGACGGTCACCGGGGAAATGGGGCTGGATCACTTCCCGCTGTGCGTGCTCGGGCTGGGCAAGCTGGGCATGAACGCCATGGCGCCGCACTCCGATCTCGATCTGATTTTCGTGGTTGAAGAAGGCTGGTCGCTGGAGGAGGCCAACGCCGTAGCAGCCCGCTTCAACACGGCCTTCAACGCCCAAATGCGCGAAGGACGGGTGTGGGAGCTCGATACCCGGCTCCGACCCTCGGGGCGCTCAGGGCCACCGACGATTTCGCTGGCCTCGTTTGAGAGCCACCACCTGCAGGGTGCAAAGACATGGGAGCATCTGGCGCAGGTGCCGATGCGGCCGCTGTCCGGCTCCCCGGACCTGCAGGAGCGGGTGCGCGCCGTGCGCGACGCCATCCTGCGCCGCCCTCGTGACCCGGATCAGCTGACGGCCGATGCCTACCGCATGCTGCTGCGGCTCCGGGATCAGCGGATCTATGACCGCCCCGACGCGCTGGGTGAGGTCAAGCTGCGTCCCGGTGGGTTGATGGAGCTGGAATATTTGCTGGCGGTGCTGACCCTGCGGTACGGGGCGCGGCTCCCGCTCGACCAGAGCCCCGCGCACGATGATCTGATCGCGCTCTGGGCCGCAGAGGATGCCGGCCTGCAGCCGCTGGTCGCGGACTTGCGCCGGTTGCGGGACTGGTTCTTCGCCGGGCGCCTGCTCGGACCGCTCTGGTTCGAGCAACAGGGGGTCACGCCCGCAGAAATCAGCGCCGTGACCGAGCGCGTGCGCGCGCAGGTACAGGCCCATATCGACGACCCGGCACATGCGCTGGGTTACGACTGGGTCGAGTATCAGGAACAGCCGGTAAAATGGCGGGATTGACGGTAAAGGTCGGACGCGGGACGGGCGAGCCTGAGCGAACCCAAGCTGCCCGCCGCCGTCGGTGCCGGATCAGGCTAGGGCTTCACTCAGCGGGGTGAAGGGGAGGTTCTGGGCCTGTGCGACCGGTTCGTTGGTGATCTTGCCGTCCCAGACGTTCAGTCCCATCGCCAGATGGGCATCATCGCGCAGCGCCTGCTTCCAGCCTTTATCGGCCAGCGCCAGCCCGAAGGGCAGGGTGGCATTGTTCAGCGCGTAGGCTGAAGTACGGGCATAGGCCCCGGGCATATTGGCAACGCAGTAGTGAACGACGCCGTCGACTTCGTAGATCGGGTCATCGTGGGTGGTCGCCTTCGAGGTCTCGAAGCACCCGCCCTGGTCGATGGCCACGTCGACGACGACGCTGCCCGGCTTCATGGATTTAATCATCTTCGAAGTCACCAACTTCGGCGCATTGGCGCCCGGGATCAGCACGGCGCCGATCACGAGATCAGCCTCTGCTACTGCCTGACTCAGGGCGGCAGAAGTGGAGAAGAGTGCACGCGCCTCTGCGCCGAAGTGGTGATTGATGCGCTCAAGGGTGAGCAGATTACGATCGAAGATGGAGACGTTTGCCTGCAGGCCAACAGCCATTTCAGCGGCGTTGAAGCCAACCACGCCCCCGCCGATCACCACGACATTCGCCGGCGCGACGCCGGGAACACCGCTGACCAGCACGCCTGCGCCGTTTGTAGCCTTCTGCAAGTAGTGTGCCCCGGCGAGGACGGACATCCGCCCGGCAACCTCGGACATCGGCTTGAGCAGGGGCAGGCCGCCGCCCGCCGCCGTAACGGTCTCGTAAGCGATGCAGGTCGCGCCGGATTTAATCAGGTCTTCGGTCTGTTCAGGATCAGGGGCGAGGTGAAGGTAGGTATAGAGCAGGTGGTGTGGGCGCAGCATAGCGCGCTCGACGGCCTGTGGTTCCTTGACCTTGACGATCATCTCGGCTGTCTCAAAGACCTCGGCTGCGGTAGCGAGGATCTTGGCTCCAGCGTGCACGTAGTCCTGATCGGCGGCACCAACCCCGTGACCAGCAGCGGTTTCGACCACCACTTCGTGACCGTGGCTGACGAATTCGCGCACACTGTCGGGGGTCAGGCCGACCCGGTATTCACGGTTTTTGATTTCCTTTGGAACGCCGACGCGCATACCGCCTCCTCATCTGACTGGCCGGTGAATATTCAACACGGTATCCGCCATAAACCGAAAAGCGGTCCAAAAAAATCCTGTAAACGACGGAAATACGGGATTTCAGCCCAAATTTATGTCGCGACTCCATCTCTTCCACACGGGGTTCCGAGTCTATCTCAGGCGGTGTTCCAACCCCCGGTTCGCAGGGCCGCCATACCTCGACAGTCCCAGCAAAGGGTGTTTGTGTCCGGGATCATGACTGAATTTATGCCCCGTTCGGCCCTGTACATGCCGGCTAACAATCCGCGCGCGCTGGCCAAGGCGCCGTCGCTGCCCTGCGACGCCGTTATCCTCGACCTCGAAGATTCCGTAGCGCCGACGGAAAAGGCCGCCGCCCGGCAGGCTGCGGCGGCGGCAATGGTCGACCCAGAGATGCGCCAGCGGCCTTTGATCCTGCGCACCAACGCCCTCGACAGTCCCGCGTTCGAAGCCGACATCACCGTCGCGCGGCAGGCCGACGCCGTGCTGGTGCCGAAGATTTCCACCCTGCATGAGCTTGCTGCCTGCTCTGCCGCGCTCCAAGGCTGCCCGGCGCGGCTGTGGGTGATGATCGAGACCCCGCTGGCCGTGCTCGACATCGCCGCGCTGGCGCGCGGTGCCGCCCAGGCAGCGCCGCAGCTGCAAGCCTTCGTGCTCGGAACCAACGATCTCGCCAAAGACACCGGCACCGCGCTGGTCGCAGATCGCTGGACCATGGTGCCCTGGCTCTCGCAAGTGGTGCTGGCGGCCTCTGCCTTCGGCCTGTCGGTGCTCGACAGCGTTTCCAATAATTTCCGCGACCTCGATACCTTCGCTGCCGAGTGCGCGCAGGGGGCGGCGCTGGGGATGGACGGCAAAACCCTGATCCACCCCGCCCAGATCGACGCCTGCAACCACGCATTCAGCCCTTCGGCCGAAGCCCTGGCCCACGCGCAGGCCGTGGTCAAGCTGTTCGCCCAGCCCGAGAACGCCGACCGGGGCGCCGTGCAGCTCGACGGGGTGATGGTCGAACGCCTGCATCTTCCGGGTGCAGAACAAACGCTGGCGCGCGCCCGTGCTTTCGGGTTGATATGACCGGGCAACAGCGCCGGGGCCGCCGTCGGCCGGAGCGCTTGGTGGGAGCGCCGTAAGTTATGTTCAGTGCCTATCGACGCCTGCCTGTCGGCGTGCTGGTGCTCTCGCTCTGTATGGGGCTGGGGTCATCGGCCGCGACCATCGTGGTTTCCGTGTCCTCGCTGGCGGGCAATGAAGTTGCGCCGGACCCCAAGCTGGCGACGCTGCCCTACGGCCTGCAATTCATCGCTATGCTGAGTTCAGCCGTGCCTCTGACGATGCTCATGGGCCGGTTCGGCCGCAAGCCGGTGACGCTGATGACCACGCTGTTCGGCGGTGTGGGATCGGGGCTGATTTCGGCCTCGGCCATGTGGTTGGACAGCTTCGTGCTGCTCTGTCTGGGGCATTTGCTGATGGGGATATTCCTCGGCGGGCTGGGGTTCCTGCGGTTCGAAGCCATCGACCGCTCCCCTGGTGACCTGCGCGATCAGGCGATTTCGCTGGCCATGTTCGGCGGGGTGCTCGCGGGTCTGATCGGCCCCAGCCTGACCCGATCTGCGGGGATCGTCTTTCCCTTCGAGGGCTATACCTCAGCGTTTCTGATGTTCTCGGCGGTGACGGGGACAGTGGTGCTGATGCTGCTGGCGCTGCCCTTTCCCAAGGATGCCGACACCATCCGCGCAGCGCAGGCCAAACGCGCCGAGCAGGCCGCGGCGAGGGCCAGCGGCCAGAGCACCAAATTCATCGTCCTTTCAAACCCGAAGTTCTGGTTCGCCGTCCTGTGCGGGGGGCTGGCCTACGGTCTGATGAACCTGCTGATGATCGCGACATCGCTGGAGATGCGCAACGTCGGGCACAGCTTCGAGGCCAGCACCTACGTCATTCAGGGGCACGTGCTCGCTATGTTCGGGCCGTCGCTGATCTCCGGGTTGCTGATTCGCTGGGTGCGCCGGGACCGGTTCGTTGCGCTGGGTATGATCCTGATGGCGCTGGCGGCGCTGACAGCGCTCATGGCACCGGCGCTGTGGGCCTTCATTGCCGCCCTGATCCTTGTCGGACTGGCGTGGAACTTCCTATTTATCAGCAGCGGCAGCATGGTCGCCTCGCTCGCCTCACCGGGAGAGAAGCTGCGGGCGCAGGGGATCAACGACATGCTGGGGTCGAGTTTCTCGGCGGCCGGATCGCTGTCGGCGGCCCTGGTGCTGGTGATTTTCGGCTGGTCCGGGCTGCAGATCGTCGCGCTGATTCTGCTGGTTCCACTGATCGTCTTCGGTGTGCTGGTCCGCTTTGGCGGTACTGGATCGAGCCCGTAGGCTGGTCAGACCAGCCTTTGAGTCCCTATATAGAGGCTCTGAGTTGGGGGCACGCGAGTGAGCAAGGACAAGTTCAGGAAGGTTGAGCATACGCGCATGGCCGAGGCCGTGGTCGAGCAGGTCGAGGAGATGATCCTCCACGGCACCCTGCGCGACGGCGAGCGCCTGCCCAGCGAGCGCGACCTCGCCGACCGGCTCGACGTTTCCCGCCAGACCCTGCGCGAGGCGCTCAAGGCGCTCGAGGAAAAGAGTTTGGTCGAGTCCCGGCAGGGCGGGGGCACCTTCATCGCCAATATCGTCGGCTCCGCCATCTCCGAGCCGCTGGTCGAGCTGTTCTCGCGCCACGAGGAAGCCTACCTCGACTACATGGAATTCCGCCTGCTGCTCGAAGCCAAGGCTGCCGGGCTGGCCGCGGAACGCGCCACGCCGTTCGACAGGCAGATCATCCGCGCCCGCTTCGACGCCATGGCCGCCGCACACGATCAGGACGATGCCGCCCGCGACGCCGAACTGGACGCCGACTTTCACTTCTCGATCGCCGAGGCGACCCACAACCCGATGATGATCTTTTCGCTTCGGTCGATCTTTGAGCTGATCCGCCGGGGCGTGTTTTACAACCGATACGTCGTCTACCTCGAAGCCGGCGGGCGCGACCGCCTGCTCGACCAGCACCGGGAGATCTGTGAGGCGATCGAGGTCGGGGATGTGCCCGGCGCGGAAGCCGCCATGGCGGCGCACCTGACCTTCATCATCGATTTCTTCAGCGGCGCGCTGAAAATGCGGCAGCGTTTTGAGACTGCACGGCTGCGTGCCGAGGCGCAGGGCTTCAAGCTCTGAGGGCAGCATTTTGAAGATTGGTCTTGTTTTCAGACCAATTTAATGCCTAGATATCAGCATGCTTCCAAAAAATACGTTGAAATTGGTCCGCTCATGCTGAATCTGCCCAGCCCCCGCGCCGAGGTGCTCGATCGACGACAGCAGATCGCGCGTGACCTGCGCGCTTTGCTCGGTCGTGACGATTTGCTCACCACATCAGCGAACGAGTTGAAAGGCTATGAGACCGATGGTCTCGCCTGCTATCGCACCGTGCCCATGCTCGTGGTGCTGGCCGAAGACACGGCGCAGGTTGCTGCGGTGCTCCGATACTGCCACGACAACGAAGTGCCGGTGATGGCGCGCGGGGCGGGGACGTCGCTGGCCGGGGGGGCGTTGCCCCAGCAGGACACAGTGGTGCTCGGACTGTCGAAGATGAACGAGATCCTTGAGGTCAACGCCGAGAACCAGACCGCCCGGGTGCAGGCCGGCGTCACCAACCGCAACATTTCCACGGCCGTGGACGACCTTGGCCTGTTCTACGCGCCGGACCCCTCCAGCCAGATCGCCTGCACCATCGGCGGCAACGTCGCCATGAATTCAGGCGGGGCGCACTGCCTGAAGTATGGGGTGACGACGAACCACATCCTTGGAGTCACCTTCGTGACCATGGAGGGTGAGGTGGTCGAGATCGGCGGCGAGGCCTTCGACCTGCCCGGTTACGATCTGCTCGGCCTGATCGTCGGTGCCGAGGGGCAGCTTGGCGTCGTCACCGAAGTCACCGTCCGGCTGATGCCCAAGCCCGAAGCCGCCCGGCCGTTGCTCGCCGGGTTCGCGTCTGCCCTCGAAGCCGGCGCCTGCGTGGCCGCGATCATGGCCACCGGGCGGACCCCGGTCGCCATCGAGTTCATGGACCGTCCCGCCATCCTCGCCTGTGAACACTTTACCGGCGCAGGGTACCCGACCGACGCGCAGGCTCTGCTGATCATCGAAGTCGAGGGCAGCGAGGCCGAAATCGAAACCGAGCTGGCCTTTGTCGAGGCCATGGCGCGGGAGCACGGCGCAACCTCGATCAGTGTCGCTGAGGATATTGTTTCGGCAGAGAACATCTGGAAGGGCCGCAAGAGTGCCTTTGGCGCCATCGGCCAGATTTCGCCGGACTATCTGTGTATGGACGGCACCATCCCGGTGACCAAGCTGCCCGATGTGCTGGAGCAAATTTACGCAATTGGTGATCGCTACGGCTTTGAAATCGCCAATATCTTCCACGCGGGTGACGGCAACATGCATCCGCTGATCATGTACGACAGCCATCAGCCCGGCGTGCTCGACCGGGTCGAAGAGTGCGGCGCCGAGATCCTGCGCGTCTGCGTCGATGCCGGGGGCTGCATCACCGGCGAACACGGTGTCGGGATCGAGAAGCGCGATCATATGCCGCTGATGTTCTCACCCGAAGACCTCGAGCAGATGAAGGCGCTCAAGCGCGGCTTTGACCCCAAGTGGCTGCTCAACGGGGGCAAGGTGTTCCCGTTGACCGAGACCGGTATTCCGGCCGGGCAGATCGATCCGACCCAGGGGCTGCATTGATGGCCGGGTCACGGGCGACGGCCGAGTCCAGCGAGGCCGCAGCAGACAGCCCCGAAGTCCTGCCCGAGACTGCGGCAGAGTCTTTCAGTACGCCCGAGGCGCTGGCCGGTTTCGTCCGGGAGACGACCGAACCGCTGGCGTTTAGCGGCAGAGGGTCCAAGGCCGGGATCGGCTTTCCGGTCGAGGGCAGGGCGGTCACCACCAGCGGACTGCAGGGCATTACCTATTTCGAGCCACAGGAATTCGTGCTCGGCGCGCTCGCCGGGACGCGGTTGTCGGTGCTCGAAGCGACGCTGGCCGAACACGATCTGATCTTGCCGTTCTCACCGCCGCGCTTCGGGGGTGACCCGAGCCTTGGTGGTGTCATCGCCAGCAACCTCGGCGGGGCCGAGCGGGAGAGCCTCGGCGCCCCGCGCGACAACGTTCTGGGCGCACAGTACATCAACGGCCGGGGCGAGTTGCTCAAGGCCGGTGGCCGGGTGGTCAAGAACGTCTCGGGCTACGATCTGCCGCGGGCGCTCTGCGGGTCGTGGGGAACGCTGGCTATCCTGACTGAAATCACGATCAAGGTCGTGCCCAAGGCACGGGCGGTGGCGCAGGACGCGGCGGGCTTGGATGCGGTTTGGGCGTCTCCCTTTGTGTGGCGGGTGAGCCTGCCGCGCGACCGCGCGGCGGCGCTGCTGGCGGATTGGAACGGCCCGAGCGCACAGCAGTGGTCCGGGTCGCTGATCTGGCTGGGTGCTGATGCGGTTGGTGCAAACGATATTCATAAGCGCGCAGCGGCGCTGGGCGGGCACGCGCTGCTGGTGCAGAGCCCCGACAAGCACCGCCGCGAACACGGCTGCTTCCAGCCGCTGAGCACGGGCGTTCAGGCCCTGCAGCGGCAGGTCAAGGCCGCCTTTGACCCCGGTTTTCGCTTCAACCCCGGTCGCATGTACAAGGACCTCTGAGCCATGCAGACTTTCTTCAAGGACGGCGTGGAACGAGACCCCGCAACCCAGCGCTCCGAGGCGATTTTTCGCAGCTGTGTGCACTGTGGGCTGTGCACCGGGACTTGCCCGACCTACCAGTTGCTCGGCGACGAGTTGGACAGCCCCCGGGGACGGATTTACCTGCTCAAGGACATGCTGGAGAACGACCGCAAGCCAACCAAGGACGTGGTCGAACACCTCGACCGCTGCCTGAGCTGCTTGGCCTGCACTACCACTTGTCCTTCGGGCGTGGACTACATGCACCTGATCGACCATGGGCGGCAGGTGATCGAACGCGACTACCAGCGTCCTCTGCCTGAACGGCTCTATCGCAGCTTTCTGGCGAGCGTGCTGCCACGACCGGGCCTGTTCCGCTGGCTGCTGCGGCTGGCGCCGCTGGGTGGGTGGATGCGGCCGGTGTTGCCTAAGGCGCTAAAAGCCGCCCTCGCGCTCAGCCCAGACCGGCTGCCGGCGCCGGCCCGGACCGACCGACCCGGTCTGCATGCGCCGGCGCAGGTGAACGCAGGCAAGACACGCGGCCGCGTCGCACTCTTTCCAGGCTGTGCGCAGCAGGTGCTGGAACCCGAAATCAACGCTTCGACAATCCGCCTGCTCACCCGGCTGGGCTACGAAGTCGAGGTGCTGGCGGCGTCATGCTGTGGGGCGCTGACCCACCACCTGGGCAAGGCCACGCAGGCCGAAGCCACCGCAGCCCAGATGATCGACGCGGTACTGGCAGCCCATCGCCAGACGCCTCTGGATGCGCTGGTGATTACTGCATCCGGGTGCGGCACGACCGTCAAGGACTACGGCGCGATGTTTCAGGATCACCCGGCGAAGAAGGCCCGGGCTGAGCAGGTCGCCGGGCTGGCGCAGGACATCACCGAGCTGGTCACGCCCGCCGACCTCGAAGCCGCGAAGCACGCCGACGCCAGGCTCGACGGGGTGCAGGTGACCTATCACAGCGCATGCTCCATGCAACACGGGCAGAAAATCACCACGGCGCCGAAGACCCTGTTACGGTCGCTGGGCGCACAGGTGCGGGAACCCGCCGAGGGTCATCTATGCTGCGGTTCTGCGGGCACATACAACATGCTCCAGCCCGAGATCGCCGGACAGCTCCGCGACCGCAAGCTGCGCAACATTGCTCGGACTGAACCGACCCTGATCGCCACGGGCAACATCGGCTGCATGAAGCAGCTGGAGAGAGGGGTGGAGGTGCCGCTGGTCCATACCGTGCAACTGCTCGACTGGGCCACCGGTGGGCCAAGACCCCACCAGCTGGATGGACGCTGAACGCCAGTTCCACACTGGCCCGCCTACAGTTTGCAACTGAAGCCACGCTATGCGCAATCTTTGGTTGAAGACGGGAATAACACCGAGCTGAGCTTTGGCGCTTGCTATGCCACCCTCAATCGGGAGCTGCCGCTGGACGCCTCGCTGTTTTTCTACTTCTGAGCCGATAACGACTGGCAGATTTGGGGCATTGATCTCACAATTCCAGCTTTCCTTTGCAACCCTCCGATAGAGTATGGAGCCGTGACGCGCTTTCAGGGCTTGGGCAGCAAAAATGCTCACTCATGCCGGCTGTTTTCTTGCTAGGGTACCACCGCAGAGGAGCATCGCAGCAGCATGGTTGAGTTCATTCCCGCTCACAAAAAACCGATTGACGAGCAGACCCGCGCGCGCCTGCTCGAGGGCGAGAGTCGTCATCCCATGACCTTTGTCGAGCGCCTCGCCATGCCGCTGCTGCCCGCGCCGGAGAAGGGCGCACCGCCGCGCCACCTCGGGGCCTTCTTCTGGCACTTTGCCAGCCAGATCAAAGGCCCGCTGCTACTGGCGTTGTTCTTCAAGTTTCTGGAAGTCGGCGCGGACCTGATGATCCCGGTCGCGCTGGGCTACTTCGTAGACATCTTCGCGACCCAGGGCGTCGAGACTATGGATGAGCGCATGCAGCTGCTGCAGCAGCGCTTACCTATACTTATGATGTTGCTGGGCTTTTTCATGATTTTCCGACCGCTGGCTATTATTGGAAAAACCGCCGTAGTCGAGCTGGGCTTGATGGGCGGCTTTGGCAATTTTATCCGCTGGCAAGCGCACCGACATATCATCGGGCAGGACGTGGGCTTCTTCGCCGACGATTTCGCCGGGCGGATCGCAAGCCGGGTGATGCAGACCGGTATTTCGCTGCGCGAAGTGATCCTGACCTCACTGGACGGGATCCTGTACGGGGCAATCTATCTGGTCGGTTCTATCGTCATCTTGTCGCTGACTTCGCTGTGGCTGACCGTGCCGCTGCTGGTTTGGACGGCACTTTATCTGGCCATGATCATCTACTTCATGCCGCGGATCCAACGCGCCTCCGAAGAGCATTCTGAAATCCGCTCGGAGGTCACGGGCCGGATTGTTGACAGCTATACCAACATTCAGACTGTCAAGCTGTTCGCCAATAAGGGCATGGAGGACCGCAACGTCGCGGAATCCATCGATGACTTCAACTTCGGCTGGATCCGGGTGATGCGGCGGTCGGTGCTGATGTCATCCATGCTGATCGTTCTCAATGCGTTTCTGGTGATCTTCACCGCTGGCTTGAGCCTGTGGCTGTGGTCTGTCGGCGGCGCGTCAGCAGGGACCATCGCCACCGCGTTGCCGCTAGTGTCCACGCTGACCTGGTTTTCCGGGATGATGCTGTGGCTGCTGGGGCATATTTTCGAGAGTGCAGGATCGGTCTCCGAGGGGCGGCAGTCCATCGCCGTGCCCCACAAAATTGTCGACAAGCCCGGCGCGCCGGATCTGGCCATCACCGAGGGCGCCATCGCGTTCGAGGGCGTGACCTTCAACTACGGCAAGACCGAAAAAGTGGTGCAGGACCTGAACCTGTCAGTTCGGCCTGGAGAGAAAATCGGGCTGATCGGGCACTCAGGCGCCGGGAAGTCGACGCTGGTCAACCTGCTGCTGCGCTTCTTCGACGTTGAGGGCGGTCGTATCACCGTCGACGGGCAAGATATCCGGGCGGTCACGCAGGACAGCTTGCGCAACGTCATCGCCATGGTGACGCAGGACACGAGCCTGCTGCACCGCTCGATCCGGGATAACATCCGCTACGGGCGGCCCGATGCCAGCGAAGACGAGTTGATCGCAGCAGCAAAGCAGGCACAGGCCTGGGATTTCATCGTCGGGCTCAAGGACAACAAGGGCCGGGAAGGCCTCGACGCCCACGTCGGCGAGCGCGGTGTGAAGCTCTCCGGCGGCCAGCGTCAGCGCATCGCGCTGGCCCGGGTGATCCTCAAGAACGCGCCGATCCTGATCCTCGACGAGGCGACTTCGGCGCTGGATTCCGAGGTCGAGAATGCCATCCAGCAGCAGCTGCTTGGGCTGATGACCGGCAAGACCGTCATCGCCATTGCACACCGGCTGTCGACCATCGCCCGACTGGACCGTCTGGTGGTGCTCGAGGAGGGCCGGATTGCCGAAATGGGCAGCCACCACGAACTGCTCGGCAAGAAGGGTGTTTACGCCCGTCTTTGGGCGCTGCAGTCGGGTGGTTTCCTGCCCACCGCTGAGGCGACGACGACCAAGGACTGAGCACCTCGGGTTCGATTCCCTCACTTTTCGTTCGGCAATGGCGATTTGCCCGGAAACGAATAGTGGGAACCCGGAATGCACCGATACCCCAGCTAGATATAGTGATAGTTAGAGGGAGGAGATTTCGCTGGGCTGCGCGTGCGCGTGTTTCAGGTCGGAATGGAAGCTCTCGACCCGGGTTCGCCTGATCCGCGCGCACGGGTAACTTTACAGCATTTTCGGGCGCGGATTTAGGCCGTGCTTTTTTTGGGAGGAAATCATGAAAAAGCTGATTCTGGCTGGCGTTGCGGCGCTGGCATTCGGCAGTACTGCGCATGCTCAGCGTACACTGGTCGTTGCATCAAACAACTCAGACANTGCGCCTCTNGCAGCCACTGAAAATATGGTTGCNGCTTTNGANGCCGCTTACCCAGACATCAAANTTGAGCTGAATACAATTAACCANCAGGANTACCANGATTCNTGGATCCGTCCGGCTCTNNCNGCTGANNCNGGCCCTGANNTGGCTTTCTGGTTTGCCGGTAACCGAATGGCTGGTTTTGTAGAAAATGGCTTGTTCGTCGATATCTCGGACGTTTGGGATGCAGCGGATTTGCACGATGTCATGGCATCGACCAAGCCGTCTATCACCTTTAATGGGGCGCAGTACGGTATCCCATATAGCTTCTATCAATGGGGCGTGTACTACCGCCCGGACGTCTACGAAGCTGGTGGCGTTGAGGTGCCTTCCACTTACGGAGAGCTCCTTGCAGCGTGTGAAGCTATGGCAGCACAAGGCAAAACNCTNTTCACNATCGGTACNANGTTCAAGTGGACCGCTGGNGGCTGGTTTGACTACNTCAANATGCGCACGAATGGTCTNGCGTANCACGTNGATNTGATGCTCGGCAAAATTCCNTACACNGACGCTGGTGTGACNGANACATTNAACAACTTCGCTGATGCAGTTCACGCTGGCTGCTTCAACGAAGGCCATCAAAATCTATCGTGGCAGGAAGGCCAGGCGCCACTGATCAATGGCGACGCTGGCTCTTACCTCATCGGTAACTTCATGGTTCCAAACGTTCCTGTGGAAACCAAGGACGCTCTGGATTTCTACCAGTTCCCACCGATTGCCGGTAAGGACTTTGCGTTGGGCGAAGANGCGCCNACTGACNTGATGTTTATNCCTTCAAACGCACAGAACATCGACGATGCTAAGACTTTCTTGGCATGGGCAGCGGGCAAGGAAAATCTCGATGCGGTCAGTGCAACGCTGCAGCAGTTGTCTCCNCGTTCGGATGCAGCAGTGTCAGACGACCGGTTCCTTAAGGCTGGTGCGGCTATGCTTGCGCAGTCCCAGACTGCTCAGTTCTTTGACCGAGACAACAACCCAGCTCACGCTCAGCCTGCACTGGCGCTGTTGGTGGAGTTCATGCTCGACACAGACGCTCAGGAAGAGATTCAGGAAGAACTCGAAGAACTTCGCGAAGAAGTCTTCGGCGCTCTGTAATGATCGCTTAGAGCACAAACAAACTCGGGCTTTGGCCCGAACATACAAGCCCCGGCTTAGCTCGAGCCGGGGTTTTTTCTTGCCACCAGTTCAGGCGATTTAGTGCACACTAGGCCTTCTCTGGCGAGCTCTCGCCCGCACGATTGCATTGCAGCGAACAAAAAACTTTGTTTCTGGTCAGTAGCATGATCCGGTCACGCCCTATAACAAGGTGGGCTCAGGATAGGCATAGTACTGCCTTGATTGGCGGAACGGGGTCGGATGGGGCGTCGTCTCGCTTCTGCGCGGAGAGAAGCAGGATGGATAGAAATGAAGCCGGAATTCTAATTGCACCGTGACGGAAACCAGCCTTAGGCCAAGCCCACAGTAAACACAGCAGCTCCCCTGACAGCTATTCAAATGACCGCCTGATTTGTTCCCTGGATTGCGTCACGGCGCAGCTGGGACGAGGCAGATTCGCGTGTTAGCCCTTATTTGCTCCTAGCGTCAGACCCGCGACAAACTGCCGTTGCAGAAAGAAGAAGAAGAGCAGTGGAGGAAGGGCGACAATAATTGACCCACCGGCCATCACGTTCCAACGGTTGAGCCACTCTCCTCTAGCAAGGTTTACCAGCGCCGTTGGCGCAAGCGTAAATTCGCCCTGCGTGAGAACCAATGACCAGTAAAAGTCGTTCCAGACAAAGGTGAAAATCAGTAAGCCCAAGGCCGCAAGTGCGGGCTTTATCAGTGGCAGAATCACTTTGAAAAAAATCTGGAATTCGCCGGCGCCTTCAATCCGAGCAGCTTCGATCAATTCTGACGGTAGCGCGGCGATGAAGTTACGCATGAAAAATACGCAGAAGCCGGTCTGGAAAGCTCCGTGGAACAGAATCAGGCCCCACGCACTGTTATAGGGCGAGCCGTTTTTCAGCTCAAACGCGCGGAACAGGTTTGATAGGAATACCGTGGGAACGTCGCCGAGCAGGTATCGTACCGAGTCACTGAGCCATGAAAAGTCAATCTCTGGCACAGGTACCATGATATCCTGAAGCAGCCGCATTACTGGCAAGGTCAGGACTTGGAACGGGACGAAATTGCCAGCGACAAAGAAAGCGAAAATCCAGGTTCGCCCTAGAAACCGGTGTTTAGCCAGCGCATAGCCCGCTAACGACGCCAACGAGATAGAAATCACAACGACGGGCAGCACGATCGCAAAACTCAACACCATAGACTGCCAGAACCCCGGGTTGGCCAATAGTGTCCAAAATCCTTCGAGTGACAGAGGGCTTGGCGCGGTAAAGCGTGCACCAGCCTCAGTGTTGATCTGATCGTTATTCTTNAGTGCTGTGTTNAGAAGCAGCAGCACCGGAAGTAACCAGATGATTGTTAAGGCAATCAAGAGGCTCACGTAGTAAGCACGACTGAGCCGTGTCCATTTGGCTATCGGGGTGGGATACATTTCGCGGTGACCCTCTTAATCTTCCGTCTGCCGGACCATGTTGGTCACAAAGAAAACGATGAACACGAGCATAATGGCGAATAGAATGACGCTTACCGTGGCTCCAAAGCCATAGTCACCGCCACCTTCACCGAAGCCGGTTTCGTACATATATCGAGCCAGCACCTCTGACCAACGTTGTCCGCCAGTCATTACTTGAACCAGATCGAAACTCCGCAGGGCGCCGATGGTTGTAACCACCACGCAGATGAAGGTTGCGGGCCACAGTTGCGGCAGGATTATTTTCCTAAACATGGCAAAGCCGCGCGCGCCATCAAGCTTGCCAGCTTCAATCAACTCAGGGTTTATGGCCGTCAGACCTGCGAGATAGATGATTATGCAATATGCAATCTGAGGATACCAGGCGGCGATGATGACCCCAAAAGTTGATAAGCCATTGGTTCCAAGTATCCCGTAGCCTTTCTTAAGGCCAAGGAGAGCGTAGAACTCGACCAATGGTCCACCCTCGAACGGGTTGTAAAAGAATTGAAACAGGAAAGCGATCACCGCAGGCGATATGACGAACGGAAAGAAGTAGAGGGGTTTAAGTATTCGGGCAAAGAGAGCCGTTTGGTTCAGCAATACCGCTAACGCAAGTCCAATCGGGATGGCAATCTGGAAGAGCAGAAGCCAAATAATGTTATTTATCAGGGCTTTAAACTCAGAGCTTGCACGCGGCATTTTTGCCTTTGTCTCGGGGTCGCCGTCGAGTAGGTCGTCGATCTCGCGATTGCTGCGCTTCCAGTCCCGCGGAAATTTGTCAAAAAATTTCTGGTAGTTCTTGAGGCCTACAAACTCCATTTTTGGAACACGACGACAGGTGGGGTCTCCCTGAGCCTCCGAGATTGACCTGCCGTCAGAGCAGATCAATCGATCAGCCTTTACATCGTGCAAACTAAGCCAGATCGATCCGGTAATCGGGTAAAGCACAAAGACTGAGAACAGGAAGGCAGCTGGGGCGAGAAACATAATCCTCTGGCCCCCGTACCGGGTAAAACGACTTGCCGCGAAAATTACTATCAAGATTAGAGCTGCGATACCGATCAGCATCCAAACGACTGAACTAATGCCTAGAACCATGAACTGTAGCCTTATCGTATCTCAGGCCAATAATTGGAATTCGGCAATTTCAAGAAGATCAATAGATTCGCCTCAGCGGTGGCCCAAACCATGTTTTTTCCTCCATTACCTCAGCCGTTGTTGCTTGCGCTCAACTTCGTTGTTAAACGGCACCAACGCATGCCACAACCGTCATGTCTAGTGCCAGCCAATAGGCCGATTTCCGGTTTTCTCTTGCTCCGGGATACCTCAGCCCAATAGCAATCCCCTAAGCTTTTCGCGCTTTGGCATGACACAGTGCTGCGCGCCGTCATCCGGCCTTGTCCACCACGTGGCGCTCGAACGCGCGGCGGGACCAGACGAATAGCACCACCAGCCAGAACGCGGTGCCCAGATAGCCCAGCGCGGCGAGCAGGGGGTCGATCGCGCCGAAGGCCCCCATCATGATCAGCGTCGGCGCGGCGCTGGGGATGAGCAGCAGGCCCCAGTGCTCGAACAGGCCGAGGAAATGCAGCGCCGGCGCCTGGATCACGGCGGAGATCAGCAACACCGGCACCAGAAAGTCCGTTAGGCTGCTGAATCGGACCACCAGACCCAGCCCGAGCAGCACGTACAGCGTCGCCAGCCCGATCAGCCCGAAGCCGAGGTCGAACAGGCTGATCGGTGGCCCCGTCTGGTTTTGCAGCGCGATCCACGCCTGCAACAGCGACAGGGTGATGACGGTCTCGAACAGGACCAGCAAGTTGAGGCTGATCAGCTTGGCGGCGATGAAGTTGCTGATTGACAGCGGGCTGACCAGCGCGGCGTCGAGGGTGCCGTCGGCGCGCTCGCTCAGGATCAGTGCGGCCATGTAAAGCATGGTGGTCGAGCCGATTCCGAGCAGGATGAAGACCGGGATCGCGCGGTCGAGGAAGGAAAGCGGCACCAGCAGCGCCAGCGGCAGCGCCAGCAGCACTGAAACCACCAGCCCGATCACGTACAGCCCCCCGCGCAAGTGCAGGGTGACGTCGGTTCTAATGGCTTGGAACAGGCCTGACCGGCCGCCAGGGTCGTTGCCGGGAAATCCGCGATTGGTCATGGGATTACCTGTCCTCGCTTTGGGTGCTGCGGCCCGCACGGCTGGCTGCGGATTGCAGGGGGTCGTCCCCCGCGTGCAGGGTCTTTCCGGTGACCTCGATGAAGATATCGTCGAGCGTGGTTTGTTCGGACTGCAGGCTCTCGATGGTGCCGCCGGTGCGCAGGGCATCGAGGAAAGCCTGGTTTTCACCCAGGCCATCGAGGGGGAACTGCCGGGCGGGGCTGCCCGCCTGCTTCAGGCGCACCTGACCTGCGCCGTGCCGGCGCTTGAGGCTGTTGGGGGCATCGATCAGCGCGATCTGTCCGTCGACAATGAAGGCGACCCGGTCGCACAGCTGGTCGGCGAGGCTCATGTTGTGGGTGGTGACAACGACGGTGGTGCCGTCCTCGCGCAGCCGCCGGACCAGCGCCATCACCAGCCGGGTGTTCACGGGGTCGAGCCCGCTGGTAGGCTCGTCGAGAAACAGCAGGCGCGGGCGGTGCATGCAGGCGCGGGCAAGGTTGAGCCGGACCTTCATGCCTTTGCACAGGGCGCCTGTGCGCTGGTTGGCAGCATCGCTCAGACCGACCCAGTCGAGGGCTCGGTGGGGATCGAAGGTCGGCCCTCGGTAAAAGGCTGCAAAGTGGCGCAGGCTTTCCAGCGCGGTCAGTCGCGCATAGTGGTTCGGCAGCTCGAAGGAGACGCCGACCTGCTCATCGGGGCTCTTGTCCCAGCGCCGGACTTCGCGCCCCAGCACCTCGGCCCGGCCGTCGTAGCCCTGCAGCAGGCGGATCAGGATCTTCTGCGTGGTCGACTTGCCCGCGCCGGAGGGGCCGAGGAAGCCAAAGATTTCGCCGTCTTCGAGGCTGAAATTCAGGTCCCGCAGTGCCGGGCTTGTGGCGCTGGGATAGGTGAAGCTTAGGTTTTCGACGGTGATCATGGCGCTGAACTTACGCGCTGGAAGACGTTTTCGCCAAGAGGAAGGACGCAGGCGGGGGGACAGGGCGGCAAGCCTGTTCTAGACTGCACCGCAAATCAGCAGATCAGACCAGATTGACGAGGCCGTTTTGACCACCCCGAGCACAGCTCCAGCAGCGACATCTTCCGAATTTGACTACGTAATCGTGGGTAGTGGTTCCGCCGGCGCCATCATGGCAGCCCGGTTGACGGAGGACCCGGACATACGGGTCGCCGTGCTGGAATTCGGCGGTAGCGACAGGTCGATTTTCGTGCAGATGCCAACGGCGCTGTCCATCCCAATGACCCAGGATAAGTTCAACTGGGGCTACTGGTCCGACGCCGAGCCTGGGCTGGGTGGCCGTGTTATGGACTGCCCGCGCGGCAAGGTGCTGGGTGGCTCGTCGAGCATCAACGGCATGGCTTTCGTCCGCGGCTGTGCGGGCGATCTGGACCAGTGGGAAGAGGCCGGCGCTGAGGGCTGGAACTACGCCAGCCTGCTGCCCTACTACCAGCGCCTCGAGCATACGGGTTTTGGCGAGGACAGCTACCGCGGCCGGGGCGGGGAAGTCGGCGTTGGCAATGGCAACGACCGGCT